>CAZPUF010000034.1:0-19129 GCA_964589705.1 uncultured Saprospiraceae bacterium | reverse complement strand
GTTCAGATTTTACAACAGTAGAAGACATATCAACCAATTGGCTCAATTGCCCTGACTCCTTAGACTCGAAATAGATATAGAATAAGCTCTCACCTTCAGATATCGATTTCAATTCTGGTGAAGAAACACTGAAAGTAATTTTTCCTATATTATTATTTAGTAATGCAAAATTATCCTGACTCACTTCCAATACACCAGAGTCTACACCTTGGAACAAAAGCTTTTCAGTATCAAATTCCATCGTAAATTGGAGTCCATATATTTCAGCATCTTCTTCTACAGTGAAAGGAACACCTACTAACTCTCCGCTTCTGAATTCTTGTTCTTTTGCACTCAGGTAGAAATTCGAACCAGCATTTTCGTTTATCACTTTTCCTATAGAGCTGTTGACTGCAGAATTATTTACATCTCCTACCTTAACAGCAGTGAAATTAGCTTCCATATTAGTTGCCAATAAATCATCTATCCTTACTTCAGCCTCAAAATCCCATGGATTAGACTCATCCTCGAATGTATGAGACTCAGGCACAAATAACCATGAGTCATTCTGAGGAAACTCAGTAAATACGCCTAGAATCATCTTACGGAGTTGAATTAAGTCAAGCCCATTTATTCTATTGTCATCGTTGACATCAGCTGCTATTAATTTATATGGAGAATCAAACCTTTCAAGTCCTAGTACATGTCTTTGAATTTTTATCAGATCTATAGTATTAATCCCATTTAAGTGATCCACATTGTGGTCAGGGGTTATGGTATAATCATTATAGAATCCAATATTATCAAAAGCATATCCACCACTCACATCTGTCATATCAAAAGATGTAGACGCATCGTCCATGTTTTCTAGATGAACCATAACTGACTCTAGAGGTTCTTCCATTTCTGTCATGATATTTCCAGTAATCAGAGAATTTGATGATCCTACATCCTGGCAGATATCATTGGAATCCTGTAAGTCTAGTATTACTATACATGACTCAAAAACACCACTTTCATCTATTATAAATACTTCTAGTCGAATCATTTCTGACACGCCGTTAGTAATGTCAGAACAAGTAAAAGTCTGACTAAATGCTGGGAAACTAATATCAGTTGGCGCCACAAACGAGAAGGTCAAGCTATCTGTTCCGTTACATCCACCTTCACTCTTTAGATCGAAATCTGATGCATTTACAACAGCAACTCCCTGATCATTGATTGTCCAAGTTATTGACGACAAGCAAATTGGAAGTGGTGGTCTGTCACCTTTAATAATAAATGGAATTGTACACTCTGAAGGTGCACCCTGACATTCATTAAATGCAGTAAAGGTGAGTATATGTTCTCCTACTGGGAAGTTTCCAATAATGGAATCACCAACACCAGTAAGATTTACAATTGAATCAGAATCTATATCGATACCATATGAAATAACACTACCCGTAGCACAAACATCTTCTACAGTAATCCCGAACTCTACATCAGCTCTGCAATTATTTGTATCAGTTGATATCATATACATATCTGGGCAATTCAGCACAGGAGATGCATCATTTCTAATGCTAATAATTTGAGAAAATAGTAGTCTATTTCCATCTGGATTAATAGGATCAAACCTGCACCAGTTCACGACAGTCCATGTTCTTATAATTGTATTACATACTCCAGGTTGATTACTCTGAATCGGCGCAGAATCTTCAAATGTGATTCCTATATTGGCACATCCAAAAGATTTAGTTGTAGTTGGCATACCCGTTACAGACGCATCTATAGAGAATGTAGAACACATATCTACCGTTACATCATCTGGCCCTATAAAGTCTCCAGGGAGTAATAATGATGAAGTGTCAGAAGCTGTTACATTTATATTTTGAAGACAAGTGTTGATTGTATCTCCACTATTATTGGTAAATACTATTTGGCGTACAACTATACCAGTCATACAATCTTCATCAAAATTTGACAAATCAAAATCAATACCATCAGCTCCATCTATTCCTTGACAACCATTAACACTAGATGCACTATTCACAATCGCAGGATCACGGAAATCTTGCATACAATCTATGGTTACATCGCCAGGGCATGTAAATGTTGGTATTGCATTATCTTCTACACATACTCGACCAAAACAAGCTGATTCATTTCCATCATCATCTATAACTTTAAGCTCAACCGATAAGGTTTCTCCTAAATCAGCGCAGCAAAATCTTACACTATTACCGAATGTAGTCGCCATACCACAGCCAGGCATAACACGTCTTGCCATTACATCTACTATAGAACCACATGCATCGAAACTATTGTCATTTATTGTCATAGAAGGTATATCTACAGTTCCATCTGGTCCTAATGACACTTTTGTAAATCCTTCACATATAGCTGTTGGTGGAATATTATCAGTCACCTGTACTTCAAAGAAGCAACAGTTGACAAAATCTGCAGGATCGACATTGGTTGCATCATTAATCTGAGGTCCATTACCACAGGCATCTACAAAGCAATATCTTACCCACACAATATCCTCTACTAATTGAGGAATGGTAAATAGACTATCAGAGCCCATCGGTACCGAAATATATGGACCAATAATAGGCTGATCTGTGTTAGGCTGAGCTGGTAAAAATTCAACTGAAAAAGTAACTGGCCCAGAGCAATCAGAAACAAACTGAGGTGCAGAGCTGCTATCAACTACTGCAAACGGATCTAAGACTATTTTTGCTGCACAATTCACCCCACTTGCTGGGAATGTCAAAGTGTCTGGAGGACATACTGAAATTGGAGGTAACACATCCAGAATCTTTACAACCTGTCCTTCTGTTCTACTATCTCCTGTACACCAATCTACCACTGTCCAATTTCTTAAGAACTTTTGTTCTGCACCACATGTTGGTGTCTGGATATCATTGAAGAAGCTCACAATATTGGGACATTGTACACCCATAGGCTGTCCTAAGTTTTCAGGACTTATATCTGGGATATCACAACTTACTCCTAAAAAGTGAATCGTATCTTCAGGGAATACAACATCTGCCAAATCAAAACCCAATATTCTGAATCTTTGACGACAGGTAGTCTCATTGCCAACTCCATCTACTGCAGTATATGTTCTTATGATATCACCTGTAAATGGACCACTACATTGAACATCACTTGTAACATCCTCAAATGAAATTGCTACATCTGTACAATCCCCAGCTACTGTTGGATTAACAGACCCAACGCCATCTAAGAAATCTGCACATGATATATCCGATGTTCCAAATCCAAATTCAGAATTATCACACCCTACAAAACTAGGTCCCACTTTGTCTTCTATATTGACATAGCCCCAGCAACTTACACCACATATATCTAATGATATAACTGTTTGTACTGTCATTCCCACGTGAGTATCATCGACTCTAACACAGTTACCTACAGCAGTTGTTCCGTTCAATGGATTACCTTCTTGATCTCTAAGTGTTATTGTAAAGTCATCTTCAGTGAATCCGTTAACCATGTTCTCCAAAATCAAGTCCAAGCAAATATCTGCTATACAACTTGAATTTGTTGATACATTGATACTATTATTACACGCCAGGCTTACATCATCACACTGTGCTGTAGCAGCAACAGATATTAATGTCAATAGTGACACATATACAAATAGGTGGAACATAGACTTACCTATTGAATTAAGCTTTCCAATTCCTGCAAACTCATTATCCATGGTTTGATTATTAATTGTTTGTATACTATTAGTTTCTTTCATAATATTATTCTTATGCATTTCAGATGGTCTTAAGATTACTTCAATATGATCATCCTTCTTGTAGTAGATATGCCTCCAGCAGATAGCTGATAATATACTACTCCAGTCGTACTTAATTCATCACCTGTCAACACAACTTCATGGTGACCTGCTTTGTAGTTTCCGTCGATTCTCTTAATAACCTTCCCATCTACATCTGTAAATATCATAGAGATAGGTCCATCTGATGGAACACTAAAGCCTATAGTTGTCGCATTTTTGAATGGATTTGGTTTGTTTTGTTCTAATACAAGTTCAAAGTCTGAAACAGACTGACTTAATTCTAACTCTATATTCTTCACGTCCAATTGACCAGCATCATCAGAGTAGATTTGCGTAGCCATATCATTATTCAGTGATAATGTTTCATTCTTACCTCTGAAAAGAAATTCGACAAGAACCTCATCTGCGTTGACACTACTAGAAGATATTTGGTTCCAGCTTATAAGAAGCTTATTGTCTTCCAATTTATTCCATCCAATATTCTTGTCTTGGATATCCATAGCCATTGGTACAACAGCTAGTAATTCTGATGCATCAAAATCTAAACTTAATTGTGTTCCAATCAAATCAATAGATTCCGTAGCAACAAGTTGTACTCTCGTATTACCTTGTTCAGTCTCCATAGACCTGACTTTGATATTGTATGTGTTATTGTTACGTAATTCGATTTGATCACCTACTGCACCATTGATGGCTGATGACAAGTTAACATCACCAATCTTTACACCTATGAAATCAATACCACTCATGTTATTCTCTAGATCAGCAATCGTTACATTCTCAGCGAATGGCCAAGGTTTTGACAAGTCGTTGAATGTATGATCTGCATCTACGAATCTCCAAGATTCATTCTGTGGGAACTCTAGGTAGACGCCGAGAATTAATTTTCTCAACTCTACTAAGTCAGTACCATCAACTCTCTCTGAATTATTAATATCTGCTGCAATTATCTTATATGGCGTATCCAAAAGTTGTATTCCAAGAATATGTCTTTGAATCATTATCAAATCAATAGTATTGACACCATTCTCTGGCTCCTTATTCTTTTCTGGAATTATTTGGTATGTATTATCCATTGGAATCTGATAGAAAGCATATTCACCAGAAACTGATACATCCGAAGAAAACGTAGTTTGAGGAGCACTCATAAGATCTACATCTACTTCGTCAATCATTCTTTCGTCTTCAGTCATAATTGTTCCAGCCACAGAAGCTACATCTCCGTTAGATGGACATATACCAATATTATCTTGAACAATTACACTTGTCATGCATGATGAGATATTATTATCCTCATCTATGACGAACAATTCTATATTATTTATACCAATGTTATCACAGTCAAAACTGATAGAACTAACTATTGACGTCGCACTAAATGATAATTCTACAGAAGAACAGTCATCAGTGCTACCAAGATCTATGTCATTTGCCCATACGTCTACACCTGCAAGAGTACTTATAGGTGTAATTATATTTGTTTGGCAATAAGGAACTGGTGCTCCAGTATCTCTAACCGTAAAGCTTGAAGTACAAGAGCCTGTATTATCACATGCATCTGATACTCGGAAAGTTATCTGATGTGTTCCAAGGTCAAAGTTTCCATCTGCAGTAGCTCCGTCTCCTGATATCATTGTACCATCTGCCAACGTTATGCTATGAGTCCAAACAACTGAACTTGTACAAGCATCTCCAGCTCCAAGTGTTGCTGTCAGACCAGATACATCCTGACTACAATCTGCAGTGCTGGTAAATACTGGTTGTCCTGGACATATTGCAACAGGATTAGATGTACTAGTTAATCTTATTACTTGGTCAAATGTGAATATCGTTCCTGGATTACACCAATCTGCAACTGACCATGTTCTCACTAGTTTCTGGCAAGAACCTTCTACTATAGTAAATAGCAAATCATCATACTTAACCACCACATTGCTACAAGCTCTTTCATTAATAACAGGTCGTTGACTACGTGCTGGTAATGTAGCTGGATCTATATCTGCTAATGAGCATCCACTTGTCACTTCAGCATCATCAGGCCAGACTATATCCGCTTCAGTAAACGGTGTTGGATTTGTAAACGTGATAGTTTGGCTACAGTTGTTAGTTCCTGGATTACCACTCTTATCTACTACACTCCATATTCTTGTAAATGAACCTCTTCCACATTCATCCCTTGGATCACCATCAGGTCCACTATCTAAACTAATGATAGGTTCACTACATTCAAAATCGGATGCAGTCGGCATTCCAAATGCAGTTCCTAGATTATTAAAGTCAATTGTCATGTTACAATCCACTGTCATGTTTTGAGGACAACTAGTGAAAGTCGGTGGTATAAAGTCTTCAACTCTTACATTAACCATACAAAAGTTATGATTACCTGCATTATCAATGACTCTCAACATCATCCTTGTCTCTTCACCACAATCTGCACAACAGAACATTTCTTGTTGTGTCCATCCACATCTAGTAGTAAACTCTACAACAAATCTTCCTGCAAAATTATCAGGACCTCCAGTATCCATAAGGTATAATGCATGTGTAGCAGCTGTATGGAAAGCGTCATTAGTATATACTGACACTTGCTGTTCTACCCATGCTTGTTCTTCAGCTGTTTCGAATGCTGCAAGCGCTCCTTCTTGACTTCCATCTCTATCTTCTCCTAAGGCATTGGCATAAGCAAATGCTAGTTGTGCTTCTACGGCATCATCAGATAAGTAGTAATAATGAGTATCTCCAGCACTATCCGTAAATTCTCCTAAGAAATTCATATTATCGAAGAATCTCAGAGCACAATCATTATCAGAATTACACGCAGCAGAATTACAGTTATTGAAATCCATACGTTGGATTACAGTCTGATAGATACCGCAATTATCCCATGAATTATCATCAAAGGTCGCAGGGCCTGCAAAGGCACATCCTGACTCATTCAATGAAATGACATTATTTAGATCACATGCAGGTATCGGTTGTCTAGTATCATTGAGACTTCCCTCTAGTATACATCCATCAGTCATCAATTCATTACCACACATATCTTGTACGATATATCTTACCCATATCGAATCAAAGGTGAAGTCTATATTCTCGATTGTTATATTATCTGTAATGTCTACAGCAGTGCTGCTTACACCGTCAGTTATAAAATCATTGACATCTAACACACCATTTACATAGTTATAGCTAACTGTATAAGTGAAGTCTGTACACCCTCCTAATACTGTTGGTGGAGGGATAGTTATATCAGCAACACAAGTGTGAACATCTGTCTCAAAAAACTGATCTGCTCCCGCGATACATATCGTCGGTTCTAGAATTTCAAGTGTTATTATCTGAGTGTGCATAGATTGTTCCATTGTACACTCATCGTATACTGCCCAAGTTCTCAATATTTTAACTGCTGGTCCGCAATCAGGAAGCGTGACATCATTGTATCCTAATATGTTCAAGTTTGAACAAAGCAATCCTTCAGGGAATCCAGTGCTAGATGGATCAGGATTTCCAAATTGATCTAAACTATAAGTACTAGTAGCTAATTCGGCTGGATTATTAACGTTACATGCATCCAACGAAGGGCAATTGCTATCCAGAGAAGTATCCAGTGCTGAATCCCAATTCTTTGGCCAAATAATAGAACTTGTCATTTGATTAACAACCTGAAGATTGACGCTACAAGAACTCATTGCTCCATTAGTTACATCAGTAATAGAAAAAGTTCTTGTTATATCTCTTATTGCAGAGCAATCATCATTGTTGTTTGCATCTGTAATTGTCATTATCACATCACTACAATTATCATGACCAGTTACTAAATAATCATTAGATGCTGGACGATATATTCCTAATACTCCCATGTCAAATAATGGTAAGCCTACTATCGCATCGAAGTCATCTAATTGATCAAATTCAGAACATACTGTATTGACTGGAGTAGTAGGACAAGTTATTGGCGTAATCGATTTGTCTTCGACAATTAGTTGTCCCCAACAGCTATTTGCACCACAAATCTGCTCTACAGAGACATTAAGTGTCTGTCCTAATTGATCTTGTGTTATAGTAGATCCCGTAAGGTCATTGCCTAAGGCATCTGTAATCACTAGACTATATGCATCATTACACAGATGATCTCCCTCTAGAATCATATCTGGAGTAATGTCTAACTCGCAATTATTATTAAGAGAAACATTGACGAGGTTGTTACATGCAACAAACTCATTTTGTATAGAAGTAACATCTACTATTGTTGTTGCAGTAAAATTGCAACCAACATTAGCTCCAGCGTCTGCTGTCCCAGTAGCTGTTACAGTAAATACGCCATCAGTTAAGAAGGTAATATCTACTACAGTGCTTTGACCACCCATAGGCGCAATCATATAATCTACACCAGCTATACCAGGTGATACTGAAAAACCTATTCCTGTGAAGTCTCCACTATTTTCAATTGTATATTCCTGAGCTATATTAAGGCAAGTACATGATGGCCCTGATATATTGACATTCTCTAATTCTGTTCTAACACTAATTTCTTGCTGCACTGTAAAGTCACAAGAGTTAGTTGCTTGATTTGCATTGCATGCGACTAATACATAATCTGCATTCGCAGCAGGGAATGTAAAAGTTCCAACAACACCACCCATACCACTACCTGTGCCACTTCCCGTCGCTGTCATGAATGGTAATAGTCCTCCAGTAGGACCTACTGTCATTAATTTAAAGTCTGTTGCACCATTGGTTCCTTCTAATGAGAAAGTCTCCATAACATCTAATCCATCACAAGCTAAAATTTCAGTTTCTCCACTTAATGAAAGATCATTTGAAATATCTTCAACGAAGACAATAAGGTCATCAGCAAAGGCACATCCAGTTCTGGTCTCTCCACTAACAGATATGACATAAGTTCCTGGTGTATCGTATTCTATATCTGCACACCGATCTCCAACTTGTTGAGTCAGAGAAACGCTTCCTGGGGCAGACCAGTTTATCGTTGTTAGACTGCCAAATAAATCTTCGATGCAAAATCTTCTCAGACTCCCAACGCATAATGTTGCTGGTTCAGGTTCTTCTGGTCTAATCTCGACTTCAGGTGTTCGGCAAGTAACCATTTGCAATTGCACTGGAGCGCCGTTATTTAGAAATACATCGGCAGTAGGCAGTATCCCATTTGAGGAGAAGCCACTTATGCAAAATAATCCAGAGTTATTAACATCTGGTATCATTGTCGCATCAATGATAGGCATAGTGAGTGCAGCATCGGTAAACAGATTAACTGCATTTTGAATCTCATAGACATCACCTGCTTGACCAAATCCGCGTATCTTGAATTCTATAACACCATCTGGAAGTGTCTCTTGGCAATTGCAGGAATATGAGATATTCTGTGCCTGCAAACTTGCACCAAATCCAAATAGTGTAAGTAACACCACCTGGAAAGTAGGTGAGAAATGTGTAAGTACTCGTGTAATCATCTTGTACATATTGTAAATATTCGTTTTTGCTCAATGGGCATTATGGTCAGCGTCAGCATAGACCAAGCCCTATTAAGTCGTGCTACAAAGACCAAAGACCCTTCCAAAAGGCGGTTAACATTATGATTATACCTTATATGTAACATATGGTATAAAAACATCATGTCTAACAACCTTATTTACTGTGAATTAGAGAAGTGAGGAATGAAATAAATATTTTAATTATTTCGCATCTATAAAGCTTAATATGAGCTCATAAGTATTCTTTACACAAACTGTAGGACCTTCTAAGTGTAATGAAATTGACAGTTTACCGAACAAATACTATTTCGTATAATTTTCATTTTACTTGCTTAAAATCTTGAAAGTCAACAAGAGAATTTAGCATCATTGAACACTTGATGTCTTTATATTTGCAGGATAATAAACCATACGAACATGGGTAAGAATAAGGGCACAAATATGTCTTGGGATGCTTTTCAGAAGCTAGGGAACCCAGAAAATGCGCCAGAAGAAAAGCAAGTGAGGAAACCAAAAGCAAACCATTTTCTAGCCAAATCAAGAATCAGAGTACATCTCGAAAAGAAAGGTAGAGGCGGTAAATCTGTATCTATTGTACGTGGCATACAAATGACTAATACTGCTATGAAAGATATAGAGAAGAAGTTGAAATCTAAGTGCGGAGTTGGAGGAAGTCAAAAAAATGGTGAGATAATCATACAAGGAGATCATAGAGATAAGATCATCGAATTGCTCAAGGAGATGGGCGCTAATGATATTAAGAAAGCTGGGGCATAGCTAATAGTATATCTTCAGCATTCGCCAATTTCCCTGTAAGTCTTTTTTAAATTCATATTCCTTCTCTGTTGAATCTACTAACTCTCTAAGTTCATCATGAAACAAATCACTCGTTTCAAAGTAGAGATGACCGCCGTCTACAAGCATTTCTTCAGATAGTTCAATTATTCTCTTATAGAATATTAATGGGTCATTATTCTCTACATAGAGTGCAATAGAGGGCTCATACCGATCTACAGAGTCTTGAACTCTACCCTGTTTTTCAGATTTCAAAATATAGGGCGGATTAGAGACTATGATATCTACGGGTTGCTTAATTGGCAATTCTACAAGAATATTATTACAGTATAAGTCTACATTGCATTCAAGTGCATGTGCATTCACTTGGCATACTGACAAAGCCTCAGGACTGACATCTATACCAATTCCTTTTATACCAAGTTCGCTCACTACTGAAAGAAGTATACAACCACTACCAACCCCAATATCTAATATGGTCAAATCAGGATGCGACGAAGATTTGTAATCTTGTATTATAAAATGTACGAGTTCTTCGGTCTCCGGCCTAGGTATAAGTACGTGCTCATTAACCATGAAGCGCTTACCATAGAAAAAGCTATTACTCGTGATGTATTGAACTGGCACACCATCTGCCATCTTCTCAATATCACTGAGCAGTTGCTGCTCCATAATTGGCCATTCTACTTTACTATCGACATAATACTTACCGATATTTTCAGCTTCTCTCAGACCAACAGAATCGACCAAAGCAGATTTAATGTGATTCAGGGCTTTAGCTCTATTAATCATTTATTTTCAAAGGGTAGTTGCCTTTTTTAAAATAGGCATTCGAGAAATGGCGCTGGAGAATATCAGTTGCTTTCTCTTTAATTAGCTTTTCTTTATACGTAGCATCTTTAAGGACAGGCGTATCCAGTTGATATAGTTCTTGCCTAATCTCACTAATGGAAGTAAATTGTTGAAAAATCGTTTGTCTCAAATAGTAAACACATTTCAGGATTTCCTCTTGTAGCTTTATATCCAATCTTTGAAATCTACCTACACTCCCCTGCTCTGCCTTTTGGGTTTCATCATAATTCCATCCTTTCATTGTTGTTCCACCTCCTTCGCCTTTTTGTGGCAATAACATAATCGGCTCAAATGGTAGATCTAAAAAGCGACAAAGCTCGCTAAGTACTTCTGCAGCATGGGTGACCAGTGATTCATATTTGATAGTCAGGATGTTATCGTTAGAGATATTCATAATCTTAGATATATTAAGCAAACAGACAGCAGTTGCATTATACATAGTCATTCCACGATTATAAAGAGAAGCGATAACATCCAAAGGGTCTCTTACAATATGAATAGCTTTGCCATTACTAAATTCTTCTAAAAACAAATCTAGCGTAAAGGCATTAGAAGGAGACTTTTCTACCCATACTTTAGCCTTATGTTTTACCATCAAAGGCTTATAGAATTCACTAGCAAATTCTGAAAAACTGCGATGGTTACTATCTAAGAGATTTTTAAACTCAAGCTTACTATAGTGGTAATCCTCTCCTAATGATACACCAACGAAGATATGCCAGCCTGCATTTGTCAGTCCAAAAACTGAAGGTCTCATCAGTTTCTTATGAGCGCTGTCCCAATCAGTATAAAGTGCTTCCTTAGAAAACAGATAAGTTTCTGAACCACAGAATATCGCAGGGTGCCTATTGAGCATACGTCTTAACAAGGAGCTTCCAGTACTAGGACTGCATCCGATTAGTACTGACATATATAATTGTTATTGAGTTTTAAAGCCATAGGTGGCTCTATATTTGATAGTATTAAAAAGACAAAGGTGTCGAATATTTGTTAGTTATTAAATTTTGTAAGTGAGCAAACTTGACTATTCCTTTCAGCACAAATCCTTCAATTCGATGGAACAGTTGGATAGTACACTGATTAAGCTCATCACAATGGCACGTGATATGACATCGAAAGCGTATGCTCCTTACTCTTCTTTTCATGTTGGCGCAGCACTTCTGCTCAGTGATGGTTCATATATTGGAGGGTGTAATCAGGAGAATGCATCATATCCACTTTGCATATGTGCAGAACGAGTTGCCTTGTATACATATGGGGCTAAAGGAGTTAATACACATATAGTCGCATTGGCTATTTCAGCAAATAACCCCAATAAGCCTCTTACTGAGCCATGCATGCCGTGTGGTGCTTGCAGGCAAGTGATTGAGGAATTTGAGCAGAGACAAAATCTGCCAATAGACCTATACTTGACTGCTAATAACCTGGATACCATCATCCGTATTAATGGTATAAATCCTATCCTGCCACAAGCTTTCAATAGAGCTGATCTGATTTAACACAAGTCAGAGACTATATCTATCTTTGTCCCTTGCAACACTAATCAAGTTTGAATATGAATTTTATTGAAGAGTTAGAGTGGAGAGGTATGTTACATGATATGACTCCAGGTGTCAAAGCTGAGACCGAAAAAGGCATGTGTACTGGCTATATAGGTTTTGATCCTACGGCACCGTCAATGACAATTGGCAATTATGTTCAGGTTATGGTGCTTACGTTGTGGCAGATGTCTGGACATAAGCCTGTGGTTTTGATGGGTGGTGCTACTGGTAGAATAGGAGATCCATCTGGGAAGGACAAAGAGAGACAACTAAAATCATTTGAAGAACTCGATGGCAATCTTCGTCATCAACAAAATCAAATGTCACAATATCTAGAATTTGGAGAGACAGGCAATCAAGCCATCTTTAGAAATAATCTGGATTTCTATAAGGATATGAATACACTTGATTTTTTACGTCAGGTGGGAAAGACTTTGACAGTCAGTTATATGATGTCCAAAGACTCTGTAAAGAATAGATTAGAAACTGGCTTATCATTCACTGAATTCAGTTATCAGTTATTACAAGCGTATGATTTTCAATGCTTGTACCAACAAGACAATTGCCATTTTCAAATGGGAGGTTCAGATCAATGGGGTAACATCACTTCTGGAACTGAGTTTATACGAAGAAATCTTACCGATGCAAAAGCCTACGCAATAACAAGCAAGCTATTAGCTAAGTCAGATGGAAAGAAATTTGGCAAATCTGAAAAAGGAAATATCTGGTTGGATCCAAATATGACCTCGCCATATCAGTTCTACCAATTTTGGTTGAATGCGGATGATTCTGATTTGCAGACCTTCATGAGGTATTTCACTTTAAAGCCACGCAAGGAAATAGAACAAATTGAAAATGATCTTAAGGATGATCCTCGAGCGCAGAAGGCGCTTCTTGCAGAAGAATTGACTACAAGAATTCATGAGGGAAAGTTCGAGTCTGTAAAGGAGGTCTCTGAAATTATATTCAATAAAAAGCTAGACAACGAAGGATTAAAGGCAATGAAAGCTGCTACCTTAGAAATGGTTTCAGAAGAAGTCGTTTCATATAAAGTACCTAAAGGACTACTCTCAGATTCTTTGGCACTTCAAAATCTAGTCACAGAAAAGGCAGGTATATTCACTTCATTGAGTGAATTCAGACGTGCTGTAAAAGGTAATGCGATTTCAGTCAATAAAGTAAAAGTGAGTGATGCATCAGATATGATAACATCACAAAACTTGTTACAGGACCGATTTCTCTTTATAGAAAACGGCAAAAAAAATAAGTATATACTTGATTTTTCTTAGCCAGTAGAAGTCTAAGGAGATTCTACTTTTGTCCTATCGACAAAATCTAGAGAAACAGAATTAATACAATATCTTAACCCTGTTGGTGGTGGGCCATCATTAAATACATGTCCCATATGTCCATCACATCTAGCACAATGTACTTCTGTTCTTGCATAGCCAATTTTGTAATCTGTGTCTTCTCCAATAGCATCTTCACCTATAGGCTGATAGAAAGAAGGCCATCCTGTTCCTGACTTGAACTTCGTATCAGAATCAAATAATGGCAAAGCGCAACCTCTACATGTATATACCCCATCACCTTTATGATCCCATAGGTCGCCTGTGAATGCTCTCTCAGTACCCTCTTTTCTAAGTACTCTAAACTCTAAAGCATTTAATTCCTCCTCCCATTCAGCGTCAGTTCTTACTATTTTATCATCTCGCATTGGATCTTTGGACATTTCCTCTTGCTTTGCTTTCTCCTCTTGTAGAGCTATTTCTGCGACTGCTTTCTCTATTGGGTCTACAACTTTTGTTACAGACTCAGTGGTTTTGGATTGGCAAGATGCAAATGCAAAAATGCCAACTACTAATAATAATGTTATTGATTTCATTATAACTTTTTAATTAACTGAACTTAAAAGTTTACTCCTCCCCTCTCAATCTGGCGTCTTGCTTTTTAGCGATCTCCATTATTTTTCTCATCAGATTTACAATGGAAATAAACACGAGGTAAGTGAATGTAAAAACAATGTACAACCACCGAAACGATCCCGCATTGTCCATACTGATGCCACCTATATAATGGGACAAAACACCACCTATCACTGCAAGAGCTAAAAAACTAAAAATACTATCTCGAAAATATTGAGCTCGCTTGATGTAAGGAATACTAAATACTGAGTTGAATATGATAAACGCCATTAGAATTGAAAACGAAAATTCCCAAAACACTACACGGCTATCCGACCCAGCTGTAGAATCTACAAAAGCTTTGATCAATAATACCCCAACCAAATTAAGGACTATAGCAACCCCAACTTGTAAGAATGGATGCACTTGCCTTTGAAAAATAGATTGAATTTGAGCTTGCTCTGTCATTCAGATATATAAATAAAGTAGTTTCAGTATTGTTCGTGAGATTACTAACAATAAGATTTTCTTCACGATTAGCCTTTCACCAATTTCCCTATCAAATCAAAGGGCTCTGCATTGACTATAGATACATCAGCAAAATCCCCAATTCTTAGATAGGTATTATCTGTAGCTGATACCAATACTTCGTTGTCTACTTCTGGGGAATCATATTGAGTACGGCCTACAAAATAATCTCCTTCCTTTCGATCAAATAACACTCTATAGGTTTTGCCTATTTTGGCAACGTTCTTTTCAAAGGAGATTTCTTGTTGACTTTCCATGAGTTGTGACATGCGCTGCTGCTTGAGTTCTTCAGATATGTCATCTGGAAGATCATGTGCTATCGTGCCCTCTTCATGAGAATACGTAAATACCCCCATCCTATCAAACCGCATCTCCTTTATATAGTCATGTAAAACATTGAAGTCTTCGTCAGTCTCACCTGGAAAACCAACCAACATCGTTGTTCGTATTGCTATTTCTGGCAATATATCTCTGATTTTGTATATGAGATCCTTTTGTTCCTGTAGGGTGATCTGTCTTCTCATCCGTTTAAGCACATTATCTGAAGCGTGCTGCAAAGGCATATCTAAGTAGTTGCATATTTTTGGCTGCTGTGCCATGACCTCTATAATCTCTAGTGGAAATTTGCTTGGGTAGGCATAGTGTAATCTGATCCACTCTAGACCATCAACTTCACATAAGGCATTGAGTAATTTGGGCAATGCTCTTTCTTTATAGATATCAAGCCCATAATAAGTCAACTCTTGAGCTATAAGCATGACTTCCTTGACACCATTTCTGACAAGGTTTTCTGCTTCCTTAACCAAACTCTCAATCGTCCTAGAAATGTGTTTTCCTCTCATTAAGGGTATCGCACAAAAAGAACAGGTACGATTACATCCCTCAGATATTTTCATATAGGCATAATGCAAGGGTGTAGTTGTCCACCTCTCCCCTATAAGTTCGTGCTTGTAGTCAGCGTTGAGCTTATTCAGCAGGGCCGGCAATTCCATCGTGCCGAAATAAGCATCTACTTCAGGAATCTCTATCTCCAGGTCCTGCTTATATCTTTCTGATAAGCACCCAGTAACATAAAGCTTATCGATATCGCCTTTCTTTCTTAAGTCTGCGCCTTCTAATATGGCATCCACACTCTCTTGCTTTGCTTTATCTATAAAACCACAGGTATTGATTACCAGTATATTGTTGTCTTTGGTATTGCCTTCATGGACAACCTCAATATCATTGGCTTTCAACTGGGTGATAAGATTCTCTGAATCAACAAGATTCTTTGAACATCCAAGCGTGACTACATTAACTTTGTTCTTTGTGTTCTTCGTTTTCATTATATGCCCACAAAGATAGTTGCTAATGGAACAATAGGTCTATCTTAGCTATACGTTATTACAACAAAAAGTATAGAATATTATGAAGGCAATCTTGATCAGTTTATTGTTTATGAGTTTTATTTCTGTTTGCGATGCTCAGATTGCAGTATCTGGGAGGTATCTTTCTAATTCAGCTACAATTCTTGGAGGCGTTAGCGGAGGAGAGATAGATGTAACAGCTGGTGGGTATGAATTAGGTGTCGGATACTGGTTTAGATTACAAAATAAACGATTAGAATTCACACCGGAAATTAGCTATGGTGCCAGTTCGTTTGATCAATTTGATATTACAACCATAGGGTTCAACTGGAATGCCTTGATTTATCCACTTGATTTTCATTCAGACTGTAATGCCTGCCCTACCTTTTCTAAGGAAGGAGGCTTAATCAAGAAGGGCTTTTACTGGTTAGTTAGTCCTGGGCTCATTTTTGCTAATTCGGACTTTGGTGCCAATTTAGACACGGAGAGTAAATTAACCTATCGAATTGGCGTGGGAGCAGGTCTTGATATTGGCGTTACCAATCTATTGACTGTGTCTCCGTTTGCTATGTACAACATAACAGGTAGTGCTATAGAATTCCAAAATGAAAGCTCAGGAATCAATCAGGTTCATTTAGGTGTTAGGTTTACTTTACGATATGACAAGGACAGGTGGTAGTCTAGCCAAAAGATCGCCTAATTGACCACATAATTATTCCAGCACAAACCGCAACATTAAGTGAATGCTTGGTGCCATATTGAGGTATTTCAATTGCTACATCTAATAATGGAAGTACTTCTTCGGATATCCCATTGACTTCGTTACCCATGATCACCATTAAGTGCTTATCCGTAGGCAATTGATAGTCTGGTAGAGGGATAGATTTATTAGTTTGCTCTATCCCAACTATATGATGACCGTCCTGTTTAGCTTGTGCAACAGCCTTTACTATATCTTGTTCGTAAGTCCATTGTACAGATTCAGTGGCGCCTATAGCTGTCTTATTGATTTCCTTATGCGGTGGACGAGCAGTTATTCCACAGAGAACAATTTGTTGTATGGCCATAGCATCTGCAGTACGAAAAATGGAGCCAACATTAAGCGCAGAACGAATATTATCCAACACTAAAGTTACTGGTAACTTGTCAGCCTTTGAGAAGGTTTCTAAATCCGGACGTCCAAGCTCTTCTAGCTTAAGCTTTCTCATTGATTGAGCTTATGATCTAAGGCTGCTTTTACAAAGGCTACAAAAAGTGGATGTGGTTTCTCTACGGTGCTTTTTAGTTCAGGGTGAAATTGTACACCAACAAAGAATGGGTGATCTTCGATTTCGACAATCTCCACCAAATTTGTCTCAGGATTTACCCCCGTGATTTGCATTCCAGATTTACCAAAATCCTTTCTGTAATCATTATGGAATTCATATCGGTGTCTGTGTCTTTCAGTAACCTCAGATTTGCCATAAGCCTTTTGCGCTTTAGAGCCTTTTTTCAAACTACATTTATAGCTTCCTAGTCTCATAGTGCCGCCCATATTAGTCACATTCTTTTGGTCCATCATGAGATCTATAATTGGATTAGCAGCATTAGGTTTGACCTCTGTGGAACTAGCACCCTTTATTTTTATTACGTTTCTTGCGTATTCAACCACAGCACATTGCATCCCTAGGCAAATACCAAAGAATGGTATGTTACTTTCTCTGACGTATTGGATTGATTTTATCTTTCCCTTTATACCTCGCTCTCCAAAACCCGGTGCAACAAGGATCCCATCCAATCCCTTGAGACGTTCTTTAACGTCGCTAACTTCCAGTAATTCAGAATGGATTGGTATGACCTTGACTTTACATTCATTCTCTGCTCCAGCATGGATAAAGGACTCATAAATAGATTTATAGGCATCAGGTAGCTCATTATATTTACCAATGAGACCAATCTTTATTTCGTGAGTAGGATTCTTGAGACGACCCAGAAACTCCTTCCATTGGGCCATGTCAGGTGTCTTGGTCGATTTTATTTTTAATTTTTTGAGTACCCTGATGTCCAATTTTTCTTTCAGCATTAGAAGAGGCACATCATATATTGTAGTAGCATCTATTGCTTCTATTACTGATTTAGAATCTACATTACAGAATAATGCGAGCTTGCTCTTAATTTCTTTAGTAAGTGGATATTCTGTTCGACATACTAGTATATCTGGTTGGATACCTGCCTGTAATAATTCTTTTACTGAATGCTGTGTAGGTTTAGTCTTCAGTTCGCCTGCAGCGCTCAGGTATGGTATAAGCGTTAAATGTACACATAGACAATTTTCCATTCCTAACTCTTGCCTGAGTTGTCTGAGTGATTCCAAGTAAGGCAATGATTCGATATCACCTACTGTGCCTCCAATTTCAGTAATGACAATATCATAGTTTCTTTTCTCTGCAAGAAGTTTTACTCTTCGTTTGATCTCGTCGGTAATATGAGGAATAACTTGCACCGTCTTCCCTAAGTATGCGCCTTCTCTTTCCTTGGTGATTACAGTTTGATATATCCTTCCTGTTGTGATATTGTTGTCCTGCGAAGTAGGTGTATTGAGGAATCTCTCGTAGTGTCCAAGATCTAAATCTGTTTCCGCACCATCATCAGTTACATAACATTCCCCATGTTCATATGGATTCAAGGTGCCAGGGTCCACATTGATATATGGATCAAGTTTCTGTATAGTGACCTTAAGGTTTCTTTCTTGAAGGAGTTTGGCTAAGGAGGCTGCTATTATGCCTTTACCTAATGAGGAAGTTACTCCACCCGTCACAAAAATATACTTAGTCACAACTCAGATTATTTGGTACGGGATGTAAAGGTAGGAATATATCGCTGAAGGCTGAGTAAATCAGCTTTCGATTTTACA
>CAZPUF010000033.1:0-19566 GCA_964589705.1 uncultured Saprospiraceae bacterium | reverse complement strand
TCAAATGGGGAGTAACCCATTTTGCAGATGAGGAGCTTATGAAAACAGAAATGCCCATTGTCATAGCTCCGCAATGCCCACCAGAATCAAGTTGGGGAGGACTAACCTACGATGAAGTGCCCAAGAGAGGTCCACTTACGAATCCAATGAAAATGGTAATAGAACTGATAGAAAGTAAAATTAGAGACGGGAATATAGATACAAATCGAATTTACATTACTGGATTGTCTATGGGTGGATTTGGGACCTTTGATATTATATCTAGAAAACCAGAGCTCTTCGCAGCAGCTGTACCAGTGTGTGGTGGAGGAGATATTACACTTGCCCAATCTTTCTCTCAAATCCCTATTTGGATTTTTCATGGGGCGCTGGATGATGTGGTCAGCCCAGATCTGTCAATGAAGATGCATAAAGCACTAGTAGAAGCTGGTGCTCAACCTGGACTCACTATTTATCCAAACGTGGGGCATTTTGCCTGGCTAGGTGCCTACTCAGATAAGATGATGATGAACTGGCTATTCAATCAAAATCTTACAAATAGATAAGCTATGATCGTTACTATTCAAAAATTGAATGTATTCTCATTTGCCTTGATGCAAGCGAAGTTGTTAGCCTTAATTGGGCTATTGCTAGGGATTATTTATGCCTTTGGAGGATTAGTGATAGATTCCATTGTGAGTATGAATCTTATCAGCATCGCTGAAACGCCTGGCTTGAGTATGGGTACACTCTTAGCATTCGGTGCGCTTATTGGCATGCCATTAATAGGGTTAGTGAGCGGTTATATACTTGGTATAATTGAAGCTATATTATTTAATCTTACTACGACACGAATAGGTGGAATAAAACTAAATTTCAATTCACCCACACTACCTAATTAAGGCGTCTATTGACCATAGCAGGGTCTCAACATAATGTATACAATCGGCCCTGTTAACATCACATACAACCATACTGGATATACCCACCTGGCCATCCGCTTATGCTTATCTACTGTCATGGTGATTCCACGATTGAACGTCAACAAAATGAAGGGCAAGGATAGTCCAGCTAAAATTATATGAGAAATGAGAATGATAAAGTATATAGTTCTTATTGAGCCAACTCCACAATATTTTGTCTCAGGCGTTGTGAAATGATATACTACATAGGATAGCAAAAAAAAGAAAGAGCACACCATTGCACCGAAAATCATATTTCTGTGCATGCTAATATTCTTCTTCTTAATAAAAACCAAGGCAGAGATTAAGAAAACTGCAGCCAAGCAATTCACTCCTGCGTGAAATGGCGGCATCCAACTGGTATCGAAGTTGACATCAAATCTCTCAGCTGGTCTCATCAAAATGACTATGGCAATCACAAGGACAGAGATAACATAGGCCAATCTGTCTAAAGTCTTTAGTTCAGGCTTTTGCATACTTACTGGACTTCGTTAGAATTCTTCATTTTAATATCTTTCTCTTTCTGCTTAGGTAGAAGTAGTGCGATATCTTCTATAATTCTTGCGAGTATTTGTTCACCTTGTCCAATGTACTTTTGTCGCACATTCATAGAAGTATCTATAACTAAATAATTGGCATCATAGATTTTATCCAATTGGATCTCAAGAGTACTCTTATTATGAGACTGAAAGGTATAGGCGTCCTTAAACTGCTCAAGGACTGCTAACTCGTTATCAGAATATTTTTGAGTGAAAGAGACAAGTGAGGTTTTATCCTTAAACGCATTAGTCAGTAATACCTTTTGCTCATCATTCCAACTGTGATCTGTAAGCAAATTTCCTTTGGGTACAAGTTCTACTCTTTTCTCTCTTCGCCAGTCTAATCCATGTTGTAGAAAATACCATGACCCTGCAGGCAGGACCACTATGAGGACGAACACTACGATTGTTATTAGATACTTCATAAGTAGGTACAAAAAAAGGCCAACAGTGTGGCCTTCTTATTTATAAATTATATTTCAATTTGAATATTCACTGTCATTAATTCTAGTGATGATCTGAATGGCCTGAGTGACCAGAATGCTTGATATCATAAGTCTTAGACTCAAGCTTCGGCTTATTGATCATTTCAATTTCAGCCTGATTCTTATCTAGAATTCCTCCTCTTCTATTCTTCCAGTAATTACCTTCCATAATAAAGGCTATGATTGCCCAAACTAGCAAACCAAGCGGTAATAGAACTGACTTAACCATGCCTGGCACTTCATACTTCATGTGCATGAATTCATACACAATCAAATAGGCCTTGACAATACTCATGGCAATCATGACTAGGGCTATTAATCCTTCATTGAAGTGTACCCCTTTAATCAAGTAGCCTTTACCCATCAATGCAAATAATACTTCGCAGATTGTAATTATCGCCAATATGGAGATAATCTTGGTAGCCCTACTTTTCGATTCTGAATATGATAAATGTCCCATTGAACTTTTTCTTTAAAATTTTAATCTTTTGAAATCGGTCTACTATATAAGATAGAATACTAGGAATACAAATACCCATACTAAATCTACAAAGTGCCAATAGAGTCCTATTTTCTCAACCATCTCATAGCCATTACGTCGCCTAACATATAAGCCTGTTGCTACATTGACACATATAATTATCAGAAAGATAACTCCAGAAAGTACGTGAAAGCCGTGAAATCCTGTAATGAAAAAGAATAGTGCACCAAATGCTTTGGGGCCAAACTCTTGAGTCTTTATCACTTTATTTCCGTTATCATCTAATACATTCTTCCCATCAGCATCTAATAACTCATAAGGCAATTTGTGCCACTCACCACCATGTTGGTGTATCAAAAAAGATGCACCAGGCTCAAAAACGTCACCGGCATTTATTCCATGTCCATCTCCTTCCAAGTACTTACCATGCTCAGTGTGAGCACTGAAAGGATTAGTGGTAATAGATACGTGCTCTTTTTGTATTAATGTAGACCATTCCCAAGCTTGGCAAGACAAAAAACCAATACCACCTAGTATTGTAAGTACCATCCAAAAGACAACACCTTTCTTATTTTCTTGATGTCCTTCTTGTACTGCCCTTACCATAGTCCATGAACTAAATAGGAGTACGAAAGTCATAAAGGTTACAAAAACCAACGGGTACTTTGGCTCACTTAAGAATGGAATCAAACTGAACACAAAATCTGGTACTGGCCATGTAGGCATACTCATTCTCAGTGTACCGTAGGCTATCAGAAATCCTGCAAAAGTAAATGCATCTGATACCAAAAAATACCACATCATCAATTTACCATAACTCGCCTTAAACGGTTGCTTACCTCCATCCCACATTTTGCCATCATCATGATCGTCATGATGGTCGTGCCCATGTGTATGATGATCGTCAGTATGATGTGTCATAGTATCTGCCATGATTCTATCTGTTCTTATTTAACGAATAATAAAAATATGAGTAAGTATACCCATAGTAAATCAACAAAATGCCAGTAGTGTACTACCAGCTTAAATCGTGTTCTTCTTTTTGCGGTCACTACAAATGGTAGTGTGTACGCATGGAGTAATGCAACAGTGATCGCTGCCATCCCTCCTAATATATGCAAGGCATGAAGCCAAGTAATCAAATAAAAGAATGATCCACTTACATTAGCCTTTAAATCTATACCACTTTCAAATAGCGTAAACCAGCCTTGAAATTGCAGGATCACAAATCCAAGTGCCAATAGAAATGATGCTATCAGCAAAAACTTATACGGTCTTTCTTTACTCTGCAAAAAACAACGGTAAGACAAATGCAAGGTCACACTACTTAGTAGTAGGATACCCGTACTCCAATAAAAGAAGCTAGGCAATGCAAACTCTAGCCAGTCACCTTGTGCATGTCTCACTATATATCCACTTGTCAATGCTCCAAACATCATCATGATACTTGCAAAGGCAATGTATAATCCAAACACTTGTGGATGTATTCTATTTCTTACCTGTAATGGGTCTATGGTATTTGCTCTCATCTCTTATCCAATTAAATAAAGTAAAAGAACAATAGGTAAGTAAAAGAAAGAACTAAACATCAATCCTAAGGCTGTACTACGAGATGGATTGATCTGCAATCTTATTGCCATAACAGCATAGATAATTGTAACTAAGCAAGCTGAGATCATAGCCCACATTGCTATGGTATACCCCATGAGGTAGCCTACAATAATAATAGGTAATATAAGTAGAGCATATATTGCAGAGTACAGTCCAAGGTTACTGTCTATGCTTCCTTCACTATTTTTTGGGAGGAGTTTGTAACCTGCCTCATCATAATCTTCAAATGACAAATATGCTATAGCCCAAAAGTGAGGGAATTGCCATAAGAATTGTATGAAGAATAATATGATACCAAGAACAGTAATTGTTCCTGAATGAGCAACCACTCCAATCAGGACTGGCAATGCACCTGGTATAGCACCTATTGCCACTGATAGTGTGGAATATCTTTTCATTGGTGTATACAAGAAAGCATATAACACAAATGAACTCATTCCTATAAATGCAGTCAAGGGGTTAATAATCCCTAAACAAATAACACCAAATACCAAAAGCAAACCGCTACTCATTACAGCTTCAGAGGGCTTCATTCTATTAGCTGCCAGTGGCCTGTTCATTGTACGTGTCATCATAGCATCATACTCTCTCTCCAAAACTTGATTGATGCCATTCGCCGCACAGGTTACTGTAAAACCACCTATCGATAATAAACACAAGGTTAGCCAATCAATAGATGTGCCAGCTGCAATTAAATAAGATAATACTGATGAGCCTACCACCATCAAGGTCAATCTGAACTTGACCAACATCTTGTAATCCTTAATCTTGGAATACTGTGTTGTTGAGTTAATATCTTTAATCAGTACTTTGCTCACTAGGTCAGCTTATTTTCAAACTATAATTGAATACACTTTAATTAATGATCTCCAGCTACCTCTCCTTCAGCCATTGGCTGATATTGTGGTATATACTCTTTTCCATCCTTACCATAATCGTAAGCCCATCTATGAACAGATGGAATCTTACCTGGCCAATTTCCGTGTCCAGCTTCAATAGGTGTAGTCCATTCTAACGTATTTGCGCCATATGGATTCTTCGTCGTCATTTTCTTTCCATGGAATATACTATAGAAGAAATTAATAACCATTAAAACTTGAGCCGCGAATACAAAGATTGCTGCTATAGTAATAAACTCATTCATAGGTCCGAAATGCTTAAATGCATCGAATGTTTCAAAACTGTAGTAACGTCTTGGTACCCCTGCCATGCCGAGATAGTGCATAGGCCAGAATATCGCATATGCTCCTATAATCGTCACCCAGAAGTGGATACGTCCAAGTGTCTCATTCATAAATCGGCCAAACATTTTTGGAAACCAATGATATACACCGCTATACATACCAAAGAAGGCTGCAATACCCATCACAATATGGAAGTGCGCCACTACAAAATATGTATCGTGTAATTGGATATCAATAGCAGAGTTACCTAGAAAGATACCTGTCAATCCTCCTGATATAAACATGGAGACAAATCCTATTGCAAATAGCATGGCAGCATTGAATCTTATATTACCGCCCCATAAGGTCGTAATCCAATTGAATACCTTGACTGCGGAGGGAACTGCAATTATTAGAGTGAATATCACAAAGAAGTTAGACAAGAATGGATTCACTCCAGACATAAACATGTGGTGAGCCCATACTATAAATGCAAGGAATCCAATCGCCAACATAGATAATACCATCGCCGAGTAACCAAAGATTGGTTTACGAGCATGTACTGATAATACCTCTGACACAATACCCATAGCCGGGAGTATAATTATATATACTTCTGGGTGTCCTAAGAACCAGAACAAATGCTGATATAATATCGGACTACCCCCTACTCTATCTAATGCTGCACCTTCTATAAATATCTCGTTAAGAAAGAAACTAGTACCTAAGCCTCTATCCATCATGAGCATAAAGAATCCAGATGCTAATACTGGGAATGACAAAACGCCTAATATTGCTGTGATAAAGAATGCCCACATCGGTAGTGGCATTCTCCATAATGTCATCCCTTTCGTTCTTAGGTTGAGTATTGTTGTTATATAGTTGATACCTCCTAATAAAGCAGATACTACAAACAATGTTAAACTAACTAACCACAAAGTCATCCCTGTTCCAGAACCTGATGAGGCTTGGGGTAATGCACTTAATGGTGGATAGGCTGTCCAACCTCCAGAAAACGGTCCTGTACTCAAAAAGAGAGAATAGAACATTACACATGATGCCAAGAAGAAAAACCAATACGATAGCATATTAAGAAATGGAGAAGCCATATCTCTTGCACCGACTTGCAACGGAATCAATAGGTTACTAAAAGTACCACTAAGACCAGCCGTCAGTACAAAGAATACGAGTATGGTACCGTGCATTGTGACCAAAGAATAATAGAATTCTGGAGACAATTGTCCGATACCTTCATTGACAATAATCCACTTACCTAAGATTGGCTTAAGCCATTGTATATCTGCTTCTGGAAATCCCAATTGCAACCTAAATACAATCGACATTGCAGCACCTATAATTGCCCAGAAAATACCAGTGATAAGAAATTGCCTAGCAATTATCTTATGGTCCATACTGAATATGTAATGACCTATAAATCCTGACTGATATTTATCTCCATGATGATGATCGTGAAAATGATCATCGTATCCTTGTTCTTCAATAATTATATCAACAGGATCACTTAGCTTATTTGCGACGTGTGCCATATGGATTTATTTAGAAAGTATTTTTAATTCAGTTCTTCGGTTGGCTTGTCTTCCTTCCTGCGTTTCGTTCGTTTCTACTGGCACAGCTTCACCATACCCTTTGGCTGACATGACGCCAACACTTATTCCTTTGTTAGACAGATAATCGACAACTGCCTGAGCTCTTGCTTGAGATAGCGAAAGATTTGCATTATCGTCACCTTGACTATCTGTATGACCAGATAACTCTACATTAATGGCAGGATTTGCCTTTAACAATCCAGAAAGATTATTAAGTTCATATTTGGATATATCCTTAAGCGCTGCTGATCCAGAATCAAAAAATACATTAGTTAATCTAATCACCTCCTGGTTATCTGAATCAAGTGCAGATGAGAAAGCACTTTTAAGCTCTTTATCTCTGCCCATAATCTCTATATCCAATAACTGACCTTTAAAAGGATCGTTATCTGTATTTCTGATGTTTTGCATGTAGTAAGATTTTTGTTCAGAAGCCCATTGCTCATATTCTTCTTCTGATACAATTTCAACTATTCTTCTCATACTATAATGTCCTGAACCACACAATTCGGCACAGGCCAATTCAAAATTGAATTCTTCCCATCTTTGTGGCCCATCTGGCTCCGTTGGATCGGCTGGAACTTGGTACTCTGGATAATCCTTAAGTCTCTTACGATATTCAGCAGTTGTAGTTTTCGGCGTAAATATAAAGTGAGTTGGTAAGCCTGGAACAGCGTCCATTTTCACTCTAAAGTGAGGAAGATAAAAGTTATGCAGCACATCCTTAGATGTAATTCTGACCCTAACTTTTTTACCTACAGGCAATACTATTTTATCGGGAAGGAAGTCATCTATATTCTTTGTATCGGTCCAGTCTTGTCCTAGTTGGTTTACCCCTGGTTTTATTAATCTAAAATTTTTGGTACCTAACTTTCCATCTGCGCCAGGATATCTTATATCCCATGCAAACTGATATCCAGTCGCCTCTATCTCAATATGGTCTTCTCCAGGCTCTATATCCGCCATCACATCATTCCAGATAATCAAGCCTCTTACTACCAAGAATATAAGTACAAAGGTTGGTATAACTGTCCAGATAACTTCCAGCTTCGTACTATGTGGAAAGAAGGTAGCTACCCTATTCTTATCTTCTCTATACTTGTATGAAAACCAGAATAAAGCAATATGTGTCAATATAAATACGATTCCCGTAAAGAATAAGGTAACATTAAAGATGCTATCTAAATCAGCACCATGCGATGAAGCCGAAGCATGAGGGCCATACCCTAGCATTCTATCTTTGTATACATATCCTGACACAACACAGAATACTAAGAACACGACCATGAATACTACCATGTAGAATCCTGTTCGGTTATTCTTTTGCAGCGCAACTTCTTCCTCTCCTCTTATCTTGGCTGAAAGCTCTGACACTTTCCCCAATTGGACCAGGATCACTCCCAGTAAGACAACTATTAATATTGCTGTTAGCCCAATCATTATCTTCTACTTTATTTTTTCTAAAATTGAATTCTATGTGTGATGATGTAAACTTTCCTCGATATAAGGATCTGCTTCACTTGTCAGACTAGCACTTGATATTCTGCCTAATACGAAATATAAGAAGAGGCATAAAAACCCTAAGAAAGTACCTAACTCTAAGATACCAGGGAAAGAATACCCTAACTCAAATGCCACCTCAGCATGATGTCCAGCTTCGTGCGCTCCATGAGCTACTGCCTCATGAGCTGCATCTGCAATACCATGACCTCCATCAGCAGCGTGTTCTGCTCCATGTCCATGCGCATCTCCATGTCCGTGATCATGTCCAGCTGCTTCATGCGCTGTATGTCTGACACCAGGTCTTATCATTAGAAAGAAATCCAACCAGTGCCCAACAAG
The DNA here is from genome assembly GCA_964589705.1 of uncultured Saprospiraceae bacterium. Taxonomy (GTDB): domain Bacteria; phylum Bacteroidota; class Bacteroidia; order Chitinophagales; family Saprospiraceae; genus RFSX01. The sequence continues at coordinate 10,897 of CAZPUF010000033.1, read as the reverse complement.
TACAAGCCCTGCTGCAAACCCAAGAGATCCCATTTTTCTCTTTGTATCATTTCTCATTAGTATGAAAAATGGTGCAATGAAATTGATAAGTATATTGAGATAAAAAAGAGCAGGATAATTATCTACCCGTTCTCTAAAATAGATGGTTTCCTCACCAACATTTGCATACCATATCAACATGTATTGCGAAAACCATACGTAGGTCCAAAAAATACTGAAAGCAAAAAGAAATTTACCTAAATCATGATAATGCTCTACCGAAACATTCTTGTAGTATCCCATGCCTTGCAAAAACAACAATAGAAGTATAGTCAAAGCAATCATGGATACAAACCAACTAGCGCCAGTGTACCACGCAAACATTGTACTATACCAATGTGCATCTACAGACATGATCCATTGCCATACAACAAAGGCAGAACCAAAACCAGCCAGAGGTAAGAACATTGCAGCAAACTTTCTTTTCTTATAGTGATAACTAAAGTCTCCCACCTTTGCGCCTTCTTCTTCAGCTATAGATAACTGTCTTATACGGTATATTATAAATGACCATAATGCCATTAATAGTAATGAGCCAATGAGGTATACCCCTTTATTGAGGAAGCCTGATTTTCCTGCGATGATCTTATCATAATTAGCATGCCCAATATCTGCTATGCCTTCAAAGTTCCAATGATATAGATGGTTCCATCCTAGAAAAGTAGAAATTCCTAAGACTGCTATAATAGCTATACCAGGTACTAGAAATAGAGACATCGCTTCCCATACTCTCTTAAAAGCTACATACCAGCCAGCCCATGCAGTAATACTTACACACATAAAAAATGCGGCCATCAATCCAATCCCTGTAAAGAAGACACCATTATGTAAAAAGTTGGCCCAAAATCTCGTATGTAATCCATCATCTCCCATCCAAGTCAAGACCATGCAAAGCAAACCTATCACAATGCCTGCGATGAGTGTTGTCCTTGTCCTTCCCGAAAATTCGTATGTCATTTTGATTCTTTCTTAGTTAAATGTATCAATGGTGATCATGATGTTCTCCTTCATCATGATGCTCGTCTCCATGATGATCATGGTCTTCCATATGCTCCTTATCATGCTGATGATCATCGTGATGATCGTCATGGTGACCATCGTGATGCATATCATTATCGTGATGTAGTTCTGTAACCTGAATGATTTCACCAGCTGGTCGGTCTATGTTATTCAAGGTGTTTTCAAATTGGTTATAAGCCACTTTGTACTCTTTAGCCTGTAGAGATCTTATATAATGAATAACTTCCCATCTCTCACGGTAAGATAATTTATCCTTGTATGCACCCATTAAGTTCTTTCCGTACATAATGGAATGATAGTATCTTCCATTAGATGCATTAGTGAATTCCTCATTGATTAATATAGCAGGTTGTACAGGGTATACGCCACCGTCATCTCTTACTAAATATCCAGCGCCATCTCCTTTCTCACCATGGCAAATAGCACAATTGATGTTATATAGTTCTTTTCCTTTTGCGAGTCCTGCATCAGTAATATCGAACGGATTATTGATGACCTCTGCTATAGCTCTTGTTCTCTCTTCTTCGGTATCCCCATAATAATATGGACTACTCTCACCAGCAGAAGGTATTGCTACTGACTGAGATTTAGATCTTGGCACTGTACCGGATACAGGCTCTTTGGGTTTTGCATATTCATAATATTCATCCTGCGAACCCCAAGTATTATTATAATAGTAATTATAGTAGTTGGCTTCGTAGGCAACCGAGTGTGCCATATCTGGCATAAACTCACTACCTGTAGAATTACCCCCAGGCTTCTTACAAGAACTAATTGATAGTGCTATAGCGACTACCAAAAAGCATAATTGATATATATTTTTAGTCTGCATGCTTATATAGTCTTGGCGTGTACTTCAGCAGCACCGGATTGTTTTAAAAATGACTTTGCTTTGTCTGCATCTACTTCCGATTGGTCAAAAGCAATACAAAATTTATCATCTGTTATTCTTAAGTCTATAGTAGGATTGACCACACCAGGTCCTAAGCCATTTATAACATAGAAGGTGACAACCATCCCAATAGATGCAAATAGTACTGTCAACTCAAATGTAATAGGGATGAAAGCAGGTACTGGCCAGTGAGGTTTTCCACCAAATATTTGGGGCCAATCTCTGGTAAATATCCATGACATCCCGCCAAATGCTGTTAGCGTGCCTAATGCCCCATAGATGAACCCGGCAATATGAAGCCTAGATTCTGATAAGCCGAGTACAGGATCTAAACCGTGTACTGGAAATGGAGTGTATACATCCATAATCTCAAGATGAGCATCTTTCGCCTGTTTGACCGCTCTGATCAAGTCTTCCTCATCATTGTAGAGACCGTATACTATATCTTTTGTTGTAGCCATTTTGCTATAAGATTATCTTTTAATTATACATACTTACCACCATCAAGGCGATCTTGTAAGTCTTCTAAATCATCCCATTTACCATCTCTTGCAAGGCCTGCTTGTTCTGGCCAAGAATCTGGTACTTGCATTTTATATCGAGGACCAGCTGCTTCCAATAATTCTTTAAGTCTTGATATTGGTGCAGCAGCTAATTGTGAGAATGTATATATACCTCCATTGTTGAGTATATCCTCAACCTTAGGTCCAATACCCTCTACTTTCTTGAGATCATCTGGATCTGAAGCAACATCATCCTTTACCGTTTCTACTGGAGCTGCACTTTCCTCCACCGTCTCTTCAATCGGTTCCATTGGAGCGACTCCCTCATGGGTCTCGGTTAAGGTTAGCGCTTCAGGTTCTTGATGTAACACCCCTAGAGACTCTGCACCAACATTTGATGATATAACTCTTAGATGATCAGCGCCATGATCTGCATCTACGCCATGTCCATGGTCATCATGAGAGTGATGATGTATTTTGTTTGGTCCTGTATACTGATCTCCAGCTGTCTTAAGAATACTTTTAACCTCTGCTATAGCAACCACTGGTGCTACTCTTGTAAATAGAAGGTATAGAGTCATGAATAGTCCCATCGTCCCTAAGAAGATACCTATTTCCACCCAAGTTGGTGAATAATAACTCCAAGATGATGGTAAGTAATCTCTTGCAAGTGTCGTTGCTATAATCACAAATCGCTCAAACCACATACCTATATTAATCACTATAGATACAAAGAATGTCACGGCAATATTTCTTCTCATCTTTCTAGACCAGAAAATCTGTGGAGATATCACATTGCAAAACATCATTCCAAAGTATGACCACCAATAAGGACCTGTTGCTCTGTTGAAGAATGCAAATTGTTCATACACATAGCCTGAATACCATGCGATAAATAACTCTGTTAGATAGGCTACCCCTACAATCGTACCCGTCACAACTATTACCTTATTCATGGATTCGATGTGAGCAATTGTAATGTAATCTTCTAAGCCTAATAACTTCCTAGTGACAATCATCAAGGTTAATACCATGGCAAACCCTGAGAAAATCGCTCCCGCTACAAAGTATGGAGGGAATATGGTTGTATGCCATCCAGGAATTACTGAAGTGGCGAAATCAAAGGATACAATTGTGTGTACTGAAAGTACAAGTGGTGTAGCTATACCGGCTAATATTAACGAGAGGGACTCCCATCGTTGCCAGTGCTTCGCTGAGCCTGTCCATCCAAAAGAAAGGACATTGTATATTTTTCGTCTAAGTCCTTTTGCTCTATCTCTAACCGTCGCAAAATCAGGTACTAGTCCAGTATACCAGAATAAGAGTGATACAGTGAAATAAGTGGAGATCGCGAATAAATCCCAAAGTAGAGGAGAGTTAAAGTTCGGCCAAAGTGGACCTCTTGTATTTGGATAAGGGAAGAAGTAAAATACTACCCAAGCTCTTCCTACGTGAATACCTGGAAATAATGCTGCACAGATTACGGCAAATATGGTCATGGCCTCAGCCGCCCTGTTTACACCCGTTCTCCATTTTTGTCTGAAAAGTAAGAGTATAGCTGATATTAAGGTTCCAGCGTGACCTATCCCAATCCACCAAACGAAATTGGTGATATCCCAACCCCAACCGACGGTTCTGTTAAGATTCCAACTTCCGATACCAAACCAAATAGTCCAGGCAATACAGAACAACCCAAAAGCTAACATGCTGATGGACAATAGGAAACCAACTGTCCACCCTAAACCAGGAGCCCGCTCTGTAGGAGAGACGAGATCTTCAGTTATATCATGATAGGATTTATGTCCATTTACTAACGGTTCTCTGATATCGCTAATAGGAGCACTCATGTATTTTAAATTCTAATTCTTCTAAAAAATTAATCTATTAAGAATCCAATGATTCTCTATTTACAACCTTCATTGTATAAGTCACTGATGACCTTACATTCACCTCGTCCAGTGCTATGTAATTCATTGGAGAAGCTAATTTCTTAGCCAAATCTCCGTTCTTGTTGTTTTGATCTCCGAAAGTAATTGCACCAGTAGGGCAAGCAGTCTGACAAGCTGTTCTCACATCAGAATCTTGTAATCTTCTACCCTCTCTCTTAGCGGTTAACTTACCTTCTTGCAGTCTTTGCACGCAGAAGCTACACTTTTCTATAACTCCTCTTGCTCTTACTGTAACATCTGGATTAAGAACCATACGGGTAAGGTTATCTGCGCCAAATGGAATCTCTTCTCCTTTCATCACTTCTGGCTGATTAGCAGGGAAAATATCCGCTGTGGTATAATCCATCCAGTTGAATCTTCTTACTTTATAAGGACAGTTGTTGGCACAATATCTTGTACCCACACACCTGTTATAAGCCATTTGGTTAAGTCCTTCAGAACTGTGGTTAGTCGCATTTACTGGACAAACATTCTCACAAGGTGCATTATCACAATGCTGACACATCATAGGCTGATAGACAGTATTCGGATTTGTAGCATCTCCAAAGTAGTATCTATCTATTCTTAACCATGTCATTTCGTGGTGACGACTTACCTCTTTCTTACCTACTATTGGCACATTATTCTCTGCCATACAAGATACCGTACAAGCATTACATCCAATGCAAGCGTTAAGATCCACGTGCATACCCCAGTGATGTCCTTGGCTGTATTTCTCAGCTGTATATTCATCATAAGGATATAGTGTCGCTTCATTCAGATGATCAAACTCTGCTTGTCGTTCGTGCAGTCTAGCTATACTTCCACTCAAATCTTTAAGTGTTGTTGGATATATGACCGATCGCTCAGTCAATGAGCCTTGGTATCCAGTGATCCCTACTCCATAGGCTGTTTGTCCTAATGTAGCTTCATCTGCATTGATACGTTCTCCTTTCTTGTTTTCAGCTTTAACACCTATAGTGTGGTGATATTGCACACATGAGAAATGATCCTCTTTTCCTACTTTAGATGAAAGGGCCACATTGGTATTATAATACTGGCTTAGTCCACTATCTATAGTTAGGCAATCATTAACGTCTACACCTACACCCGTCCCACATTTACCTGCTGATCGCCTTCCATTTCCTAAGGCCAATCCGATCGTGCCTGGTGCCATTCCAAATTGCTGAACAACTGGCACTTTCAGCACTTTCTCGCCAATTTTCACTTCGGCAATATCTCCATCTCTTAGCTTATTCATACCGACGAATTTCTTTCCGCCATCATATCCAACAGGAATTGCCAAGTAATTACCCCAAGTAGTACGTGCTACAGGATCAGGCATCTCTTGTAACCAAGGATTAGTGCTGTATTGTCCATTCCCTATACTCACTGGTTCGAAAAATACAATCTCTAATTCGTTGCTTTTAGGCGCTGTAACTTTCCTAGCAGCAAGACTTACATCAACATTAAATCCACCAGTAGAACCACCATTATAGCCTCCTGAAATCACACCATCATGTAGTGCCGAATCCCAGAATGAACCGAAAGTGCTGAATTTATCTTGTGATGAAAAAGCAGTATTCTTCCAATTATTCTTTAAGTAACTTTCATAGCTTGTGTTGCTACCAACCCACTTGAGCAAAGTCTCTTCTGCTTGCCTTGTGTTGAACAAAGGATGAATGGTTGGCTGTATCAAACTGAGTTGGCCTCTCTTAGGTTGTGCATCTCCCCAACTTTCCAATCCATGGTGTGTAGGAGCGATCGCATTACAAAGCGCAGTCGTTTCATTGGGCTGATAAGCAATAGCAATCTTATTCTTGACTTTGGATAGTGCCTCAGAAAATCCTGCTGCATTATAGAAATCGTATGCCGGATTAGCACCCCAAACAATCACTGTATCTACTCTTCCTCCATTTATCTCTGCAATAAGAGCATTGACTTGTCTCTCATCACCTTGTCTTTGGTAAGATGCATCAGAGAATCCTAACGTATTACCGTAATTGCCTAAAGCATTATTTATGGCATTGACAAGGATTTGCTCATTGACATTATTAGAAGAACTGACTATAAGCGACTTTCCAGCTGCTGCTTTTAATTCACTTGCAACCTTATCGAGAGCAGCCTTCGCTTCTGGATTTAATCCATTTCCTCCTGACCCTCCAGCCACTTTTCCGTACAAATAAGCTATAGCTACACCAAGCTCTGATGGCTTGATTAAGACTCTCTGGTCAGCGTTAGACCCAGTCATAGACATGTGGCTCTCCACTTGGATGTGCCTTGACATCTTTGGTCTGTCTGCATTAACCTTTCTGCCTTTGATGTAATCAGCTGCATATTCTACAGGCGAGATCCATGTACCTAGGAAGTCTGCATTAAAACTAACAATGACATCAGCTTTATCAAATCTGTATCCTGGGATAACTCTATCACCAAAGGATAAATCATTGGCTTCCAAGATTGCTGCTGCAGACACAGGGTCATAAGTAACAACATTGGTTTGAGGATATTTTGCTTTGAAATCTTCTAGAACTTGCTTAGCTGTCGGGCTAAGAATAGTATTGGTTACAATTCTAATATTTTTAGATGCCGCCAACTTGCTCATTACTTCCTTATCCATATCATCCCATGATGCCCCATCAAATCCATCACCACTCATCATCATAGGACCACGATATCTACTTACATCATATAGACCAAGTACTGCAGCTTGTGCTCTTGCCGATGTACCACCCTTAGTCATAGAAGACATGTCATTACCTTCTATCTTAATTGGTCGACCTTCTCTACACTTAACTAGAATTGGGCAATAATCTCCGCCATCTACAAAAGATGAAGCGTAATATGTCGCAACGCCAGGTACTATATGGTCAGGTTTGACGACGTATGGAATTGCCCTTTTGACAGGGATATCACAGCCAGCAGCAACAGTAGCTGCTCCTAGACCAAAACCCAAAAACTTGAGAAAGTCTCTTCGGTTAGACTCTTTTTCTACTACAGAATCTGACTGTTCTAATAATTCAGCGGTACCAAATTCTTGGTCTACTGTAGAGAGAAACTCCTCATCTCTATTGAGGTCTTTCTCACCTATCCAGATAGAATCTTTATTCATTTGCTTTGTTTCGTAGTTCTAGGTTCTGTTTCTTAATAGTGACATTTCTGGCATTCCAAACCACCGATGTCTTCTACGGTTACTTTCTCCTTATCTCCTGATGCCAATTGTTCATGGTACTTAGCATAACTAGCATAGTATTCATTTCCTTTAAATTGGACTTCTGTCTCCCTATGGCAGTTAATACACCACCCCATAGATAGTGGAGAGTGTTGAGCTAATACGTCCATTGCTTCAACTTCACCATGACATTGTTGACATTCTAACTTCCCAACTGATACATGCTGTGCATGATTGAAGTAAACGTGGTCAGGAAGATTATGTATTCTCTTCCACTCTATTGGTCCAGGTATTTTATCCTTTTGCTCATTTGTCAAGGAAGACACAATACCATTCCATTGGCTTTCCACAACTTCTAACCCTTCTTCATCTAACTCTTCAAGGCCTTCATTTTCAGACAGATAGGTGTCAGCTATCCATTTAGTATATAGTGCTTTGATAGAGTCTCTAGGCATATCATTGTAATCCTTCACATAGGTGTTGGTTGATGGATCATAACCAATTGACGCATATATTTTTGTTATCTCTGCAGTACCGTGTTCTGACCCAACTGTGATAGCTCTGTGGCAATTCATACATGTATTGGTTGCTGGAATAACGGCATGCTTTGAACGTCTCGCACCATCGTGACAATATTGACAGTCTATCTGGTGAAGGCCAGCATGGGTAGCATGTGAAAACTTAATCGGTTGATCTGGAGCATACCCTTGCTGTCTACCAAGGTTTATAGCATTATTGACTGTCGTATAACCACCTAATATTATTGCGGCAAAAAGGGCAAATGAAATCACACTTTTACTTGTAAGCGTTTGCCATAAGGTTTTTTGACTGTAAGCTTCTCCAGCTTTAGCTGCTGCAATTACATTTAGATTAGATATAATCCTTGCTAGTAATAAGGCAAGTAAGGCTAAAAAGCCAAACAAAGCGTAGTATAGCCAAGTAGGCGTTGATTTTGCATCTGCACCTGCGACCTCAGTACCTTCTGCTCCAGGCTGCACTTTAGGATATACTCCTGCTGCGACACCATTTATATATGACAATAGATTACTGATATTGTCATCTGTCAGGTTAGGGAAAGGCTGCATCACTGATTTGTTATATTCAGCGTATACAGCAACTGCTCTTGGATGCTCCTGAGCTACTAGAGCCTGAGAATTCCTGATCCAAGCATACAAGTCTTCTTCAGGGTAGTCTGCCCACCTCTCTTGTGCGCCCCCCAGGGCAGGACCTGTAGCCTTAGACTTCATGTTTTTAGCATGACATTGGGCACAGTTATTTTTGAAAAGCGTTTTTCCAGCATCCATTGCTGCTTCATCTCCTTGAGCTGAGATGAGTATTGGCAATGCCAATAGTGCCAGAATTGGTAAAATCTTACTTAGATAGTTAAGCATTGGCCTCGTTTATTAGTTCTCATTCCACGTCGTTCGAACGCCTCGAAAAATTGCTGCAAAGGTATCATTTCACACATAGCAAAGTGAAGTAATATATAGCGTAGTTTTTTATTTAGATTTTTTCTAAATAAGTTATGGCGATTACACAGAAATTGGCGCCGATATCTTAGGATGAAATTGGTACTCTTCCAGTGTAAAATCCTCATAATCAAAATCAAATATATTTCTAACTTCCTTATTTATTCTCATTCGTGGCAATGGGTGCGGCTGCCTTGATAATTGAAGTTTCGCTTGTTCTATATGATTATTGTATAAATGTACATCCCCAAAGGAGTGGACAAATTCTCCGACCTCTAAATCACACACTTGAGCGATCATCATTGTCAATAGAGCATAGGAGGCTATATTGAAAGGGACCCCTAAAAAAGTATCCGCTGATCTCTGATATAAAAGGCAACTTAACTTGCCATCTGCCACATAAAATTGGAACAAACAATGGCAGGGTGTCAGCGCCATATCTTCCAATTCTCCTGCATTCCATGCATTGACAATTATTCTTCGGCTATCTGGACTACGCTTAATCGTATCTATTGCTTTGTCTATCTGATCCACAGAAGTGCCATCAGGTTTTGTCCAACTTCTCCATTGTTTACCATAGACTGGCCCTAAGTCACCATTCTCATCTGCCCACTCATTCCATATTCGAACGCCATTGTCCTTGAGATACTTGATATTAGTATCCCCTTTAAGGAACCATAGCAGCTCATATATTATAGACTTAAGGTGGAGTTTCTTTGTTGTGACGAGTGGAAATCCTTCTTGTAAATCAAATCTCATTTGGTACCCAAAACAGCTTATTGTACCCGTGCCTGTCCTATCTGACTTTGATGTGCCATTAGTCAAGATATGATCAAGAAGATCTAGGTACTGCTTCAAAGAGATTGAGTTTTACCACAAATGTAAAAAAGGCAATTACTTATTAAATATAATTATCATACAATTTCTATATCAATACATCAAAAGAGGTAAGTTGAATAACCATTTAAGACCTTTCATTGAAAGAAAAATCAATATTCTAGTTAGTAGAATCACTCTTATGCAAAAAAAGAGGCTGAGCTCTCTTGCGAGAGTCAGCCTCTATATATTATCGTAAAAAGAAAAATCATTTCAAGAAACCCAAAGATCTCAGAGGAGCAGAAATCCATTTCCACCACACATAGACTAACAATGGGAATACTACAAATCCTAACATATTATGATAAAACGCCTCTGCAAAATCGAAATGCATAATATTCATGATAGACCTAGTCATACCGCATGCATAGCATTCAATGCTGAATATTAATTGTGATAAACACAGAGATTGACCTTTATCAAAAAAATCTACAGGTAATATCCAAAGAGTGATAGGTATAGCAACTAGTAGAATCACTCTCATGATATTTATTATCCTATTAGATTGTCGTGTCATAACTACTGCCATCCGCTGGCCCTAATTTTCCGACCGCAATCAGAATTAAATCAATTAAGGCCCAAATACCACATCCACCAGCTGTGAGGATTTGAATAATTCCTATTCCTGTATATCCTAAGTAAAATCTATGTATACCCAGAACTCCTACAAAAATGGCTAACAAAAGCGCTACTAATTGACTTTTGTCACCTGCCACTACGGGAGTGGCGCCCATCTCAGGATTTGCTTTGACTTTTTTCTTAAGCTTTTTCTGGACTACTTTAAGCCCTATAATCTCTTTAAGCTTGAGTCTTTTCCCAGTCTTTTTTCGGATTTGACGCGGAGAAAGTGCTAGAAAATCATTAATAGTATTAATCTCCAACTGCTCTAGTAAGTCAAAACCTAATACATCTGCCTGAATCTTTTTTGTGGGAGGTGAGTACACTGCAAAGAGTTGAATAGAGAAAAATAGAATTGTAAAATAAAGGAATAATCTTGT
>CAZPUF010000032.1:0-19678 GCA_964589705.1 uncultured Saprospiraceae bacterium | reverse complement strand
GACCTTGACCTTCAAGATTGAAAGGAGGTGCTGGAGGTAATGCTAATATATTGCCATTATCATCTGTAATCACCCATTGTAAGTTTGGACCGTTAGCACCTGCTACACTTACATTGATGAAATCATCAATTCCATCATCAGCACATATTTCAGTTGAGGTCCCTCCACCTGCTAATGAGACGGAGCCTCCATTTAATGCACCTGCACAATCCGTAGTTATTGATAAATTATCTATATCCCAAGCTGACGCTGGTGCACTTACGATACCTGCTGTGCAGTATCCTAATAGCTCAAAACTAAACACTGACACACTTGTAACTGTAAAGTCTGGATTTGAACTAAAGTCAAATGTTTCTAGAGTAAAATCAGGACTTGTAGCTAAATCAGTCTGTCTATATATTTCTGTACCATCTCTAAGAACTCTTACCCCATATAAGGTAGGATAATTATTAGGTCCACTAATTCCATTTAACCAAATAAAGTTAAGTGGAGCTGCTTCGTAAAAACTTAATGTTGATATAGAACCAATACCATTACTTCCCGGAGTAACAGTCACATCTACTCTCAATGCATAATCACTGTCAGCTTGGTAAGTGCAATCCTCTTGAGAGGAAAAACAAACAGCTGTACTACCACCTACACCTGGAGTACATGAATGAGGGAAGTTCATAGGATCTCTTCTGTAAGCATTTCCAGCAGAGAATAAGGTACATCCTGCACCGTTTGAAATATCAGCAGTAAACTCACTATAGTCAAATTGAGTCGATCCAGTCAAAGCAGAACAAGCATCCATGTTGTAAACTACTGTAGAGTTAGTGCCCATTGAATCGAAATCGAATCTATTTACAGTAATTGCATTTGACAAATCGAAACAACCAGAGAGAGTCGCAATATTTCCTCCAACCATAAGTCCATCTATCGAACCTGAGAAATTGACATTGTATATATTACACACTCCTACACCTGTAGGCTCAAAATCAAATGGTAATGAACTTGGTAATGCAAGAATATTGCCCTGATCATCTGTAATAATAATTCTATTGTCAGATGAAGTATTAGCCCCGCTAATAATTACATCTATTGGGTCTGCAATTCCATCTGAGACACAAATAGTAACATTTGTCTCCCCACCAGTTGTAGTGATACTTCCGCCTTCAGTTACACTTCTAAATACAGTTATGAAATTGGATAAAGCGAAGCAACCACCTAAATCAGATATTGTATTACCAGGACTTAATCCATTTATAGCATCATTGTAGCCTACATTGTATATTCTGCAAATTCCAGCACCTGTTCCAGCAAAGTCAAATGAAGTCACATTACCAGGTAGTGCTAATATATTACCGTTATTATCTGTTATTATAATGCCTGTGTTATCTGCATCGATGCCAGATACTGTGAAGTTGATGACATCTGAAATATTGTCTTCCAAACAAACACTCACACCTGTCGTGCCTTCAGTTGTAACTATTGATCCGCCACTAACTGCTTCTTTATTGATTTGAATCATATTAGATAGTGCGAAGCATCCAGTGAACGCATTTATGTTTCCTCCTAACCCAAGTCCACCGATTCCATTTTCGAATGTAAGGCTGCTCAAAAAGCAAGTGCCTGATGGTATGCCTTCAAAGGTAAATGGTGATCCACCAGGTAGGCCAATTATATTACCATTGGCATCAGAGATAATCCATCTTTGAAATCCTCCAGAATTACCCGTAAGATTGACTTCTACCATATCATCATTTCCATCACTACAAACGTCAATAACTCCACCTAGTGGTGATGAAATAGAACCAGCTGTAGTGCTGAACTTATTAACTCGAATAGAATTTGAAAAATCAAGGCAATCACCAGAGATGTTATTTATGTTACCACCTATAACATTTCCTGATACGCTATTAGCATAAGCTAAGTGTGTGATATTGTAATTGCCATCTGAGAATGATGTAAAATCTATATTAGGGTTGTTAGTGATGCTTATTATGTTTCCATCTAAATCAGAAATTATAAACTGTGAATTACTCCCTAAGTTTCTTACTAGGTCAACAGATATTAATTGTGATGCAGTATTGGCACAAATGTCAATAAATGTAAATCCATTGTCCGTAATTGTACCTCCTGCTGCTCTATTTTTAGTAATCGTAATTGGATTAGATAAGTCAAAACAACCAGAGAATTCAGAAATATTTTGACCTAAGAAAAGGCCTCTAAATGACTCCTCAAAACTTAGGAATCTCACTATACAAGTAGGCCCAACATTAGGGTCCAATAAGAATGGAGGATTACTTGGTAATGCAATGACATTGCCATTTGCATCAGTAAATATCCATCTTCCAAATTCTCCTTCGTTACCTGTAAGACTTACATCTATTGGGTCCGATACAACTCCTTCAATACAAACCTCAAAACTGGATCCAAGTGGAGATGAAATTGTTCCTCCTTCAGCTAGTTCTTTGTCGACTATGACTGAATTGGAAAGGTCAAAGCAAGTACCACTTAAATTGTTAATGTTTCCACCAGTGGTAAGTCCATTTAGCGTGCCATCCCAACTGACGTTGAAAAATCTGAATTCACCAGAACTAAAACCTGAGAAATCAAAAGGAAGAGTTGGGTTAGCATCTATGATAGTGCCATTTTCATCAACCAGTACAATCTGATTGTTTGTCCCTCTTGCATTATTAACGACTATGTCTACAATATTACTAGCTCCATTACCTTCACAAATGTTGATGAATGAAAATCCATTACTTCCAAGTACACCACCGTTAACATTCTGCTTGGTTATTGTAATTGGGTTAGATACACTAAAGCAATTACCTGATAGACTATTAACATTACTACCAATTGCAAATCCTGCTAGGTTGCCAACAAAATTGACAAGTTGGATATTGCATTGTACACTATTAAATTGAGACAAGTCAAAAGGTGGAGCACTAGGCAAACCTATAATTCTACCACTATCATCAGTAATAACCCATCTTGAATCTCCAGTACCTCCTGAAACGGCTACATCTATAGGTGAAGAATTATTTCCACAAATAGTTGTACCAGATGTTGTTGTTATAATAGAAGGTGAAGCAGACAGTCTGTCTACAGCCACAGAATTAGACAAATCAAAACAACCATCTAAGTTTGCAATATTACCTCCAACTGACAGTCCATTTAAGGTGCCTTCATAAGCGACGAAATATACTTGGCATAATCCTGGGCCTGCAGCTTCTAGGTCAAATGGAGGTCCACCAGCAGGTACTACTAGTATATTTCCCATATCATCTGTTATTACGAAGCTACCATTGGCTGATGAATTGCCAGATAAGACAACATCAACAGGTGCTCCTGCTCCAGTTCCGACACATACTGAGGTCGATACTGTTCCATTTGGAAGAGATAATGACCCACCATCTATTACTGTGCCGCAAGAACTTTCGATACTAATTTCATCTAAGTCCCATGCATTCACCAAAGAACCATTACCTACCATACAATATCCAATAAATTCAAAAGTAAATACGGTGGTCTGTGTAACGGTAAATTCTGGATTGTTTAAGAAACTGAATGATTCTCTAGTCCAATCATTTGTAGTCTGATTATCAGCAGACCTAAAGATTTCTTGGCCGTCTCTTAAAACTCTGACACCATATAGTGTAGGGAAATTATTGAGTCCTGAATCACCATCAATCCAGTTGTATTCTAAGGGAGCTTGCTCATAAAAGGTTAAGCTGCTCAGTGTACCAGAGCCATCTGATCCAGGAGTAACTTGGACATCAATAAGTACAGATCGCATGTGTCCTGCAGGAAATGTGCAATCAGCTACTGAGCTTACACACATTGCTGATCCAAATATACCAGGTGTACATGAGTGAGGATTCCTAATCGGTTCCTCTCTTCTAAGAGAGTTGTTAAGTATACTCATTTGAAGACAAGCATCAGAATTCACTATGACTGGGGTAAACTCTGAATAGTCTGTGTTGGTATTTAGGGAAGGAAATGAACTACACTCGTCCATGTTGAAACTCATACTTGAAGTAGTGAAAGTTCCATTGACAGGTGTCTCTGCAAACAATTGTGTAAACAGTGTAAACACAACCAAAAAAGTGGTTAGCGTCCACTGTCCTATTAATTTCGTCATTTTACTTTTTATTAGTATAACTATAATTTGATATTGGAATACTTGATTCTAATTTTCTATGGCAAGTATCGTAATTCACCAACCAATGAAAATCAAATAATTACATATACCTAAATAATTAAATATGTAAAAACACAAGAATTGACCGTTCCAAGAGACTAAAAATAATGAATGCTTATTTATTATTACTATTTATCATGTACACAAAACAGTTAAAGTTTAAAGCATTATATATAATATTGATAATGTAGGATTTATATATTATTATTTATTGTCATATAACAACTACTGTTCTTAAGGTATATAATTTTGTTAATTTAGATTTGAAACCAATATTATACAGTATTTCAAAATCATATCATGATGAATTCAATGTTTAGAATTCTTATTTTTTGTACACTATTTATTACAACCGGTCTTAGTGTTATTGGACAAAATGAACAGCCTAATCTTTTCGACTATGGAAGAATGTGGACTTTCGAAGAGCCACCAACAGATTGGTTTAAAACTGCTTACGGGATGGATGTCAATAAGGCTTGGTTTGATGATGTGAGAAAGTCTTCCTTGAGATTTGCAACTTGGTGTTCGGCCTCATTTGTATCTTCAGAAGGCTTGATAATGACAAATCATCACTGCTCTAGAGATGTAGCAATCTCTGTGCAGTCAGAGAATGAGAACTTCGACAAAAATGGATTTTATGCGACAACGCTAGATCAAGAAAGAAGAGTGCCATCGTTGTTTGTGGAACAATTGATAATGATTGCCGATATAACTAATGAAGTCAATGCCTACAAAAATAAGGCAACTAGTGATGAAGAAATAGTTAGAGTGGAGCAAGAGGCATTAAAGAAAATAGAATCTGAGTATGCTGAAAAATCTGGATGGGAAGGACTGCGACTTCAAACAGTATCATTTTATAGTGGAGGCAAGTATTCCTTGTATGGCTATAAAAAATACGATGACATTAGGTTGGTTTTAATTCCTGAAAATGAATTAGGATTTTATGGAGGAGACCCAGATAATTTTACATATCCAAGATATAATTTGGATGTGACTTTTTGGAGAGCTTATGATGATAACGGAAGACCATTAGATACTTCAGCAAATTTCTTTCAATTTAATATAGATGGGATACACGAAGGCACACCAGTTTTTGTCATCGGCAATCCAGGGAGGACAGAAAGGTACAGAACTGTTGCCCAATTGGAGTACGATAGAGATTATAGGTTTAAGCATTTACTTAAATGGATAACCAATAGAAGAGATATGCAACTTGAAGCCTATAATGAAATGGTTAATGATCCAAAGATGGAAAGAGAAGCACAAAATTTATTAAGCAGTATTAATGGACTTTCAAATTCTATTAAGGCGTATGAAGGCATTATGGGTGGACTGCACAATGAAGCTTTTATGAATCGAAAATCAGAAATGGAAAATGCAGTTAGAACTGGATCTAAGGGTCCAGCATATTGGAATCAGTTGGGAACGGAATATGAAAAACTTGAACCTCATGCCTGGGCAATAAACTTAATGGGTCCTAGTGCTTTAAGGGGAAATACATTTCTAATGATGCATGAACTTGCCAAATATAAAAATCAGTTAGAATCAAAGGCTGGCAACGAAGAACTGGCTGCTACAACTGAGAATCTGGTAAAGCTTAATCAAGAAATCAACATAGAAAATGAAAAGAACATGATGCGTCTTCTAATGGATGAGTTAACTTCAGAGGTATATGCTGGTGATAATACACTTGAGCGGTTGTTGGCTGGTCAGACCACAACCGAATACCTTAATAATTTGTTTTCAACTTCGAAGTTTTTAGAAAAAGGTGCTGACATTTCAAAGTTGTTGAGTAAAAAGAAAACAATCACAAAAAGTAAAGATCCGTTGATTAAAAGTGCTGATGTACTCATTTCACGATATCAACAAGCATCTACAGCGTTTTCTAAGTCTTCTGCAAAGAGAAATGGTTTGGAAGCGAAAATTGCCAATCAAGCATTTAATGTTTTCGGAACATCACTACCTCCAGACGCTACATTTACACTTAGGATAAGTGATGGTGTTGTTAAGGGTTATAATTACAATGGTACTGAAGCGCCAATTAATACGACTTACTTTGGGATGTATGATCGTCATTATTCGAACAATCAGACCTTTCCTTGGTCTCTACCAGAAAAGTGGATGAATCCAGCAATGGAGTTGTTACAGTCTCCTCTCAATTTCGTTTCTACTAATGATATTATTGGCGGTAATTCAGGGAGTGCGATAATCAATCAAGAAGGTGAAGCGGTTGGACTCATTTTCGATGGGAATATAGAGTCATTGCCTGGTAACTTTATTTTCGATGAAGAATATAACAGGAGTGTCTCAGTGCATGCCGGAGGAATATATGCAGCAATGAAATATATATATAAAGCAGACAGAATAATAAGCGAACTGAATATTAATGAGTAAGCAGGTAGTCAGAATAAAAAAGGCGAAGCACCAAACAGGATGCTTCGCCTTTAGTAATCAATTAATCTCTTAATTACTTATCGTCTACTTCTTCAAACTCAACATCAGTCACTTCTTCATCTGTGCCTTTCCCAGCGGTATTATCTTCAGGACTTCCTGAGTTTTCTGCTTGTTGTGTGGCTGCATATATATCCTGACTTGCTGCCGTCCATGCTGTGTTCATTTTTTCCATGGCAGAATCTATTGCATCCAAATCCTGCATCTTATGTGCTTCCTTTAATTCGGTTAATGCAGAATCAATGTCTCCTTTTTTATCCTCAGGAATCTTGTCCCCATATTCCTTGATCTGCTTTTCAGTTTGGAATATAAGAGAGTCAGCTTGATTAATTTTATCTGCTTTTTCTCTGGTCTTTTTATCATTATCTGCATTGGCTGCAGCTTCTGCCTTCATTTTATCTATCTCTTCTTTAGACAAACCTGTTGAAGCTTCTATTCTGATATTTTGTTCTTTACCTGTTCCTTTGTCTTTGGCAGAAACATTGAGAATACCATTTGCATCCATATCAAAACTTACTTCAATCTGGGGAACTCCCCTTGGTGCTGGAGGGATTCCATCTAATATAAATCTACCAACAGCTCTGTTATCCTTCGCCATTGGCCTTTCCCCTTGGAGAATATGGATTTCAACACTTGGCTGATTATCTGCAGCTGTACTGTATACTTTAGATTTCTTAGTTGGAATTGTAGAATTTGCTTCAATGACAACATCATATACTCCACCCATAGTCTCTATTCCCATAGATAATGGCGTTACATCTAAAAGCAGGACATCTTGAACATCTCCACTTAGTACTCCTCCTTGAATGGAAGCACCTACCGCAACTACTTCATCAGGATTGACACTTTTATTTGGTTTCTTGCCAAAGAATTTTTCTACAGCTTCTTGAATCTTAGGAATTCTTGTAGATCCACCTACTAAAATTATTTCGTCTATATCGCTCTTAGATAATCCTGCATCCTTGAGTGCTTCCTGACATGGTTTGAGTGTTCTTTCTACTAATCCATCAGAGAGTTGCTCAAACTTAGATCGTGTAAGTTTGAGTACTAAGTGTTTAGGAACGCCATCCACAGCAGTTACATATGGAAGATTTATATCCGTTTCCTGAGAAGATGATAACTCTATTTTTGCTTTCTCTGCAGCATCCTTTAATCGTTGCAGGGCCATAGGATCTTTTCTAAGATCCATGTTTTCTTGCTTTTTGAATTCTTCTGCAAGAAAATCTATGATCACGTGATCAAAATCGTCTCCACCCAAATGAGTATCTCCATTTGTAGATTTCACTTCAAATACACCATCACCCAACTCCAGAATAGACACATCAAAAGTACCTCCACCTAAGTCATAAACAACTATCGTAGAATCCAGACCTTTCTTATCCAGACCATAAGCTAAAGCTGCAGCTGTTGGTTCATTGATTATACGTTGGACATTGAGTCCGGCAATTTCACCAGCTTCCTTGGTTGCTTGTCTTTGCGAATCATTAAAGTACGCTGGTACAGTCACGACTGCATCAGTTACCTCAGTGCCTAGAAAGTCTTCAGCAGTTTTTTTCATCTTTTGGAGAATGATCGCTGAAATTTCCTGAGGAGTATATTTTCTATCCTCGATGTTGATTCTGATTGTGTTGTTGTCTCCTTTGCCGACCTTATATGTTGAGCGACCAACTTCATTTTCGGCCTCATCATATCTAAGTCCCATAAATCGCTTAACAGATGAGATTGTACGTGTAGGATTTGTGATAGCCTGTCTTTTTGCAGGATCTCCCACTTTTCTTTCACCATTGTCCAGAAACGCCACTACCGAAGGCGTTGTTCTTCTACCCTCTTCATTTGGAATGACAACTGGCTCATTACCTTCCATGACCGCTACAACACTATTGGTAGTTCCTAGGTCAATACCTATTATTTTACCCATATTGAATGTTTAAACTTTACTTGATTTATCAAAAAATATTAGAATATGTTAATACATCTATCAAAGTATATGCCTAGCGATGTAAACTGTCATATTGTGATGATATGTCAGTAAAGTACTGACATAGGAGCTGTGTAATTCTAGAAAGTATGACAAAAAGTCACTTAAGAAATGTTACTCGAATCCGAGTTGGCTTGTTATAGGTCCGTTAATGAGTTCATCTTCAGATATACTACTTAACCTAATTTCAAAAAGACTTGTAGTATTTCGAGAAGCAAATATGCCTCTCCCTTCTGATAAGTTATCGAAGAACGGAATATCTTGAGTAGAGGTTATTCCTAAGTTTGCCTGGCCTACTCTCAAAAATTCTTCTAATATGTTATTAGCACCAGATAAGTGTAAATTCATAAAACTAAATCTCCTTTGAATGCCCTCTACTTCAGGTATCCTAGATGCCATCACCGCAAAAAACTCATCACCTAACTGAGTAAATCTTATAATATTTGACCCAAGATCTTCACGTCTTAGATTGGTACCCATATCCCAAGTAAACGATCTAAATTCAAAATCTTCTCCTGGCATTCTCTCAACATAGACTATTTCTAAGGATATATCATACAAGACCCCATTAGGGTGCACACTCATGGCAAAACTTGTATTGTCAGTTGGTATAAAAGCGATTCTAGGATCAGGAGCTAATGGGTTTGGTGAGATGAATCTAGACTCTCCTACGATATTAGTAGTTGCAGTAACAATTGGTAACTCGTTGCCTCTATCAAGATTGAGTGTATATCTTGCGTCCAAATCTAAATTTAGCTCTTCTGAGCTTACAGTGTATAAGTAATTAGGATCTTGTGCAAATATGCCTTCATCCCTCACTAGTCCTTCTAGATTACCGTTAATCCGTGTTAGAGTGATTACGTCATCATTCGTATCATTGGTAAGGGTAGCAGTTGCTGATGCGGGGTAATATATAGAATCCACATTTTGAGCAAGGACAAGAGCTGAAATTTCTGGATCTACAAAGGCTCTTTCTATTCTAATATATTGGGCATCCCGAGATGGATCTAAAAGTCCATATACAATAGGAATATCGCCATCTGGTGCAATAACATTTAATGTATTATCACAGCTTATAATCGTTGAAACAATAAAAAGAAGAATGAAGATTTTTTTCATAGCTCAAATCTACGCTAAATAATAAATATGGTTATTTCATCTTTGGTTTTTATATCTTTCGACCCTATAAAAAATCAATAATAATGTCCGCAGTCAGTAAAGATGCAAAGCGCATGACAACTCACATTCTCAAACGTATGAAAGATGCGGGTGAGAAAATTTCTATGCTCACAGCCTATGATTTCAGCATGGCAAGAATAATAGATGATGCCGGTATAGATGTAATTCTCGTTGGAGATTCAGCATCTAATGTTATGGCAGGGCATGAAACTACACTCCCCATAACATTAGATCAGATGATTTATCATGCTTCTTCTGTCATTAGAGCTGTTAAAAAAGCCTTGGTTGTAGTAGATTTACCATTCGGAACCTATCAAGGAAACTCAGAAAAAGCTTTGCAATCGGCTATTAGGATTATGAAAGAGGCAGGTGCTCATGCAGTGAAATTGGAGGGAGGTGCTGAAATCATAGAATCAGTTGGTAGAATCGTATCTTCTGGTGTTCCAGTAATGGGACACTTAGGCTTGACACCTCAATCTATATATAAATTTGGCACTTATACGGTAAGGGCAAAAGAAGAGGAAGAAGCAGCGAAATTGAAATCTGATGCAATAAAACTTCAAGAGGCTGGCGCTTTTGGAATCGTGATGGAGAAAATTCCAGCAGCACTAGCAGAAGAAGTTACAAAACTAGTCTCCATACCAACAATTGGGATTGGAGCAGGAGGCGGTACTGATGGGCAAGTGATAGTCAGCCATGATTTATTTGGTATAACCAAAGCTTTCAACCCTAGATTTTTAAGAAGGTACCTCAATTTATATGGAGATATGAAGGATGCAGTAGAAAGGTATATTATAGATGTTAAGTCTTCGGACTTTCCTAATGATACGGAGCAGTACTAATGAAGAAACTTTTCATAGTTATATTCCTATTATTTTTGATTGCTAGTGCAGCCGCATTTTATTTCTACAGTGCTATTCTTACTCCAAATGTCTCACTGAAAAATCAAGAAGACATTCTAATACATATCCCGTCTAAATCAAGCTACGCAGATCTCAAGAAAATATTAAGCGATTATAAAATCTTGAATGATGAAAAGTCATTTGATATGGTTGCAAAAATGATGAGCTTTTCTAATGTCAAACCTGGACAATTTACTATACATAATAACTGGAGTAACAAAGAATTGATTTCTGTATTACGTTCTGGAAGGCAAACCCCAGTAAATCTGACTTTCAATAATATCAGAACTATAGAAGAGTTAGCTGGGTTCTTTTCTCACAAGGTGGAGCCAGATTCATTAAGTATTCTAAATTACTTTGTTTCTGATCAAGTATTGAAGGAAACCCAGAAAACAAAGGATGATATCATGACCCTGTTTATTCCTAACACTTATCAGTTTTATTGGAATTCCAATCCAAAGAAATTGCTTGATAGGATGGCATATGAGCATGACCAATTCTATAACAAAACTCGTAAAACAAAATTGGATGATCTAAACATGTCTACTTCAGAGGTATATACACTCGCTTCAATTGTGCAGAAAGAGACGCTTGTGTCATCAGAGAAACCAAGAGTAGCTGGTGTATATATTAACAGATTGAAAAGAGGACAATTGTTGCAAGCCGATCCTACAGTTGTATTTGCCTCTGGTGACTTTGGTCTTAGGAGGGTGTTAAATAAGCATCTTGCAATAGATTCACCTTACAATACATATAAATATGAGGGTTTACCTCCTGGACCAATTGCCATGCCTGATATTACGACAATAGATGCTGTATTAAATTATGAGAAGCATAATTATCTTTATTTCTGCGCAAGTCCTGATAATTCGGGAAAACATCTATTTGCTAGAACGTTAGTTCAGCATAACAGAAATGCTGATAAATACAGGGCTTATCTGAATAAGAGGAAAATTTATAGATAGAGATATTGATAGGGCTAATGTCTCATTGCAGGGTTACTTCTTTGCATCTTTTGTTGAATGTGATTATCCTCATAACTGGCAGTTCCAATCATTATCATAACGTCTCCTTCTTGCTTGATGGACCATTCTTGTGGCTTTTTATTGGTATCATTATCTACCATAAGAATCTCTTGTCTACCCTCGTGGAAATTATATTTTCCCCCGCCATTGACAACTTTGGAGCTCCCATACTCATAAGTATGGTCTTTCTTAAAGTCTAACCAAACGCCATCATATTCTCCTACTTTTGACATTTGGCCATTATAGACAAACTGATATTCCCAGATATCTGCTTCAACTAAAGGGTCTGTGCTGGGCATAGTTTTAAGACGATGGTTTAGTATGGATAAAGCTTGTGATCGCCATTGATTGATTTGTTTAGAGCCATGACCTTCCTTTTTTCGTTTCTTTCTATCTTCTCTGGCTTCCCTAATCACTGGATTCTCTTCCTGGGTTAAATTCTGCTTAGGTTTGGATATAGGCTTGGGAGGCTGTACTTTGTTGTTATTGCAGGCTAACAGGAAGCCAACACATATAATGACTAGTTGAAAGGCGGTTGTATTCAATTTACTCAGTTTTGATTGCTAATATATAAATTGCTAGAAAAGTTTAATAGACATATTAATTCACACCATTATTTTAATGACGATGCACGAATATTGATCGCAGTCAGTGGAGGCGTAGATTCTATGGTCCTTTCCCACCTTATGTCACAAGCAAATATTCAATATGAAGTATCACATATAAATCATAATACCAGGAAAGGAGAATCTGATAATGATGAAAGATTTGTTATTGATTACTTTCAAAAAGAGAATATCAAAGTACATGTGCATCATATTCAACATAACGGAAAGGGCAATTTTCATGATTGGGCTCACAATCAACGATACAATTATTGGAAGTCCTTAGATTTTGATTACATCCTGACAGCACATCATAAAGATGATCATCTGGAAACTATTCTTATTAACTTTTTCAATGGTCGTTCAGTATCTGGCATTCCTTCAATAAATGGAACAGTCGTAAGACCCCTTCTTCCTTTTACCAAAGAAGAAATTCTGAACTATGCCTCTGAATTTAATATACCATATGTAGAGGATTCCTCTAATCAGTCAGAAGTATATTTCAGAAACTTAATCAGGCATACAGTCAAGCCAGCAATTATAGATTCAGGCAAGTCTTCTAGTAAAATTCAGCGACTTTCTTTTAGGGTTGATGAGGATTTGCAATTATTGAATGAACTGGTTAACGCAAAAGTCCAAGTTGTATATGATGATGGATATTCCAAAATACTTAAAAGTGATATTACAGGCCCTACCCTTCTTTATCATGTATTGAAGTCATATGGAATTAACAGAACACAAGCTAGACAGATGTTTCAGAATTTTAATTCAGTGGGTAATCTGTTTAATTCTGATGAGTACGAAATCTTAGTTGATAGAGATTATTTGCTAGTAAAGCGTCTAGAGATTAATAGCTTGTCAGATACGCTAACAACGCAAATCCATCTTAATGATTTGCCACGAAGAATAACTTTTGGAGGTCATATAATGAACATAAGCATCATTGATAATCCACCAACCAATTATGAAGATTCTATAGCAATTTTCCCTTATCGATTATTAGAAAATAAAAATGTGCATGTACGTTATTGGAATGAGGGAGATATTTTTTATCCTTTTGGCATGAAAGGGCAGAAACAATCATTGAAAAAGTACTTCGCAAATCGAAAAATTGATCGATTTAAGAAATCCTCCATCCCATTATTTTGTGTAGAAAATGATGTTGCCTGGGTATGTGGTTACAGAACAGATGATAGATATAGAATCACAGATCAAGATGTTATCTTGATCAAAGTACAATTACTTTGATTTGTCCTCAGTATCCTTGAAGACTGGTTGAGGTCGAGGTGCTTCATCATAGATGTGATTAAAGAGCTTTTCTTTGTATTTCCATTTTCCTTTTTTGAAGTAGTATCCTTCATAAGTTCCATCTGGTATAGCTGTTGGTCCTTGTCCAGGCTGAAAACCCATGACTTGTGACAAGTGATCATGCACGATCATTTTCATATCCAGATTATAATTGACAGTAACAGAAGCATCAGAAGAATATCTTAATACGAGTCTATTCTTATAGGTGTCTAGATTTTCTTTATCCTCAAAAATTTCCGCTCCAAAATTTATTGAGTTAGAACTAACCAGCATATGATCAACTATCTTTTGATTATCATACAACCCATTGGGATCATATCCAAAAAGTATATAACCTCCAGTATCTTTATTAGGAATCATTTTATAGTAAAGGCATCCATACCAATTTTCATGATTTGATTGACTGTACTCCAAATCTTCAGAAACTAACTCAGTTTTAATTAATGGAGTAATATTTCCATTAGGTCTCACTACGTAACCTTTGAAATCATAATATTCTCTATCTCCTTTAATCAACCAGGTTATTAATTTAAATTCATTTTTAGGTGAGTCTAGAATAGAGATGTATTTGAAAAAGGCTGCAGAATCCTGGAATATTGTGTTCTTGCTTAAGTATTGTTCAAAAAGGTCGTTAAAGGTAGTTGCTGCTCTAATCCTGGAACTTGCTTCTGTAGCATTAATCATCACATCAGCATTGAATAACAATTCGCTTTCCAATCCTTGATTGTTGTCCCCTTGGGCTAATGAAAATGTATGGAGAAATGTGATGATTAAAAATACCAATATACCTTTCATAGCTTCATTATTATATAGCATTTAAACGCAGGTATCTTAAGAGAAAGTGTTATTAACTAGGCTGATAATTAATAAAATTATCATAATCCGGTCGATCGGATACAGAATTATGAATAAAGCTTTTGACTATCATTCCATTATGGATAAGAAATACACCTGGCATTTGCAGATTGTCTCCAATTTGCTTCAAAGAAAGGTTATGTTCTGATTTTTTAGTTAATTGATATCCTCTAGCCCAAACTTTTAAACCAAATAGTTGACTAAATTTTGCTTTCTTCAATCCAAATGCGCTGTAAAGTCGTGTTTCTGGATCTGGAATATGTTCTACCCCTTCTAATTCATACTCATCAAAAAAATCCTCTGCAATCGAAGGTTCTGTCATATGAACAAAGACTACTTTGATGTTATTCTTTTCGATCATTTCTCTACGATCAGCAATATCAGAGAGTGCTTCCCGACAAAATATGCATCCAAAGTGTCTTAAAAATATAAGTAATAAAGGAAATGGCCTTGACAAACTGTCAAGGTCATTTCCTTCGTATGTAATTATTCGTGAAAACTCAAGCACTATTTCCTCTTCTTTGTCGTCCTCCGGCTAGTGCTCTTTGCAGTTTTAGTACTCTTAGGAATCAGCTTCATTTTTTTGAATGAAGAGATTACCTCATTTACATGTTTTGCAGAAGTTTTAAGCAATTTCTTTTCCTGAACATTGAGCTTGAGCTTAAGTATTCTTTTGATACCTTCTTTTCCTAATTGGACAGGCACACCTAAGAATATATTTTTTAGCCCATATTCTCCTTCCAACCATACACTACATGGGAAGATTCTACCATCATCTTTGATAATTGATTCTGCCATTTGAGCAGCTGCAGCACCTGGCGCATACCAAGCAGATGTTCCCATTAATTTGACTAATTCTCCACCACCTTTCTTAGTACGCTTGACAATTTGATTAAGTCTTGACTTAGTGATTAGGTCTGTTACTGGAATACCTGCGACCGTTGTAAATCTTGGTAATGGTACCATAGTATCACCGTGACCGCCCATGAGTACAGCTTGTATATCTTTTGGAGATACTCCCAACTCAGTTGATAAAAATGCTCTATACCGCGCAGTATCTAAAATACCTGCCATACCAATTACCCTCTTCGGATCTAGACCAGTTGCCATCAAGGTAGCATAAGCCATTACATCGAGTGGATTTGAAACGATTATGAATATTGGATTCTTAGTGTACTTCAAGATAGATTGTGAGACAGACACTACAATCTTTGCATTAGTTGAGATTAAGTCATCTCTACTCATGCCCGGTTTCCTTGGAATACCTGCAGTGATAATAACGATGTCAGATCCTTTCGTAGCTCTGTAATCTGATGTTCCGGTTATTTTGGTGCTATAGTAGTCTATTGGGGCTTGCTGCCAAGAATCTAAAGCTTTTCCTTTAGCAAAGTCTTCTTTGATGTCAAGTAAGACAACTTCTTTGACAATGTCTTTGTGGGCAAGCACATTTGCTGCTGTGGCGCCAACATTTCCGGCACCTACCACTGTAATTTTACTCATGTTACGATTTAATTTAATTTGTATAATATTGCGGCGCAAAGTTATATATATATTTTAAAAGTCTATTTATTGACATTTTAAGTATCAGATTTAACTTTTGGGTGCATTTATTTGTCGGGATTGAAAAAAGTCTTCAATAATCATATCGCATTAACAACCAATCATCTATTTTGATTATTACATTTAAGAAAATTTTGAACATGAGACTTTTTACAATAATTATATTTCTTACAATCTCCTTTCAATTTGTTAATGCACAGCATTGGTGTGGAACAAACCAGAGTGATGAGTTCATGAAGCCTTTGGTTGAGAATAAGAAGCATTGGGATCAGACTTTATCCAGAAGTAATGAGACTAGATTTTCTCCTGTAACTATCCATCTTGTCGGGAGAGATGATGGTACAGGAAGATTTAGCGAAGAATTAGCATATAGAGCTATGTGCTTACTTAACGAGAGATTTTTTGATTTAGGTACCAACATGCAATTTTATATCAAAGAATTTAATGAAATAAACGCATCAAGGGTTTTTGATGACCCAAGAAATAACATAGGTTTTATGCGATCTGCAAAGGATAGAACATCTATGAATATCTACGTTGTCAATCAGATTTCTAGTGGAGCTACTGGAACAACACTAGGTTTTTATACAGGAGGTATTAATGACTTCATTGTTATGAGAGCAGTGAACTTTGGTGATAGTTCGTTTACACTAGAGCATGAACTGGGTCACTTTTTCACGCTAGCGCATACGCATAGAGGCTGGGAAGATGTACCATGGAACCCAGGTGATACATCAAGAGTGGAGCTTATCACTATAAGTTCATCTCAATCAGCACCTGTACAGGTAGAATTGGTTGATGGTTCTAATTGTGAAACTGCGGCAGATTTTCTTTGTGATACCCCTGCAGATTATGGAAGTACATTTCTATGTGGTTGCTGTTCTGCACAAGGTTTTTGTAGAGACAGGAATGGAGAAATCTTGGAGCCAATGAATAATAATATTATGTCATATTCAGCTCGATGTGATGATTGGGCATTCAGCCCTAATCAGATTACTGCAATGCAAGCCTCATATGATGCGGTTAATCGAGCTTTTCTAAGAACAGATGAGAATACAGTGACTGAGTACCGACCTATTACTGATTCTATAACAGGCCTTTCTCCTGCTTTGGGTACTATGCTACCACAATTTGATAGAGTAGAATTAAGTTGGGACCCTGTGGCTAATGCTGATTTTTATGAAGTTGTTGTGAGCGGAGAAGCATTTAGAACTGAAGAGACAAGCTATATACTTACGACGCTTGCGCCTAATTCTTTTCCTGTAGTATGGAGTGTTAGAGCATTCAATATTTTTGGAGGTGGTTGTGCGCCAGGAACTGAACTTTTCTTTGGTGTTGGCAATGAGATGACATCTGCTGTTAATAACATTGATCTTGTCAGTGATGTAAACGTATTCCCGAATCCTGCTCAAAAAAATGATCAAATCACGATTTCATTAACTTCTGCAAGTGCTTTTAGCGCAGATGTAAGCCTATATGACATTAATGGTAAGCTTGTATCTCAAGAAAGAAATGTCCAATTTGGCACCGGAAATAATAATTACAATATGGATCTCAATGCGTTGCAAAGCGGCATACATATTCTAGAAATCCAATCCCAAAGTGGTACGGTTGTGGAGAAACTAATCATAGACTAAAAAAATAAATACGCAATACTCAAATGAATTTACACGAATATCAGGCTAAGGAATTGATAGCTAGCTATGGCGTCCCAATCCAAAAAGGAATCATGGCAGAAAGTTTAGACGAAGCAGTAGAAGCATACAAAAAGATTACAGAAGAATCTGGTGCTCCAATAGCTATTGTAAAAGCGCAGATACATGCTGGTGGAAGAGGTAAAGGAGGCGGTGTCAAACTTGTAAAAAACTTAGATGAATTAAAGGAGAATGCAGGTAATATATTAGGGATGATGCTTAAGACACCTCAGACTCCTGGTGGAATGGAGGGTCCTGGTAAAAAAGTCAATAAGATTCTTGTTGCAGAAGATGCCTATGCACCAGACTTTGATGCTTGCAAAGAATTCTATGTTTCGATTCTCATGGATAGAGAAAAACAACAAAATGTGATTATATATTCTACTGAAGGTGGAATGGATATAGAAGAGGTTGCAGAGAAGACGCCTCACTTGGTTCATAAAGAATATGTAGATCCGGAATTAGGTTTACAGGCTTTCCAGACAAGAAAGGTAGCTTTTAACCTTGGTCTATCAGGAGCAGGTTTTAAGAATATGTCCAAGTTTATATCTAAGCTATATGCTTCATTTCTAGGTGCAGACGCTTCTTTGATTGAGATCAATCCAACACTAAAGACTGGTGATGACAGGATAATAGCTGTAGATACCAAAATCAGCTTAGATGATAATGCACTTTACAGGCAAAAAGACCTGGCTGAGTTGAGAGATGAAACGGAAGAAGATCCTACAGAGGTAGAAGCAAAGAAAGTCGGATTGAATTATGTGAAGTTAGATGGTAATGTAGGATGTATGGTAAATGGGGCAGGATTAGCTATGGCGACTATGGATATTATCAAGTTGTCAGGAGGATCTCCAGCCAATTTTCTGGATGTTGGAGGTACTGCCGATGCAGAAAGAGTGGAACATGCATTTAGAATGATTCTCAAAGATCCAAATGTAAAAGCAATCTTGATCAATATTTTTGGTGGTATAGTACGATGTGATAGAGTGGCTCAAGGTGTAGTAGATGCCTATAAAAATATAGGTGATATTAAGGTGCCAATTATTGTAAGATTACAAGGCACAAATGCAGATATAGCAAAAGACATCATAGATAAAAGTGGCTTGGAAGTGCAGTCAGCTATTATTCTCAAAGATGCTGCAGCGGCAGTGAAAGCTGTATTATGATCATTGTAAAGAATTAATTTATTTAAAAGCCAACACAATTTTAAAATAGCGTGTTGGCTTTTTTTTATTTTAGGCTATATGATAGACAATAGGAAAAACTATCTTATTCACCCTCAGGTTATAGCTCTCTATATTCTATTGATTGGTGTTACTTCTTTATTTATTGGGTTTAGTGTTTCTTATATCTATACCAGAGTACAGTCAGGTTTGCCTGCTTTTAAATTACCTCCTCTTTTCATTTTTAATACATTAATTCTATTAGGCTCTAGTTACACTTTAGCGAAGTCTATGACTTGGTATAAAGAAGATAAGACTGAGGCTTACAAGACATATTTAGGTCTTACTCTCTTGTTGACAGTGCTTTTTCTTCTTAGTCAGATAATAGCTTGGAAACAACTTTATTCAGGAGGCTTCTTTGTGGATCATAGCAATCTGGCTTCGTTCCTATATCTCATATCTGGAGTACACTTTGCCCATGTAATTGTAGGGATACCTTTTCTTGCCATGTTCTACTATAATGCTAAGAAGAAAATCGTAGAGCCAGTAAGTGTATTGGTTTACTTTTCAGATCCTGATAAAAAAAGAAAGCTTAAGTTGATTACAATTTATTGGCATTTTCTGGATGCTTTATGGATTTATCTTGTCCTGTTCTTTGCCGTCAATTTACTTTTTTAAACCAGGTTATCTGATAATCAACTCAGTTACTTTTTTGTGTTTAAGCTGTGAATTGATTTTGGCAATGACTGTCTCCTTTGTGTTTGAAATC
>CAZPUF010000031.1:0-19750 GCA_964589705.1 uncultured Saprospiraceae bacterium | reverse complement strand
GCAATTTGGAATTTACTTACTAATTGCTGTATTATTTGCTTGTTCAGCGACCTTATCTATATTGGATAATGTCATGGACCAGTTTTTTGGCACTCCAAATGATACGACTATCCAATGCGAAAATCCCGTCAATATTCCAATAATACAGGCTTGGGCTTCCAGCATATCTGCAGCCAACACGCTTGGCACTGGATTTACTGTCGATAATGATTTAGACTTTTTCAATGCGCAGTTTACTGATTGTACTGGCGAAGTAATTGTAACTTTCTTTTTCGAGAATCAATGTGGCATACGACGGGAGACAATTGCCAGGATACAAATTACGGATGACATTCCTCCAACTATTACCTGTCCTCCTCCTGCAACTTTTGAAGGCAGCTTTGATGACATAGAAGATGATATCACCGCTTGGTTAGGAATGGCAAACCCGCAAGATAATTGTTCCGCTACAAGTGATAATGACTACAGTAGCTTTAGATTCACTGATTGTGACAGAGATACTCTGACGGAGTCCATTTCCTTTTTTGCGAGAGATAATTGCAATAATTTTAGTTCTAATAACTGTGCAGTTGATTTGACAATAATATCAGACAAATCTCCTCTTATTTCTTGTCCACCACAACTCACTTTACAATGTGGTACACCTGGAATAATGGATAGCATACAACAGTGGTTGACTTTCGATGGAAGTGATTTTGCTGGCACCCCTATCACAGCAAGCAGTGACTTTAACCCTGCATTACTCAATTCAGTCACCTGTGGAGAGAATACGGAAGTTACATTTACAGTCAATGATACAAACTGTAACAGATCTGTTTCCTGTATGTCAATAATTAGAATAGAAGATACGCTAAACCCAGAAATCACCTGCCCTGGAAACATCACAATTAATTCTACAGATCCAGATGCCCAACTGTTACTTAATGAATGGATTTTTACAACGCCTTTCGAAGATAATGGATGTAGCACACCTGACTTTAGTACAGATCCTAGCTTTGATCAAACTGGTGTAGATTTCTGTGAAATGTCAGCTTCAACCAATGTGGAATTCCGAGTTGTAGACATGTGCAATCTTCAGGATGCCTGTATTAGTATACTGACAATTAATGATGCCCCACCTGTTTTAACTTGTCCTGCAAATGATTTGTCCTTGGAATGTGGAGACACGGATATTGACTTCTTGATTTCAGAATGGTTAGCCGAGCCTGTAGCAATGACCAATTCACAGGAGGATATTTCTGCATTGATTACCAATGATTTTAATACCATATTAGCAGACACCTGTTTTCAGTCTATTCCTGTCGTATTTACAATTATTGATAATTGTGGCTTAGAATCAAGTTGTACCAGAAATATAGAATTAAGGGATACGCGACCCCCAACGGTAGACTGCCCAAGTACACCTCTAAATTTACTTGCCGGTGATACACTTAAAATTCCAAAATTCGAAGCTTGGCTAGAGTTGATTCCAGCCGATGATTGTAATGAGATTGTACTGACAGATGACTTTGATGAGAATCAGTTATCCGGATTTAGTTGTGAAGAGGAAGATTTTGATGCTCGACTAACTTTCACAGATGAATGCGGATTTATATCCAACTGTCAAGTTATGATAAGTATCCAAAATAATATACAGACTAACTTTATAAATTGTACTCCGGGAACCGACGACTTCACTGTAGAATGTGGTAATCCTGATTATGAATTACAAATCAGAGAGTGGATGGCTCTGGTAACAGCAGAAGACGTTTTTGGATCATCCTTCCCTACTACACCAGACCTTGATTTCAATAATCCAGATTTATTTGATTGTACAGGTTCTATCCCCATAATTTTTGAGCTGGTGGATCTATGTGATAATTCTCAGGCTTGTGGTTTGACATTAAATATTATAGATAATACGCCACCAGAAATTACAATATGTCCTTCAGATACCACTTTTCTTTTGGAGAGTCCCTCTTTCAATAGTGATGTAGATACTTGGCTTCAAAGTATAGAAAGCAGGGATAATTGTATTAGCAATCTGAACGAGGACAACTCATACACGGATATAACGTCTCTGCCTATGTGTCAAGCTTCAATAGATGTCGATGTTACCTTTACTTCTCAGGATGGCTGCGGTAATAGTTCGAACTGTAGATCGACTTTAACTGTAACGACAGACAGAGTACCTATGATTACGTGCCCTGCCAATCTAACAGTAGAATGCGGAGATCCAAATAACGAATCTATTATTGATGCACATTTCAGCAATGTACAAGGATTTGATCCTGATGGAGGGTCATTGCCTCCAGCATTTGCTTTTGATATTTCCGAATTGAATAACTTTAATTGTGATGGCGCTATTCCAGTTTTATTTACGATAGAAGATAACTGTAACATACAGGACACCTGTTCTATAATAGTAAGTCTAGAGGATACCACACCTCCAACCACTAATTGTCCAACGCCACTCACCATTAATTCTACGAATGTCGATGGACCTATGCTCATGCAAGATTGGATAGATAGTTTTATGGCTTCAGATAATTGCTCTGTCCCTACAGAGGAAATACAAAGCGGTGTGATAGTACCTGCAACCCTTTGTAATTCTGAAGAAGAAATGAATATCGAGTTCTACGCTGAAGACGCCTGTGGTCTAAGAGATACATGCATAGCAACAATAACAATCAATAAAGCTGCACCAGAAATTACTTGTAATAATAATCTGAATATTCAATGTGGTGATGATAGCAATGACATGGTGATCGCAGATTGGATCAGTACGATAACCGCTTCCGACAATAACGGTGCTGTTATAGCTGTGACTAATGATTTTACCCAAGCCAATTTTGACGATCCTTGTGACAATTCAGTGTTAGTTACATTTACTGCAATAGACAGGTGTGGGATAGAAAGTGAAGAGTGTATTCAAACTATTTCTCAAGTTGACACTATTGCGCCAGCTGTTACAGCTTGTCCTCAATCTATCGTTTTTGATGTATCAACTCCTAATTTGATGGGTGCAGTTACAGACTGGCTAGGTCGATTTTCGGCTATGGATCAATGTAATTCATCAACAACATCCAATGATTTTGAATTAACAATAGACGCATTTGATTGTGGATCAGCTCAGGATGTCATATTTACAGCAGTCGATGAGTGTGGTAATGAAAATACTGATTGTCTTTCAAATATTTCTTTCGAAAACCAAAGAGAGGTATCTATATTATGCCCAGATCCAATCCAAGTCAATTGTAATGAGCCGACAAGTCTCAGCCAAATCCAGAGTTTCTTAATCGACTTTATTCCGATGTCAGAAGATCCCATTTTTGAAGTAGAAAATAATATAGATTTAGATAATCTACCATTAGACTGTGCAGAAGTAGCAACTGAGCTCGTCACCATTACCATTATAGATAACTGTGGCAATACCAATGACTGTGAGACTAGTATAGAATTTCTACCTGCAGCCAATGTCTACATTCCTACCGTTTTTGACCCATCACTGGATGGAGAAAATGCCTTTTTTGCAATCAGAACCAATGTTGCAGTCCAAGAAATTGAATCTATGCGTATCTATAGTAGATGGGGTGATTTAATGTTTGAAAGGGAAAATTTTGACCCAAATACAGAACGAGGATGGAACGGAAGAAATAGCTTCGGCAAGCATGTCCAGGGTGTATATACTTATGTCATAATTTTTCAAGATATCTTTGGCAATCCATTTGAAGAAGTTGGTACAATCACCCTATTATAGGCTAATCCTATATCGGTTTTGATTTAAGGTATTTGAGGTTTTTATACTGGATACCACTGCTGTTGGGATACTATTATGGTCTTCTCATAGCTTTTATCTTGATGGGTTATCCACATAATGTGCACAAGCCTGCGCTGCCCATCGTGCGACTTAATCCAATTCACTTATATTTGCCCACAATTTTATAAAAAAAGACCAGCCCTAGTATGCCTCTAGACCCGTCTATCAAGTCCGTGCTTATTATAGGAAGCGGACCCATTATCATAGGTCAAGCCTGTGAATTTGACTATTCGGGAACACAAGCCTCCCGATCGCTAAGAGAAGAAGGAATAGAAGTCAGTCTCATCAACTCAAATCCTGCAACGATAATGACTGATGAGATCACTGCTGACCACATATATCTAAAGCCATTAACCGTACAAAGTCTCAGAGAGATTTTGGAAGAGAATCACATAGATGCTGTGCTTGCGACTATGGGCGGACAGACGGCACTTAATCTGGCCATAGAAGCAGGGAAGCAAGGCTTATGGAAAGAATTCAATACCAAACTTATCGGTGTAGACTTAGATGCGATAGAACTTGCGGAAAACAGGGAAGAGTTTAGAAAGCATGTTATCAAGCTGGGCTTATCTGTTGCACCTTCATTTATCGCTAATTCTTTTTTGGAAGGGAAAGATGCTTCTCAAAAAATCGGCTTTCCACTGGTCATTAGACCGTCATATACTCTGGGAGGAACAGGTGGAGGATTTGTGATGGAGGAGAAAGACTTTGATGAAGCCCTGCGAAGAGGTCTCAATGCGTCTCCTACTCACGAGGTCCTTGTGGAGAAAGCCGTATTGGGCTGGAAAGAATACGAATTAGAGCTCCTAAGAGATAATAATGACAATGTTGTGATTATCTGTACAGTAGAAAATTTGGATCCCATGGGTATCCATACTGGGGATAGTATCACAGTAGCCCCTGCTATGACTCTTTCTGACCGGGCTTATCAAGAGATGAGAGATCAGGCTATTCTATTGATGAGAAGTATGGGGAATTTCGCAGGTGGATGTAATATTCAGTTTTCTGTCGACCCAGAAACAGAACACATCATCTGTATAGAAATCAATCCACGAGTATCTCGATCATCTGCATTAGCTTCTAAGGCCACAGGTTATCCTATTGCCAAGATTGCAGCCAAGTTAGCCTTAGGGTACAATCTGGATGAACTCAAAAACCAAATAACTAAAACCACTTCTGCCTACTTCGAGCCCACACTAGACTATGTCATCGTCAAAATGCCAAGATGGAATTTTGATAAATTTTATGGATCAGATCACACCTTAGGACTACAAATGAAGTCAGTAGGAGAAGTGATGTCCATAGGCCGTACATTTACCGAAGCCTTGCAGAAGGCTTGTCAATCTCAGGAGAATAACCGTGCAGGGTTAGGCGCTGACAAGAAAGAATGGATTAAGACTGATGATATTATAGAGCGATTAGAAAAAGTAAGTGATGATCGTATCTACCGTGTCAAAGATGCCCTTAGACTCGGTGTACCCACTAAGTCTGTCCATAGGCTCACAAGAATAGATCCTTGGTATCTGAAGCAAATCAAACAGTTGGTCGACTTAGAAAATGAGCTCGGGAAATACAATATTCCAGAAGACATTCCAGAAGCTTTTCTGCGCAAACTCAAAGTCAATGGTTACTCTGATGCACAGATAGCTTGGCTAATGCGAATAGAAGAAGAGGCAGTGACTAAATACAGAAAGTCTATAGGCATTGTCAGAACTTACAAGATGGTGGATACTTGTGCTGCTGAATTTGAAGCTCAGACTCCATACTTCTATTCTACTTTCGATAGTGAAAACGAAAGCATACCCTCTGATAGGAAAAAAATAGTCGTTCTTGGTTCAGGACCAAATAGGATTGGACAAGGTATCGAATTTGATTACTGCTGCGTCCATGGGGTGTTGGCTATCAAAGAAGCAGGCTATGAATCTATTATGATCAATTGTAATCCAGAGACAGTGTCTACTGACTTCGATATCGCCGATAAATTATATTTTGAGCCGATATACTGGGAGCATTTGAAGGAGATCCTCGATCTCGAAAAACCGGAAGGTGTCATTATTCAACTAGGTGGACAAACAGCCCTCAAACTCGCAGAAAAAATAAAAGCGGCTGGATATAATATAATCGGTACTGATTATGAAAGTATGGATCTCGCAGAAGACCGAGGCCGCTTTTCAGACTTACTCAAAGAACTTGAAATTCCTTATCCTAGATATGGCGTCGCTAAAGATGTAGACAAGGCTATTGAGATTGCCAATGAAGTGACCTATCCCGTTCTGGTTAGACCATCCTATGTACTAGGCGGTCAACGGATGCGTATAGTTATCAATGATGATGAGTTAGAAAGGCATGTACTTAGCATATTCAAGCATATGCCAGAAAATAAGGTATTGATAGATCAGTTCCTCGAAAGAGCTAAAGAAGCAGAAGTAGATGCTATCTGTGATGGAGATGATGTCCTTATCATGGGCATTATGGAACATATAGAACCTGCAGGAATACACTCAGGAGATAGCTCTGCTGTGTTGCCTACTTATTCGCTTTCTGATAATGTTTTGACGCAAATGAGAGAATACACCCATAAGCTCGCAAAAGCGCTAAACACTAGAGGTCTTATCAATATTCAATTTGCTATCAAAGATGAGAAGGTATATGTCATTGAAGCCAATCCAAGAGCTTCAAGAACGACCCCATTCATAGCTAAAGCATATCGAGTGCCTTTCCTTAAGATAGCGACTCATGTGATGTTAGGACATAAGAAACTGAAGGACTTTGATGTCCAGAAAAAACTTGAAGGATATGCCATCAAGGTACCAGTATTCTCATTTAACAAGTTTCCTAATGTAGACAAGCAGCTAGGTCCAGAAATGAAATCCACTGGTGAAGCCATTAGATTTATCAAAGATCTTAATGATCCATTCTTTAGAAAGCTTGATAAAGAAAGGAGTATGTATCTGTCCAGATAGAAAACAGTAAGTTATTCCACTTACTGTTTAATTATTTTCCGTGTGACTGTGCCTTCTTCACTAACTATTTGCAATAGGTAGACTCCTTGTGGGTGTTCATTCATCGAAATTTGTTCCTCTCGATCTTCCAATTTTGTATTCATAACCAATTGGCCTTGAGTATCAAGTATACGTAACGTACTTCCATTAGAAATTCCTTTTGTCTTAACAGTGAGAAGTCCAGGTGTAGGATTAGGATATATCTCTACACTCAGTAAAGAGAGTACATTGGCCGTAGACGTAGATATAGTTACTCTAACGGGCACGCGTACTGAAGAGCAGATCGATCCATTAGGCAGGATAACAACTGATTCTACCCAAAATATTGTGTCTGATTCAACTTCTACTTCTAATATACCAGTAGTACTCAATATTTGCCCTCCTACTTCTGAATCCCACCATGAGACAAGATCTCCTTCTGCTTCAATGATAACAGGACCCTCAGATAAAATAAAAATGTCATCTACAATAGGAGGGGGTGCACTAAATAAAGTTATAGTTACGGTGTCAGTGCTGACTCTGTTTCCGCACAGATTATTATAGGTAGCATAATAATCCCCTGGTTCACTCGCAAAAAGTAATGGGTCAGTATCCCCTGTGCTCCAAACTAAATTTTGGTTAGGTTCTACCTCTAATATAACGCCTGAGCCCTCACAGAAAAAGGTACCACCTGGTGTTATGACATTAAGTATTTCATCTTCAGATTGTAGTTGGAATGGCTGAGAAAATCCTGTACAGCCATTTGCATCAGTCACCGTGACATTATAGAATCCTGGTTCATCCACGGTAATTTGTTCAGTGTTTTCTCCATTAGACCATTGATAGCTGGCGAAACCTCTTGGCGCTGCTATCATAGTACTCATACTGTCACACAAAAAAGTTGTCCCCAATACTTCCATAGCTATGGATTGTAATTCACAGCCAGCTTCATCTACAAAGATATTACTATCCACAGCAGGCTGTTCTATAACGGTACGCGTACCTGATGGCCAAGTTACAACCAGACTATCTATGTGATCAAACTCTCCTAATCCAAAATGTGTATTCAAGGTGCTCATCGGTTTCCAGGATTGAGCTACTCTTACTTCACGCATCTGTCTTCCAAAAGCCCCAAATATCTCAACTCTCGATCCAATACCATTAACGTTATTATCTACTCCTCCTCTGGTATTGACTACCAACCAATGATTCTCCCTTGGTGTAGAATTTATCCACATACGGTCTCCGAAGGCCATATCTATATATCCATCATTATTGAGATCTCCTATGGCGCTGGCCTTTCCTACATCTCCAATTACTGTAAACGATCCACCTTCATTCAATACCATTACTGGAGGGTCATTGATGATGATATCAATAAACCCATTATTGTCGAAATCTGCTGCCAACGCTTCAGTAGCATTGTTTGGGCCTAATGGCAAACCTGATCCTATTATCTCATCGATATAAGTTCCATCTCCTTGGTTGACCAGATATCTATTGGCGCCAGAGTGGTTAACTACAAAGGCATCAAAGTCTCCATCATTATCATAGTCTTCAAATAAGGTAATCCATGATTGCTCATTATCTGCCATACCAATCTGAGCAGCTACTTCCGTAAAATTGCCCTGTCCGTCATTATTGTACATCAGATTTGTTCTAGCTATATCACCAGGCATGGATGATTGGACACATTTAGAGATATGCATATCGGTATCACCGTCATTGTCATAATCTACAAAAGTAGATACGTAATTACCTGGTAAATTCTCGGGAGTCTCTATCAATGATTGATCTAAGGTTAGAAAACCTGTTCCATCATTCCTGTATGGATGATTTTGATTTGTATCATGGCAAATAAAAGCATCCAAGTATCCATCATTATCTATGTCTGAAATAGATGTTCGCTGTGGGATTATGGATTCGGTTCTATGATCCTCTCTATAAGCACTACCATTGATATCAGCATACAAAAAGGATACTGAAGTCGGTCCTCCAAAAACCATATCGTTAAACCCGTTGGCATCTAAATCACCAACAGCGATACTCCAAAATGGGATTATGGACAAGTCCATTCTTAGACTTCTGTCTCTAAACTGTCCATTAGCTTGCTGATAACTGATTAGAATCTGATCATCGACTACTCTCACGACATCATCCAAATAATCACCATTCATATCAGCAATACAGTTTTGGATAGAGCCAACATTAGCTCCTGATATATTAGTAACCTCAAATAATACCTGCGCAACTATAGGTCTCCAACTACCAACCATTAGAATGACTGCAATCACAAGGCATCTGGAGGTTACAAAGTTTATAGAATTCATGATGTTGTTGTAATACGTTAATTCAATAATACTCAGGAATTCAGCTAATAAAATAACGTCCAAAAACCTTAGATAGCTGCATAAAAAATTCCCTTTGCAAATCGAATGTAAAGGGAATCTGACAAGACGTAGTCATGCTGACATCTTGCTATATAAAAATAAGTTCTATTTATCTTGGAAAGACAAAATCTGCGCTGATATTTTTTACAAAGTCTTTAAGACTGGCATCATCAAATTTATCCAAGTTGACAAACTTCCATGTATTGCCTTCATCCTTTGACACAGCTAATAAGTTAGACCAAGCTTCTACTTTTTTTGAATTCATATCTAGAAAATACTTGACAGGAACTACACATTGTAATTCGCCCTCTGATTCTAAAAATTCCGGATGTGACCCTACTTCAGCAGATACATACTTCAAACCCTGATTTTCTAAATTTAATGTCTGAGTCTTGAGATCTTTCATTAAGTAATCTTCTCCTCCTCCCATCTCTACGATATCGCTATGCGTTAAAGCAACTACTTGCTGATAATCCTTGGACACAACTGCATTGACATAATTATTTGCCTGAGTGACCAGTGCTTTGGATTCAGGAACATCTGCTAATGGGATTAAGTCTCCGACTTGATCTTGAGCTTGAATATTCAATGAAATCAGAAAGATAGGAATTAATAGAAGTAGATTTCTCATCGTTTAATTTGTAATTAGAAGACTTGATTTAATACGTAAATGTCTTTTTTTAAAGTCAATTGATGACTCTCTCTTAGGGGGTTTTACATTCCCAGTTTAGCTCGGACCATATCTCCGATATCTGTGCTCTTATCTGCATATAACACAAAGCCTGTGCTTTGGTCAAAAATGTAGTCGTAACCGTTAGTTGCAGCTACATCATCTATGGCCTTTTGAATCTTATCTCTTAATGGCTTAAGTAATGCTTCACTTTTCTCAAATATCTTCTGCTGACTATCGGCATCAAACTGTCTGATTTGTTGCTCTTCTACACCCAATTTTTGGGCTTCCTCTTCAAGTTGGATTGGTGATAATTCTCCTCTATTTTTCTTTTGTTCTAATGCTGCATACTTAGACTGGAAATTTTTAATCATATCCTGCCCCTTTTTCTGCAATTGATTTCTGAAGGTCTCAATATTTGAGTTGGCTTCTTTAACCTCCGGTATAGACTCAATCAATGTCTGAGAATCTATATAGCCGAATTTCTGTGCACTCAACTGAAGTGTCAATAGACAAGCTGATAAGATTAATAAGGATCTCATTGTATTATTCATTTCTATTCAGAATTTGGATTTCTATTAAAGTGTATTGTTAGTTTCTTCTTACGCCTAATTCTCGCATTATCTCATCTGTCTTGTCAAATTCATCATTTGCAAACAATAGACCTGCAGATGCTGCTTTGTCAAAGATCAAATCATATCCTTTTATTCTGGCGTACTCTTCAATGGCTGTAAATACCTGATCTTGAATCGGACTCACTAGTTCTCGCTTTCTTCTGAATAAATCACCTTCAGGTCCAAATCTTCTTTTCTGTAATTCTCTTACTTCCTTTTCCTTGGAGATAATTTCATCCTCCCTCTCTATTTTAACCTCATTGCTTAGCAGCACTTGTTCTGCTTGAAGCTTGTTGTACATACTTTTAATCTTATCGTATTCTTGAGCAATTTCCTGTCTCCACTTAGCTGTCAATTGATCAACTTCATTCTGTGCTGCTTGATAGTCAGGTAAATTCTCCAATACAGCATTAACATCTACTACCGCTACTCTTTGAGCTTCTAGTGATACGGAAGTAAAGACAAATAGAATGGCAATTAAAAAGATATTTCTGTTCATCGTTTTAAAATTTGGTGCAAAGTATAATTTAAAAAGGCATTTTTCACTCAAATAGTATCATTGAGCCATTCCTTTTAACTATTGTTTAACCCCATAGTGCAGGGAAGCCCTATAGTAGCATCTTAGATGCTGGATTTCCTCATTAAATTATAAATATTAGTCATGTAAAACATATACCATAGGAGTAGGATAATCCGCTGACTAAATCGAGCCAAATTTCAGGGTCTTAAAGGAAAATTTACCCATTACTCCAAATATTGCAGGAGCTATCTAATGACTGTAATGGTGCCTGTTTTTGTCAGATCAAGGCCATCCTTCATTGTAAGATCAACGGTATACAAATAGATCCCTGCATTAACAATATCTCCATTTGACCGTCCGTCCCAAAGACCTGATTCATCGTCTGGACTGATATTATCGACAGCTCTCAAAATACCTCCCCATCTATCAAATACTCTAAATGAATTGATTACCTCAATATTATCATCACCAAAAATCCTGAAAATAGCATTCTGATCTAAAGATCCGGGAGAGAATGCATTAGGTATATATATGTTATTAGTGGAGATATTTGTATCAGCGTCCTCTACTGTTATACTTATACTTGCTT
The DNA here is from genome assembly GCA_964589705.1 of uncultured Saprospiraceae bacterium. Lineage (GTDB taxonomy): Bacteria > Bacteroidota > Bacteroidia > Chitinophagales > Saprospiraceae > RFSX01. The sequence continues at coordinate 8,187 of CAZPUF010000031.1, read as the reverse complement.
GGACCTGACATCCTAAGTCATCTGTGACCAATACCGTATAAGTCACATCCGTAGATGGTCGAGCTGTAGTAAACATGCAATCTGCACATGACAAACTACCATCATGTATCCATTCTACAAGGATGATCTCGGACTGATCAAGATTAGAAATAATTTCCAAGTCAATTTCCATTCCAGCTTGTACCCTAACATCTGAGGATGCTATTGCCAGGTCAATATCTCTTTCTATTCTTGTTACCGATACAGTATCTGATTCTATACATCCTGTCTCTATATTAATCACAGATAATTGATAGTCACCTTCTTCTGTTATGGTAATTGGAAGAATACTGGATACGACTTCTCCAGTTGCAATATTCCTCCATGTTGCATTATAATCCTGGTTCTCCAAAGATATAGTAGCCATGACGTCTACTTGGTTTTGGTCACAGGTCAAATTGATATCAGATCCTGCATCTACTTGAATTGGATCATGAATTATTGTCTGCCATAATCCAACTACTGTCATATCACATCCGTTGGCGTCAGTGGCATTAATCACTTCAAAGTCTACAGATTGGGACAGCTCTATAACGGAACTAAAAGATGCTTCTTCACTACTAATATTGACAACTTCTCCATTGCTTTGTACTGCTAAATTCCAAGTATTAGATGTCGCATTCGCACTAAATGTAATGTCTTCGCCCACACAAGCATTCTGTGGAGCACTTAAGGTGAGCTCATTCTTAGCATACAAATCAAATGAGATAGATTGAGAGGTAACGCAGTTACCTAATATAACATCAACCATGGCCGACGTATCTGATGCAGCGACTCTTAGGACATCCTCTGTTCCAGCCATTCCTCCATTCCAAGCAAAATTTAACTGATCAGCCTGGTCTTCATCTGTAAGTACTACCCTCAATGTTACAAAATCATCATTGCAGGCGGTAGCAGGAGTCTGCTCAATAGTGAACAAAACTTGGTTTGTTACTTCTACTTCTATCTGAATTGCATTACTTCGGCTACCATTTGTAGCATAGACCGTAAAGGAATAATCTCCCGCCTCGTTCCATATTCCAGTAAATGCTGGCTCGTCTGATCCTTTTATTGTTTCTCCTGTATTGTTATCCATCCAGAAAAATTGGACATCGTCTACATCTGAAATTAATGGAAGACTAAGACTATCACCAAGACAAACAATAGCTTGTCTGTTATCTGCAGTAATTATTGGTGGTTGCAATGCCTCGACAGCAGAGTTGATGTAGGCGACTCTATCCAGTTTGCAATCTTTGTTTGTAAATACACCTGTCTCACCATCCGAAAAGGTTTTTAACCCTACCTCACAGCTCGACTCATCAAGTGTAGGGTCAGTAGATGCTCTTAGCGTAAAACATACTTCCCAAGTTTGTGTCATTCCATTACCACACAGGGGATAATCATCGTCTCCATAGCCCATATTGGGGTCATTAGTTGGATTAGTACAACAAGCATCAGTAAAAATGAAACAACTTGGATCAAAGGAATTGATAAATACCCAACCGGGAGGAACAGGATCCGTAAAAGACAGATCTAGTGTATTCTCGCTGTTCAAATTATATTCTAACTCTCCGTTATTCAACCAAGTCCATGTGCCCGCTGGGTCACCTTCGCAGGACGGGTTAGATGTTGTAAATATGGTATGTCCCTGAGTCTCCAAAGGAGTAGTAATCAAATCTGGCTCCCCATTAACCTCATACGAAGTGACATCCCATCCTTCTCCAAATAAAGGTATAATCGCTTGCAAATAATTACAACCTACATTTTGAAAACCATTGACTCTATAACACACATTGACCTCTTCACCTTGCTTATAAGGACCACAATGAGGAGAACCCTGAGATGTAGAAATAATATCTAATTCACTATTAAGATTACATACATTAGTATCTTCCTCTAAGTCATAACAGACCTGGAATTCACCAAATGATCCATCCAATGAAGAGACTGCAATAAAGTAGTCAACTCCTGACTCAATTAATACGCCTCTCATAGAAAGAAAACCAGAATAAGAAACGTTACAATCAAGAAATTCTAAGCTACCACATACACCTCTATATATAGATAAGGTGGGTACTTCGAGTTCGGATGATTGTAACTCGATAGCCAGATAACGAGTAGCCATATGTGTAGGTACAGAAAACCAAAAAGTCTCAAACGGACTACCCATACATCCTTCCGAATCAGTATCATATAGTCCAAATGTTGCACCAGTAGTATTACCTGTCATACATACATGATTACCAAGCTCAGTTCTAAAAGGCTCAGCAGAATCACACCCATTAGTACCAGCGTAAGCCGAATTAACAATGGCGCAAAAAATCAGAATACTGCTCAGTGTTAGAAGGGAAATTTTTGGATTAGGACACATAGCTATATTTATTGTAAAAGGTATACTCTTAGACAAGAGCATACCTTTCGGTTTTGGGATGACCTCTTACAGTCATATAAATATCAAAAATCGATTGTACAGTGATCGCATTGTAATCCACAATAGCGAATACACATTATATTATTGCTGTATAGGGGATAGGTGTTTTGGATATTAAGCGTCTAGGGGATGACGATTCAATGAGCTCAATTGTAAGAGTTTCAATGAATGATGATACAAACATATTAAAAAAAATCATAATATGTTTTAAAAAAATTATCTTCCTCCCTTTATGGTCATTTATAGCTTTGTATTACAACCTTAAGTTCAGATACAATAGGCTTTATCTGACTATGACCATCTGCTTAGTGCTTAAGTATTCTCCATTAATCTCAAGACTATAGAAATAATTCCCGACCATTGACGCTGTTGGATAGTAATTAAAACTATTGATACCCAACTGGCGTGTAGCTGGAACTCTATCTACTATTTGCCCATTGGTATTAGTGATAGTTATTGCTACTTCTCTTATTCCTGTCAAATCACCTAAGTTATATTGGATAACCGTTGACTTAGAAAATGGATTCCTTACATTTTGAAACAATTCGTAGCCTTTGGGCTCAGCTTCTACTTCATCTGTTGATGTTAATATGGTTAGGAAAAACCGCTCATCTCCAAAGAAACTCTCTATTCCGTCTGCATCGACACCAGCTCCAGAAATAATCTCATCTTGAAAAAACTGAGTTGCTAACCTTCTAAATGCACCAGAGGTAGCACCTTGAAAGGTCATAATAGTATCAAAATCGTTACCACTTACTCGTCTGGCTATACGATAGTGGTTTAGGTTCTGAGGATCTTGTACTGACCATCTGATGCTATCGCCATCTATATCAAAGTTAAACAAAGGAGTATCTGGACCAGTCGCAGCAGAGGTGATACTGGTGCCGTTGATTTGAGTATTTCTGGTAAGATAATTAAAGTCTACAAACAAACTATCTTGTATGCCATCACCATCAGTATCTACACCAAGCAAATCGCTGGATGTATGCTGATGATCACAATAAGCAGGATCCGTGACGTTTGCATCTCCATTCTCGTTGGCACTCGTAAATCTCATTGCAAGATGTCCTCGATCATGGAATGGAATATGATCCCCTCCTCTACCTGTCCTATCAAGAGGGGCCATAATTGTAAGCATCATGGGCACAGTAGCCATTGGCAACATTTCCTCAGCATATTGTAACTTAATCCATCTGACAAATTGCTTAGATGAGTTACCTGAAGAAAACATCCGAACTTGTGTGCTATCCACCGCTCCCGCAAAAGGACAAGATGGAGGAGAAGATGTCTTACCACAGGTTATCCCTCCTACTATATCATTATTAAATACAGACTTGATGGCTATATTTTCCATGCTGCAATATGTTGCAAAAGCATTAGCCCCAATTAGACCTTGCTCCTCACCAGTTGTCGCCATAAAAAGTATGGTATGATCATACGAATACTGACTCATTATCCTTGCTAACTCTATCACCAGTGCTGTACCGCTGGCATTATCATCTGCTCCAGGTGAAGGGCACTCCACATCACATCTACCTTCGCATCGGCTATCCATGTGTGCCTCTACTATGACTATGCCGCTAGCATTAGGATTAGTACCTGGTAGTATAGCGCACGCGTTCTTATGTCTATCCATATCCGTACATACAATCTGATCAAACTGGAAGAAAAAAGGAATTAACCTGTTCTCATTTTGCTGAGAAAATTCTTCAAACATGGACAAGACCCAGTTTCTTGTTGCTCCCATTCCTCTTACTGTTGATAGCGTATCAGAACTGGTATGTCTAGTCCCAAATCCTTCCAGTATTTGTATGTAGCTTTTCAGATTTTCTCCTGAAACTTGTTCTGATAATCCTTCAAATATTATTGCTGGATCCTCAATCACATTAGCTTGTGCATAGGTGCTCGCATCGTAATTTCCTCGGAGGATCTCTGGAATAGTACTGTTGGTAAAAGTGAAGTTGGTTTGAGTAGAAGCAAGTGTTGATAGTAACATGAATGCAACTAGAGACGAATATTTCATATCAAATTATTGTGATAAATTAAATATACACAATGCTTTGATTAGTGATTGCAGTATCGCCTAAAAACTGCTGTAATTGTCAGCCGATGAAATTGAATACTCGCGCAATAACAGCTTGCCTAAACCTATACCTCAGGTAATTGTAGTTACCTAGCTCAATAACGTTAGGAATGTTAGCCTAACTCCAAAATTACGGCAACATGGTCGGAATGGACGACCTCATGACCATGTCTTACCGATTTGATACTATCAGCCAGATTAGGTGTAACAGAGATATAGTCAATACGCCATCCCTTATTATTCTTTCTAGCACCTGACCGATAACTCCACCAGCTATATTCATCTTCCTTATCTGGATGCAAGTGTCTATAGGCATCAGTAAAATCCTTGTCAAACCACTTTTGCAGCCATGCTCTTTCCTCAGGTCTAAAACCAGGTGGCTTATCCTTTCGTGTTGGATTATGGATATCTATATCCAATCTCACGATATTGTAATCACCAAGAATGATGACCTTCTTCTGTTTCTTAAGGAGCTTCTTAGTCCAGGACTCAAAGTCTTCGAGAAACTCCATTTTGTAATCATGGCGTTCTGCACCACTTGTACTTGAGGGTAGATAAAGATTAACCAAAGTAAAATCTTCAAAATCTGTACGCAATACCCTACCCTCTAAGTCATATTTTTCCATGCCCATGCCGACAACAACTTTCTTAGCCTCTTGCTTTGCATAAGTTAATACACCAGAATAGCCTTTCTTTTCTGCACTATGCCAGTAGGCATGATATCCTAGATCTTCAAATAATTCCGGAGGTACTTGCTCTTCTTGCGACTTGGTTTCCTGAACACAGAATATATCTGGATCTTCTTTTTTTACCCATTTTATCAAATCCTTTTTCAATGCAGCTCTTATGCCATTGACATTATAACTTATGATTTTCATAGACATAATTATTGTGAAATTGCGGCGAAGGGATCTGTGTCGTACCCCATCTGTTGTAAGGTATGCCCCGCTTTGATGCCTTTCATTTTCATTTCTTTACCCAGCAGTTCATGAGTCGTAGATAACATCACCCCTTTGTGAGATTCCCATCCACTCCATCCAGCATACATTCCCTGCACTGGAATTATACTGGTCCACATATGGTATCCTGTAGGAATATTATTTTCATCTACCAACCATAAGTAACTATCACCAGGAGTCACTCCTCCAGACTCATAGGTAACTTTTAAGCCTTTTTGTTTATCTTCTGTTTCTGCAATTGCTCTGATCGTCCCTGGGTCGTTCATTTTAAAGGGAGCGATCATCCAGAAAGAATCATTACACCAGTTTGACCAAGCCTTAGCTTTTAGTGATTCGTGATTGTCACCTGATTGAACTTCACCATTCGTCGTTATGATTGCTTCTTGAGTCTTCAAGTTCATGATGGCTTTGTTATCCGCCCACTGTATAACTGCCAAATCTCGTTTCTTATCCCAAAGGTATTTCTGTCCTGCCCTAAAAAACTCCCACTCCAGATATCCTAAGGTATCGAAGGCTGGCTTATTAAGTGCCTGCTGAATCTGATTGGCCCAGTTATCTGCTTCGCTACCGGATTGGCCTTCCGGCAACGGATCACTGACTACTTTAATAGCCACAAACCCTATGATAAATATGGAAAGAAGGATAAACAATAGATATTTTAAGGCTCTCATTTTAAATGATTAAGGTGATTTGCTTCCTGATTAATCTGTGTGCTGTTCTACACAGAACATTTATCTTTACACAAAGTTAGTGAATGTATAAAGGAAAACGTGTCGCAGTAGTGATGCCAGCTTATAATGCCTCAGCAACATTAGAGAAGACTTATGCAGAAATTCCTCTGGATTTAGTTGACGATATCATTCTATGTGATGATGCGAGTAAAGATAATACTGTGGAAGTGGCAGAGAAGATAGGTATACGATACATCATAAGTCACAGAGAAAACAAAGGCTACGGCGGCAATCAGAAGTCCCTATATAATAAAGCCATAGAAATAGGTGCTGATATCGTTATCATGCTCCACCCAGATTATCAGTATACGCCTAAGCTCATACCTTCTATGGTCAATATTATAGGTGATAATCTTTATCCTGTTGTATTGGGCTCCAGAATTTTGGGTAAAGGAGCACTGAAAGGAGGCATGCCCATCTATAAATACATAGCTAATCGCTTCCTAACTTTGATTCAAAATATTTTAGTTTCCTATAAACTATCTGAATATCATACAGGTTATCGGGCTTTCAGTAAGGAGGTACTTCTTGGCATCAATTTCAATTCTAACTCAGATGATTTTGTCTTCGACAATCAAATGCTGTCACAGATTATCTATGCTGGTTATGATATAGGAGAGGTAACTTGTCCTACTAAATATTTTGAAGAGGCCTCCTCTATCAATCTTACAAGAAGCATCAAGTATGGTCTAGGTGTGCTAGGTGTTTCTGTATTACATAGACTCAATAAATGGGGTCTGGGAAAAAGTAAGCTATACCGCAAAGAAGCGTAGCAATTCACGATCTATAATAGACAGAAAATTTTGCCTTCTAAAAATATGTCTTTATCATACCCTCTGTTCTTTCCTGAAAAATATCCAAATCATCAAAGGCATTCTTAAAGAACAAATCTCTATCTCGCTTTCCTCTTGTACTAATCAGCGTAGACTTACTTATGATTCTATCTAGCCACGATTCTATATGATTGCATACTCGCTGGTCGTCTGAGAAAATATAGTTTGGTGTATCATATTTATTATAGAGACTTTTCTGGTTATCACTTTTTATAAAGATCATTTCGGAATTAAATACCAATTCATTGAGATATATTTCCACATCATTATTACTAGACTCTTGTCCAAAAAAAGATTTCTTGCCACTTTCACAGTTCTTCTTCATGAACACCATTAACTTGTCCAGATCACCAATAATCTCCCTAATAATATCAGCAGATTTAAAGACTCCGGCCCTGGTGTAATAGGACAGTTGCATCATCGTCAAAGCAAACATATTTGGATTCCATAATTCGATACTAGGATATGAGAGATAGATGTCCAGCACTTTCTGTGTTATCTCTTTCAGTGAAGGAATGTCGTAGATGAGATTAAAAGAAAAACGATCATTATCGGCGGATATATTCCAATTGGTTTTATCCCAAACAAACAACTTAAATGCCATCAGTTTCGGAAATTGAAGGTAATAGAAGATTGGAATCTCATTAGCCAGATAAATAGCTGCGGCATTGGTGTCTTGCACAAGCTGACCCAAATGAAGGCTGATCTGTGTCCAGAATTCGCTATAAGTTCTTGGCCTGTACTTGATCGTATCAGTAGAAAAGGAATAGTTTTTCATCTCCTTCTGACCAGACAGAAAATACTGGTCAAATGATATGTCAAGGTTATTAAATATAGTAATGACCTCTTCTACGCTGAACTTGGAAGCACCATTAAGTTTTTTGTAAGCACCACTCTTAGTCAGCCCTAAAAGTGACATGACTAGGTCTACAGGCTTCTCGTCTGGCTTTTCAAGGGTAATGATATTTTTTATATCCATATCAGGTATTTCACGCTGAATAATTACCTAATATAGATAATATGTGCCGTCTTCTCTCAAAATAATCTTCCAAATTATCCATTATAGGTATAAATGACTGATTTATTTATAAATCTCAGAATAGTCGTTCTCTAAATTTGAGCAAATGAAATG
>CAZPUF010000030.1:0-19763 GCA_964589705.1 uncultured Saprospiraceae bacterium | reverse complement strand
CAATACAATTTGGCAAACGCGTATTATTTGATGAGGCGAATGTCACCTTTGGTCATGGTAACTGCTACGGTGTTATAGGCGCTAATGGGGCAGGTAAATCTACTTTTCTTAAGATTATCTCAGGACAACGAGATTCTACCAAGGGTCATGTATCTATAGAACCAGGAAAGAGAATGGCGGTACTCAAGCAAGAACACTTTGAGTATGATGACACACCTGTCTTAGAAACAGTCCTAATGGGCCATGATATCCTATGGAGTCTCATGAAAGAAAAGGATGCCATCTATGCCAAGCCAGATTTCTCTGATGCAGATGGCATAAAAGCCTCAGAGTTGGAAGAACAGTTCGCAGAGATGGATGGCTGGAATGCTGAGCCTCAGGCTGCAGCCCTATTAAGTGGTATAGGTATAAAAGAGAGTGATCACCATAAATTATTGAAGGACTTAAATGGAAATCAGAAAGTAAGAGTCCTTTTGGCACAGGCATTATTTGGAGATCCAGACATCTTGGTATTGGATGAGCCTACCAATGATTTGGATATAGAGACGGTGACTTGGTTGGAGGACTTTCTATTGGACTTTAAGAATACAGTTATTGTGGTTTCTCACGATAGACACTTTTTGGATACAATCTGCACCCATATCGTCGATATAGACTTCGGTAAAATCAATGTCTACTCTGGGAACTATAGCTTTTGGTATGAGTCTTCTCAGCTTGCATTAAAGCAAAAGTTAGCCCAGAATAAGAAGATGGAAGAAAAGAGAGCGGAGATGCAACAATTTATCCAGCGATTCAGTGCTAATGCATCAAAGTCTAGACAAGCAACAGCTAGAAGAAAGATGTTGGACAAATTAAATTTGGAAGAGATCAAGCCATCATCAAGAAAGTATCCCGGAATCATTTTCGCGCAAAGCCGTCAAGCCGGTGATCAGATATTGAAGGTAGATGGACTTAGTTATGCCTTGGATGGTCAGACCTTATTTAAGGATGTTTCATTCACGATCAATAAAGGAGATAAAATCACAGTACTCTCTAAGAATGGATTGGCGACCACAGCCTTCTATGAGATTCTTAATGGTGAATTACAACCTGATTCTGGAACAATGGAATTTGGTCAAACAATTACGCAATCTTATCTGCCAGTAGACCATGAAGATTTCTTCAGTCAAGATCCTATGTCATTGATGGATTGGCTGCGTCAATTTTCTGAGAATAAGGACGAGCAATATATAAGAGGTTTCCTAGGCAAGATGTTGTTCTCAGGTGAAGAAGTGCACAAGCATTCAGATGTGCTCTCTGGTGGTGAGAAGGTGAGATGTATGATCTCTAAGATGATGTTGGCCAGCGGCAACTTAATGATGATGGATGAGCCAACGAACCACTTAGATATGGAGAGTATTATTGCCTTTAATAATGCCTTGATGGACTTCCCTGGGACTGTGATATTTACATCTCATGACCATCATTTCACTCAGACAGTAGCCAATAGAATCATAGAGTTGACGCCTACAGGGATGATAGATAAGCTGAAGACCCTGGATGAGTATCTTTCTGATGAGGGTATCAAAGCTCAGAGAGAGAGTATGTATAATGCTACTGTTGTGGCTTAATTTATATCCGGCCCTAGTATGTGTATTTGAGGTAATCGTTAATCACTGTTTACTCCGATTAACTCAAGATGCATTGTAGTCCATAGATTTCACGGATTTGTGCAGATTGTTTATTGCAAAAACTGAGGTGGTATTTTGTAGCCACAGATTACGCGGATTAGTGCATATTCTTTAGCACTATATGAGGTGGTGTGATAAGAAAAGATTAGCCTCATCAATAGTAGATAAATCATTAATAGAAAACCAGGCGTTACAGTCATCGCTATATCTGTGGTGAGAGAATAAGCCGTATATTCAGCCCATAAATCTTAGACTATGAAATCTGGTTTGTTTACAATATTCTTTCTATCCATAGTTTTTGTCCAATGTAAAAAGCAATCAAGCTTAACAGAACAATCAGACGCCAATCCCACAGTCCAAGTCAAGTCACCGTCAGTTGATTTTAGTATGGCAAAAATTCAGTACGAAGACCTATGTGCTAGTTGTCATGGAAAACAGATGTCCGCCTTTGTGGATAGGAATTGGAAGTATGGAGAAGGTAAGGATGATATTGTTCGCTCTATAAAAGTCGGAATACCAGATGCAGGAATGCCTTCGTATGAAGCAGGAATGTCTTCAGCTGAGATTGATTTAATGGCGGATTATATTCTGACGGGAATTAAAGAAAGAGCGACCTATAATATAGCGAGTGCCTATGCACCAAAATATTACGAGACAGATTTGTATAATCTCGTATGTGATACCTTAGTCAGTGATATAGGTATTCCTTGGGGGATAGAAGTCACCAAAGATGGGACGATGTTTTTTACAGAACGGAAAGGGAGTCTAAAAATGATGAAGCCTGGGGGACAGCCTGTTCTAATTACAGGAACTCCTGAAGTGAAATATGGGAGACAAGGTGGCATGTTAGATATAGAGTTACATCCTGATTTTAGCAGTAATCAAGTGCTTTACTTGAGCTATTCAAAGGCAAAGGGATTAAAATCAACAACAGCTATCGCCAGAGGTAAGTTAGTGGGCAATGCATTGACAGCTGTAGAAGATATTTTTATAGCTGAACCCTATGTTAATACCATTTATCATTATGGATCTAGAATCGTATTTGATAATGAAGGTTATCTATACCTCACAGTAGGTGATCGAGGAAAGCGTGATGATCATCCTCAGTTCCTATCCAATGCCTGTGGTAAGGTGCATAGGATACATGATGACGGTCGCATTCCGGAGGATAACCCTTTCTATGATGAAGAAGGAGCTATCACATCTATATGGAGCTATGGGCATAGAAATCAGCAGGGGATGATCTACGATTCGGATGCTGGCCAGATATGGACACATGAGCATGGACCGAGAGGTGGCGATGAGCTTAACCTTATAAAGGCGAAGCAAAATTATGGCTGGCCAATTGTTTCTTATGGTATAAATTACAATGGTACGGTATTCACAACAGAGGTAGCGAAAAAAGGCATAGCTGACCCTATAAATGTATGGACACCTTCTATTGCACCAAGCGGGATGGCGCAGGTTAAAGGTAGTAACTATCCCCTTTGGCAAAATAATATCTTAAGTGGATCTCTTCGATTCAATTATATAAGTAGAATTGAATTAGACAATAATCAAGTGATTACTGAAGAACGCATTTTGAAAGATATAGGCAGAGTCAGAGATATTGAAATGGGAGCTGATGGATACATCTATGTCGGTGTAGAAGATCCAGGTCGAATAATAAGATTGAGTATAACTAATGGAAAGGTGTCTCCGAGCGGCAAAAAATATTTGGATATAGATTCTAATAAGTTATTAGGTTGTTGGGCACATTCTTATGAAGAAGAAGCCGGCGAGCAGAATCGTAAATTCCGACCTTGTGATTTTCAAGAATTTGGTCCTTCCCGATTTAGAAGAAAAATTGAATTAGCAGAAGGAGGACTGTGTCAGTATTTGGCGCTTTCTAGAACTGATAAGCATGCCATGAAGTCTGGTAGTTGGACGCTTGGAGACGATAACGTATTAACTATACTTGACGCTAATAAAACAGTAGTCTACCAATGGAGAGTGATGCAACTGGAAGATGATTTGGTCCGATTTAGGTTTTTGTAAAAGTCCACAAGTCTATTCCCTGATTCGCATGAGTCCTTCTTGGGCAACACTAGCAATGAGATCTCCCGCTCTATTGTAGATATTGCCTCTAGTGAATCCTCTTGCATTTGAGGCAGTTGGGCTATCAGTGACAAACAACATCCACTCGTCTACCCTACAGTCTTTGTGAAACCACATTGCATGATCCAAACTTGCGAATAGCATCTTCTTCATCATCATTTTGGTTTGATGAGGCAGTGTTGCTGTTCTGAGTAGTCCAAAATCTGAGGCACAGGCAAGAAGCTGCTGGTGCATCGCAGGAGAAGCTTCTACCTTTTCTTTGAGTCTGAACCAAACTTTCAGATGGGGATCCATATTTTTTGGTGGTAGTGAATAGGGGTTATCTACGGGCCTGAATTCGAAAGCATTAGGATCAATGCCCACGAGTTTTTTATACATCTTAGGAGCAAGGAATTTGATAGTTTTGAGTCTTTCATTGACTGTCTTGGTCTCTTCTGGGTCTTTAACTACAGGCATGTCAAACTGGTGCTCAAAACCTTTTTGCTTAAGTTGGAAAGATGCTGCCATGTTAAAGATGGCCTTCCCGTTTTGTCTAGCGACAACTCTTCTGGTGGTAAAGCTTCCGCCATCTCTTATAGTATCTACATCATAGATTATCGGAGAATAGCAATTGCCAGGTAGTATGAAATAAGCGTGCATACTGTGAAGTATCCTTTCTTCTGGTACTGTCTGATAGGCAGCATGTAATGATTGTCCCAGCACCTGCCCGCCGAATACTCTTTCCCAAGGTGTCACATAACTTTGTCCTCTAAATAAGTTGACATCTAGCTTCTCTAGTGTCAAAAGGTCTATAACCTGTTGCATACTCTCCATAAGGCAAATGTACAAAGGCTTGAGCTGTGATGCACAAAAGCATTATCACTAAAGACAATGTCTCTAAATAGAAATGCCCCCAACTATCCAAGATAATTGAGGGCGACTTCAGTATGAAAAAACTATGTATTCACTGATTTTAATTCCTTGATAAGCTGAAGTGTATCTTTCACTTTCTCTGTTAACTCAGAGAAGCTTTTGTTTTTAATCACATCCTTGCTTACCAATTTTGAGCCCATGCCTACACAAGTCGCTCCTGCATCAAACCATGACTTCAAATTTTCTGGGTCGGTAGATACACCGCCTGTAGGCATAATCTTAGTCCATGGTTGCGGCGCTTTGACTGATTTGATAAACTTTGGTCCATAGACACTGCCTGGAAACAGTTTTACAATTTCACAGCCTAACTCTTCTGCTCTGCAGATTTCAGTCAATGACCCACAACCTGGAGACCACAGTACTTTACGTCTGTTGCACGCGTAAGCAATGTCTTCTCTGAGTGCAGGTGTTACAATAAAATGGGCGCCACATTGCATAAAGAGTGCAGCCGTACCCGCATCAGTAACTGATCCGATTCCGAGTGCCATACCTGGCAATTTCTGTCTGACATATTTACTCAGTTCGGAAAACACCTCATGGGCAAAAACACCTCGATTGGTAAACTCCAATAGACGAGCACCGCCTTCATAGCAGGCAGTTAACACCTTGATACATGTGTCTAGATCGTTATTGTAGAATAGAGGGACAAGTCCCTGTTCTTCCATTAATGTTGCTACTTCTATTCTGTTCATCTTCTATTTTTTAGCGGGAGACTCTCCCACTGGCATCTCCTCCAGCAAGTTTTTCTACCTCATCAACAGTAACAAGATTAGAGTCGCCCTTAATAGTATGCTTAAGGCATGAGGCGGCAACTGCAAAATTCAATGCATCTTGGTCATTACCTTTCATTAATAATCCATAAATCAGTCCGGCCATAAAACTATCACCACCTCCTACTCTATCGACAATATCAGTAATCTGATATGTTGGAGCTTGGTATAAAGTCTTACCGTCCCATAGGACACCTGACCAACTATTGTGAGACGCAGATATAGAGCCTCTTAATGTTGTAATGACTTTCTTTGCTCTTGGAAACATGTCCATCAGTTTCTTAAGTACCGATAGATAAGCTTCACCTTCAACAGAGCCACCGTGAGTTACATCCACCCCATCAGGATGCAAGCCAAAATGCTTCTCTGCATCTTCTTCGTTGCCAAGGATAACATCGCAACCTTCTACCAGCGCAGGCATTATATCACCCGGCGCTTTACCATATTTCCAGAGCTTCTTCCTGTAGTTAAGGTCGGTCGATACGGTTACTCCCATTTTGTTAGCCATCTTTATAGCCTCTAGGCAGGCATCAGCAGCACCTTGTGATAAAGCGGGTGTGATACCTGTCCAGTGAAACCAATCTGCGCCTTCAAAAATCGAAGCCCAATCGATCATCCCTTTTTCTATAGTAGCCATGCCAGAATGTGCTCTATCATACACCACTTTACTTCCTCTGCTTACAGCACCAGTTTCCAGAAAATAGATTCCTAATCGTTCTCCCTCTCTGAGAATTTTGGTAGTATCTACTCCCCTTTTTCTAAGTTCCATCACTGCACATTCTCCAATGTCAGTTGTGGGAATACGTGAGACGAATGTGCTATTCAAGCCATAATTGGCTAGTGAAACAGCAACATTACTTTCGCCGCCCCCATAGATTACATCGAAACTATTGGTCTGCGAAAAACGTAAGTGTCCCGGAGGGCTAAGCCTTAACATGATTTCACCAAATGTGACAATCTTTTTCATCCTAACTCAATTTGATTTAAGTCAATTATATGCCTAATGCTTGACCACCACCGATCTGGATAGTTTCTGCTGTGATAAATGCTGCATCACCACTAGCTAAGAACGAAACAACTCCAGCAACATCTTCAGGTTGGCCTAGTCTGCCAAGCATAATGTTTTTAGCCCATGATTGGAATACTTCTGGTTTTGTCGATTTGATACCAATGTGAAAATTAGTGTCTATTGTACCAGGAGATACAGCATTTACTCTGATACCATATTCTGCAAGATCCTTAGCTAAGGCTCTTGTGATAGTGTGTACACCTGCTTTTGAAGTTCCGTACATACCTGCACCTGGCCCACCTGCATTCCAAGCTGCATTTGAAGTGAAGTTGATAATTGTTGGGTGTGTTCCTTTCTTAAGATATGGGATGGCCGCTCTTGATGCATAAAATACTGAGTCAAGATTGAGTGCCATGACATTTCTGTAAAATTCTGTTGTCATCTCTTCGAATCTTGATCTTCCTCCGAGTCCACCAGCATTATTAACGAGTACATCTATCTTCCCATACTTATCTCCAATCGCCTTGATGTTTTTGTCTACAAGTTCTTCCTTTGTCACGTCAAAGCCATAGAATTCTGCAGTGATGCCCATGGCTTGTACCTCTTTAAGTCTCTCAGCGCCTTTGGCTTCATCAAGACCATTCATAATAACAGTAGCACCATTTTGTCCCAAATGCTTTGCTACTTCCAGACCTATACCACTGGTTGCTCCAGTGACGATTGCTACTTTTCCTTCTAATTTCATTATATAATTTTAGTTGAATTTAATTAATATTTAAAATGTTGTTTTTGGTTTCAATGGCTGTATCCGAGGACAGAGTAACCAAATAGATGCGAGTGCAATAATAGCTAAAGCACCTCCAATTAAAAACGCAGGCGTATAATTTCCACCCACTGATAATTTTGGTACTAGATAAACCAATCCAGCTCCTGCCAGTTTTGCAGCCATACCCGCAAAACCTGATAGTGTGCCCACTATTTTTCCACTGAAATAATCACTTGGTAGTGTCTGTACATTTCCTACAGCTGTCTGGAATCCAAATAAGAGTACGGCCATAATTATTACCGCATTAAGTGAAGATCCAGGAGCTCTTAATAAAAAGAAGCATGGTACCATTATTAAACATCCAAGCGTAATGACCATTTTTCGAGTGTTATTTACAGACCATCCTATACTCAATCTATTTTGAGCAAGCAAGCCTCCAAACCATGCTCCAATCATAGCACCAACATATGGTAACCAAGCTGAAAAAGCGATCTCTTTCACATTCATACCATATACTTCATTAAGATATATTGGTATAAATCCTACGAACAACCACCATATTGGATCTATAGCAGCACTGGCTATGATGATCCCCCAGCTTTCCTTATGCCCAAGCAGCTTGCCTGTACTTGGGTTATACCCATCACTAGTTGTAATACCATCTGACTCGATGTTTTTTTGACCTGAAAGGATATATTCTTTTTCTTCTTCGGATAACCAAGGATGCTTTTCTGGAGGTGCTTTGACGATGTAAAACCATGGGAGCAACCAAAGAAATCCAATAATACCGACTGTAAGGAAAATGGTTTGCCAAGACATAAATCCAGCAAAAATTCCGATAAGTGGATATGAAATAATACCACCTATTGCGGCACCTGAATTAAATAATCCTTGAGCAAATGCTCTTTCCTTGGTTGGAAACCATTCTGCATTAGCTTTTGCCGCACCTGGCCAGTTTCCAGCTTCTGCTATACCTAGCAAAGATCTGAAAATCGCAAAGCTAACCATACCTTTTGCAAAAGCATGTAACATGGTAGCTATAGACCATACACCTATAGAAAGAGCAAATCCAATTCGGGTTCCTATCCAGTCAAATATTTTACCAAATATTGCTTGTCCAAATGCATAAGAAAGGACGAAGATAGTGGTGATTTTTGCATAGACTTCCTTTCTCTCATCCGGTCCTTTACCAGGAAAAAGCTCTTCTGCTATATCTGGCCATAGTGCACCAAAGGCTTGACGGTCTATGTAGTTGATTACTGCAGCAAGTGCAACAAGTCCTACGACCCACCATCTTAAGCCACCCTTTTTCTTTTCTATTGTTCCGGCCATGATTTTAAGTCTAATTGTTCGTGCCCTAAGAAATCTTCTCTTGCTGGGCTAAATACATCTATAAGGATGCCTGGTTTTCTGCATACACATCCGTGCATAACGTGTGGGGGTATATAGTAAGAATCACCATGTCTGATGATTCTGACATCATCTCCTATGGTCATCTCAAACTCTCCACTTTCCACATAGGTTACTTGTGAGTGGTAGTGCTTATGCATCTGACCAACAGCACCTGTGTCAAACTTGGCTTTAACTAACATAATCTTACCATCATAGCCCATAATTTGTCTTGATAGGCCTTCTGCTACTGGCTCCCACGGCGTCTCCGTATCTATCCAGTATTCCTTTGTTGCTTTAATATCGTTGTGTAAACTACTCATACTATTTTGTTTCTTTTTTAATTTTAGTTACTCCTTCCCACACATATTCTTTTCCTTCGAAATTTATTTTGTGATTCTTTTTTTCATCGTTGTTAGAGGTACTTAGCATGACTGTCCAAGTATGCGTTGATGTAGACAATGAAGATATAAGATAGTGGTCATCTTCATATATTTTTTGGACATCAGTAATCAATGCGTATGGCTTATCGGGTATCTCGGTGGATCTATCATATCTACCATGTGGTTCTATTACATTCACGAAAGTAGAATGTGAGCGATTATTTCGTTTGTGAATTAGTACTGGGTCTGGTCTTAAATTATAATTAGGATCATTGGCACCTAATCTTCCTTTGATCATTTCATCACCATCTTCTCCAACAGTAGACATTGTATAGAAACGATTATTGTTAAACCAATTGAATTGGATGAAGTCTTCATTGCTATTGCAAGATGATTCCTTCCAAATGTGCTGATAGCCATTTTTATCTCCCAATAGTGACAATTCATTTGATAGCTTTGGGCAATCAAAACTGCTCTTCATTGTTTGTCCCACAAACCAAAGAGGAAGCTCTATTGTTGCAGGCTTTTCAGTTTTGATTTGAAGTAAATCTAACATCACGGCACTACTTAGATCTTCGTCGTTGATAAGATAGATAGATCGGTGCATGGAAGTGCCCTTGTATGCATTGTCTTCGATGGCACTCACGACTTGAAATCCTTCTTCAAAATTGTGATAGTAAATTATAGGATGATGTGCCTCAGCTTTTTTGACTGATCCCTTAAAGTGAGATATCCCATTTATGACGGCGGTGTTATGACCGATGGTTTGTTTTCCAAAAGTTTTGTTCTCAGGAAGATATCTTCCGCCTGCCTTTTGATCTACATTAACCCATCTGACTGCACCATAATCCTGCACCACTTCTCCAGCACCATCATAGAGAGAATAAGACAAGCGATCAAAGTGTCCATGACCCATGCCTTGGGTAGAAAATTTAAACAGAACTTCTAAGTCCCCTTCTCTGATTGCGGCAACGCCACCACCTTTTCCATCTACGCCATCTCTGTAAATCTTCGAGGTTTTTTTCAGTTGCTCTACTTTGTGATTATCCAAGGCTTTGGCGGTTTTGAATCCAGCTTCATTGAGAATGACAGCATCTTGGACAGAAGCCCAATCCAAAAGATAATCCTGAGAGTCGTCTGCCATGTACATAATGTTGACGGCATTAACTATTTCAAATGCATTAAAGGACATGCCTTTTTGTGCATCATTTATTGGGAAAAAGTGCCCCTGAGTATTAGTCAATTGCAGCAGGGACTGTGTTGCTTTTTTGAGGATGCCATCTCTATAATTAAAGATATCCAATTCTGGTTTTTTGTTGTGTAAGGCGTGACTAAAAACCAAGAATGGGAATATGGCATATCTCTGATAATAGGGTCCTTCAGAAAAATATCCATCTGGCGAAAACGAATAATCCAACTGGGCTAAGAAGCCAGCCTTTGTTACCCCCTCCATCTTAAAGAATCCGCCATCATCATCAAATTCATCTGCATTAATGCCATCGTTTTGCAGTCCATAAAGTGCTTTTTGTAGCAAGGTGTCATTATCCATGGCTAAGGCCATCATGCCAACTGCCGCATTGGCCCAAGTAGAATGATTATGTATGCGATTAAAGAACTTTGGATTTTCTATAGAGAGAAAATCAGCATATGGTACAAAAAGATCTTCTTCCAAATGTTTCCTCTCCTCAGCAGATAAGTAGTTGTAAATGCAATCGTAGGCTTGGCTTGTAAAGACTACCCAATTGGCATCATTGAGACACTGCCAAAATATTTTTCCGGTCGCATATGATTTCTTTGTGGGATGTATAGGTAAAGTAGGAAAGATCTCGGCATATTCCATAAGCATGTCTTTCACAAGTTTCGCATATTTCTCTTCGCCAGTAATTTGGTAAAGGTTGCCTGCCTTGTGCATGAGATTGTAATTGACCTTATGCCTCTCGTGTGTATAGCCTCCAGCCATATCCTTTGGTATTGGAATATCAAATCCTTCTGCAATCGCCAAGTCTACATTATGCTGAGTTTTTTCTAATTCCTTTTGAAACATAGGGTTGGAACTGAGACCAGCCCTTATAGATTGAACACCTGCTTGCGTAAGCGTTAACCCAGGATGTTGCCCTGCTGATACACCTAGTGTTATTATAAATAATATGAAAATGTTGAATAATTTCATTATTTGGTAACTCTTACATTTTCTTGTGAATAAGCTGGGCTGTTGGTGTATAACTCCTCTGACTTAATAAGATCAAGATCTTTCAGTTTTATCACTGGCTCCCCTACTATCAGATGCATATGAATTTTTCTAGAGTTATTGATATTTAGATTTTCCATTTCTGCATACTGGACACCATGGATATGGATTGCTGATTCATTAGCATTTCTCTTGTCATGGCCAACGTTGGTAAAGTCAGAATTGGTTAGGTATAGAATTGGGCCAAAGGTACTTTCGTCTCTGCCACCTCGATATAGTTTTAATGCACTTCCCCCTATGTCTTCAAAGGAGCAATTGTCTATGACAATGTTTTCTGCATTATAAATGCCTCGGTCTTCGAATTCTTTATCAAGATTAAATACATGACCAGTGATATTTTTAAAGTTCGAATTAGTGACCAAAATTGAATCAGCAAAGGTGTTCTTGAATACCCTTAAGAAGTTGAAGCTATGGTTTACATTCAGGTCAACAATATCACAGGATTTGACAAGTAACTTGTAATTGTTAATCATAGAATAGCGGCTAGTACGTATAACAGAGTTGCCAGAGTAATCATCTGCTGCTGAGCCACTTATATTGAGGTTTTCTAATTCTAATGAACCGCCATTCTCGAGGGCTAATAGTGGAGATCTTTCAAAGGTTAGCGTTGGTTTGTGGGACGTAGTCTTACTGATGATAGAAATAGCATTTGGCACAGTCACCGTTCTAGTCTGATGATAATTGCCATCAGAGAGTACAAGTATATCTCCATCATCTGCTTTTTTAATCGCCTCAAAGATTGTGTTCTCCCCTGGTGCTACATTGATAGTTTTGCCAGTTCTAAATCTGATCTGGTAATCTTTTTTTGGATACCAACTTACTCCTGTATTATTAGCATTTGGTTTTGGCTTGTCAGTTCTGATTCCAATGGTAATCCCATCATCTGCTTTATAACTGTACGTACTTGTGCTCAGATTAATATCCTTTGACGACATGCCTTTTGTGATATCTTTGCCCTTGTATGCTGGCATAGATAAATTAGAGCTAAGCATATTATTAGTAAAGTCAATGCCACTTACGTCATCATAAATCGTAAAAACATTTTCTCTTTCTTTGTTTGAAATAATGTTGTTAGCGAAGGTTGTGTTTACAGGTGTTGCTGATCGTTCTTCGTCACTCCCTGCGCATAGCTGTATGTGATCACAGTCCACCATTATATTGTTGCTTATTTCCGAATCTTTTACTTGAAAATACCTATTTAGCGGAGAGTTTGGAACACCATTCATGACTACTAATGCGCCTCTGAATCTGTAACCAGTCAGACCTTGTATATAATTATTCCTAACTGTCTGCGATTCGTTTATAACTCTTATGCCTCCTGTGTTAGGTTTCCTATTACCGAAGAAATAATTATTTTCTACTATTGTCTCGTTGCCATGTCTCATTGTCAAAGTACCCTGGCATTCGAAGAAGGTATTATTTCTAAATGTATTTTGACAAGATTTACTTGAGATTATTTCTAGTTCTCCGCTACATCTTTCAAAATAATTATCCTCTACAATTGTATTAGAATTGGATAATGAATAATGGCTAGTCCCAATCCTTACAGTCTCACCACCATTAGACCCTAGTGTTGGGTGATATCCAAAATGGTTGTGATCTATACGCGTATAATTCTCTCTGTCCCTTTCGTTCTTTAATCTGACTGCTAGCGTAACTCCTCTGTTTCTTTTGCCTACCAAATAATTGTGGTCGAATCGGTTATGCTTGCCATAGATTTCTACCCAGTAGTCAGTGTCGAATCTTTCAGAGGGGTTGTAATTGTCTATCACGCATTCTGTGACTCTGCAATTATTGCATGGCGTATTTTTATCTTTTTGGAATGAGATAACAGCACTTGATGGCGTATATCCATTTCTAAATACTAAACCCTCTAGATGTATGTAGGATCCACCTATTTTGACATTTGATTGGCCTTCGAAGAATACTTTACCTTTTGTTTCTGCAATGATATATATAGGTGCATCTTTCGTCCCACTGGCTGCAAATTTCAATTCAGTGTCAGTCCATACACCATTGGCAAGGATGATCTTATCACCAGGTAGCGCAGATTCAATAGCTGAATGGAATTCATCTACATCACTCACCAAACCATCTCTCTTTACCATTTCGGTCTTGTCTTGTTCCACAATCTCAGGTGCTTGCAGGACGGTATTCTTTGTCGTGTCACAAGATGATAAAGTGACAAAGAGAAGGCTGATTAATCCTAGTTTTTTTAACAAGTCCAAAATATATTAAGTGAGCGAAAGCATACAGTATCCATACTTACCTCAGTGATTAAATAAATCTAAAACCATTAGTAATTACTTTGCATAAGCTTGACCTCTTCTAAGTAATGCTTGCATTTGGTTATAGCTTAAAAGTGTTTATTTTGATTTTATAGTTTAATTATTTGTTATAAAATTTTATATCATTGACTGAATTCTTTCAAATTGCTAAGATGGTCTTCCATGGCTGATATTGCGCCCTCAGCATCTTGTTCGATAATCTTATCCAAGATTTTCTGGTGTTGCTTTATTGTCTTATTATTATTGGATTCATTGCAAACCTTAAGTCGCAAAAAATTATGAACGATATCTGGTGTAATGATCATCATTAGAGACTTTAATACTGGATTACCGCTTGCTTCTGCAATTTTGATATGGAATAATAAGTCTTCCTCTACAGCGACTTCTCCACCGTGCAATTTGGATTTATACGATTGAAGTGCATCGGTGAGTACAATAATGTCATTTTCGGTCCTGTTTATAGCTGCTAATCTTGCTGCTTCTTTTTCAAGCAGTATCCTAGTTTCTACCAGCGGTTTAAAGCCTGTTTTTTCAAGATTAAGTATATCTGTTATAAGACCTTCTAAGGCAGTAATACCAATGCCATTCACAACAGTCCCACTTTGAGGATTTACCCTGACAATACCATAGAATTGCAACTTATTGATAGCATCACGGACTTGAGTTCTGGTTACACCTAAATGCTCTGCTAATTTTCTTTCAGAGGGGAGTCTATCACCTGGCTTAAGTGCGCCAGATTTAATTAAATTATTTATCTGAGAAATGATAAGATCCACAGGGCTCTTTATCTCTATTTTCTCAAAACTGTCAAGCATTTTATGCAAAAGAAATTGGTTGACCAAAAATTGGTTGACCAAAATTATAAAATTATTTGAGGTTAGCTCTATACTCAGCAAAGTTTATCATACTGGTACAAGATTTAATAGCTGATCACAAAGGAAAGTCAATAAAATAAAGGGTTAGCGATCTATTGGAAAGAATATAAGTTTGAAAAATAGAAAATGATAAAGCAATGTTTGGAAGCATATATGACCAAACTACTTATTGAATTCTACGTATTTAGTTGCTAAAACTTGATTAGCTGTGTAACAGTAAAATTGGTTTACCAAAAATATATTCTCCTAATTGATAAATGAACTGGCTAGGATTTTTACTTTTCAAGCTGTGCTCTAATAAGGTGCTCGCAATTGGCAGCTACGATTTCTGGAGATTCTTGGTTGACCTTAAAGGGCGCTAATACAGTCCAGGAGACTTTTTTAAATCCTTTGATTCTATAATACTTATTGGCTTCCATCGCTCCAGTATTCTCTATAGCCAAAGGAACGATCCAGGCATCTGGATTTTTCCTCAGTAGAACAGCTATACCCCCAAAGGCAAATTGTTTGACTTTACCATCTCTGCTTCTAGTGCCTTCCGGGAAGATGACCACAGCTCTCTTCTGCTGCTTTACTTTTTCACTGAGCTTGGATATTTCGGCAATGGCCTGTCTTCTGTTTTTACGATCTATAAGGGCAGCTCCACTTTTTCTAAGGTTATAAGATATACTGGGTATGCCTTTGGCCAATTCTATTTTGGATACAAATACTGGATTTACCTTTCTTAGATACCAGTATATACCCACTATATCCCATAGACTCTGATGATTGGCTACGATAATAAGTGGCTCATTAGTGGGCAAGGTATATTGATTATCAAATGAGATAGAGTTAAAACCTATTCTAAAACTTGATATGATGCCTCCATTTAGGACTTGAACTACTTTTTGATGGGCTCTCCATCCAAACATGTTGTATCCCAGTATCTGAATAGGATGGAATATCAGTAAAAGTAAAATGAATATAATTCGGAATAAAGACCCTAATATGTATTCTATTATGACCAAGATAAATTATGTTTAAGGTCACTAATTTATTGAAATTCTTGACTGCCTCTAATTTTACTCGTACTATAAATTTCTATCTAGAGGCATTGACTATAAATCGGATTCATTCACCTTTTTATTTCAAACTGTGTTCACGGATTTTAGATTTAAGCAAAGAGTATACACGAGATTATCTAATAGAGCATAGACGTGCTGCTTTACTTAAGGATGAAACATCTATTGGCTTTATTGATTTGGGTGCTGGTTCTAAAGGTAAAAAGTCTGATGACCAAACAACAACAACCATTAAGGCTGTTGGGAAAATGGCCACATCACCTATCAGAAAATGTCGCTTGCTTCGTAATCTAATCTTGTTTTTTAAACCTAAGCAAATATTGGAGCTAGGATCTAATCTTGGAATTATGACAGCTTATATGCATCATACTTCACCCAGCACCCCAATCGTCTCTGTGGAAGGCATTCAGCCTATCTTTCAATATGCTAAAGAGACCATAAAATTATTATCCTTAGAAGAATCTGTAGAGCTATATCACTCAAGCTTTGAGTCATTTTTTAAAGAGGAGTTAGATAAAATTCAACAATGTGATTTTGTCTTTTTGGATGGTGATCATACCTATGAAGGCACCCTAAACTATGTCAAGCAGATGTGGGTGAAAGCTGATGAAATGCTTGGCCGACGGAAAGTTATTGTTATAGATGATATATATTGGTCAGATGGTATGTACAAAGCATGGACTGAGATTTCAAAATGGAAAGGATGTAATACTTTGGATTTATACCAATTAGGGATAGTTATTATAAGTGGCGACCTAGCAGAGCCAAAAAATCTTAAATGTGTAACGAGAGTAGCCAAACCCTGGCAACTGGGATTATTTGGATAAAATTATAAATCAAGTAGGCCTTCAGGTATTTCCATTTGGATGGTTTTATTAGACTCATCTACATGCATAATCAAATCATTGTGTATCGGAATAAGGATACTTTTAGAATTGAAGCTGACTTTGGCTAAAAGTTGTTGAGGGTACTCAAGAATTTCTGATATTGGTCCAATGGTAAAATTGTTTGAGTCAAGGAGCATATAGTCAGTCAATTCATGCTTTTGATCCTGGTGAAGCTCAAGTAAAGATTGAGGTATTTCATTTTGATCAAGATAGACAGATCTGTTAAGTAATACAGAAGCTTCTTCAGGTGTATCTACTTCTTCTAGTTTGACAAGGATATCGCCGTCAGTTTGACAAGCTTCTAACAGGTAAGGTACCTTAGAACCCTCATGATCTATAAATATAGCGCTTACTTGAGGTAGCGTTTCTAGATAGCGCTCATCCACTCTTAACTTAAAGGTCCCGTCTAGACCTCTTGTCTTACCACTGTGACCAATATGAACAAATTGAATCAAAATCTTAGTTGTGGTCTATTAGAACTTGTGTCATTTGGAAGCCTGCCATTGCTTTGTCTAGCCAAGGTTGAGCTTGACATGCAGGGTCTATACATTGTGTGTCAAAGATTTCCATCTCTCTTCTGATCAGACCTACATTAGGTGCATACTCAGCTACCGATCTTCTAAGTTCCAAAGCAGTTTCGAATTCGGCCTGTTGGACAGTGACCACATTATCATAGGTCACACCTTCTACAGTAGCTTGGTCAAATGCTGAAAGAACAGTGTATTCCCAGTCCCTGTATATTCTTATTTGCTGTTGTGATACTGATGACAATATTTGGTCATCAAATAAATTGCCATTCCAGGTAGCACCTACCACAATTGGGAAAAGTAAGTTGACAAATTGTAAATTTTCTTCTACACGAATAAGTCTGTCATCGTTCCTTTCCAAAGTCCATCTGTCTGTGGCGCTAAATGGACCATCTGGAGAATTACTGAAGGCTCTTTCTAATATGAAAGTGGTATCACCATCAGGATTGATAAAAGAAGATACTAGGGTCTCCCTAAGGAAAGATGATGAAGCGGATACTGAGGTTCCAGCGTTTGTTATAGTCAGAGAATCTATTCTATAAGTCCAGAATCTATCTAAACCTACAGGATGATACTGTGATCCATTATCAAAGTCATCTATGTTAAGCGACACATCTTCACCACATGAAATGAATAAGATAGATAGGATTATGGACACTGAAAATAACTTCACCAAGATTTTCATATTATGATTTATTCTAATATAAAATTAAGAAAAATAAAAACGCCAACTTGGTAGATAATGAAGTTAATAGAGAAGTTTAGATATAATAAACGCAGAAGTCAATATTCTAGTGTATAATTCTGCTTAAGTATCGGCTTACTTGCGCTGTATTATCCCACCAACGACAACATCCTCTCCATCATAGACTACAGCTGATTGTCCAGGGGCTATTCCTCTTACATTAGCCATGAACTCTACTTTCATCTCGTCACTATCTATTTGAGAAGCCTTGGATAGCGTTCCTCTGTCATTGTATCTGACCATAGTGACATATTCCTTATTTTCATCAAGTTTGATCTCTTTTTGAAAATTGAGCTCTTTGACGTACATCGCATTTTTAAGCAAATCATCAGCGTTACCCAATACAATCGTATTGCTCTCTGGGATAATCTCGGTCACATACTTAGGATTCTTGAAGCCTCCTCCAAGACCCTTTCTTTGGCCAATTGTATAGAAAGGGTATCCATCATGCTTGCCGATAGCCTTCCCTTCCTGATTGACAAAAACACCTCCTTTGACACTTTCTTCCAGTTCTGGTACGCGTCGTTTCAAAAAACCTCGATAGTCATTGTCTGGCACAAAGCAGATCTCATAGCTTTCGGGTTTTTTGGATAATGATTCGTAGCCCCAGTCAAAGGCCATTTTACGGATTTCTTCTTTGGTGTAATCAGCCAACGGAAACATGGTCCGTTCCATACATTCTTGAGAAAGTCCCCATAATACGTAAGATTGATCTTTACGAGGGTCTATGCCTTTAGAGACAAAGTGTCTGCCGTTCTGATTTTTAATTTTAGCATAGTGGCCAGTTGCTATGAATTCACAATCCATAGCGTCTGCTCTCTTTAGCAAAGCACTCCATTTGATGTGAGTGTTGCACAGGATACATGGATTTGGTGTTCGGCCAGCAATGTACTCCTCTACAAAGTTGTCAATAACATAATCTCCGAACTCCTCGCGAATATCCACTATAAAATGATGAAAGCCTTTTTGGACTGCAATCTCTCTGGCATCATTGATCGAATCCAAGCTGCAGCAACCTGTTTCTTTCTTAGAACCACCAGATGAAGCATAATCCCATGTCTTCATCGTGATGCCAACAATTTCATAGCCTTGCTCATGTAACATCATGGCTGTAACAGTGCTGTCAATCCCACCACTCATCGCAACCAAAACTCTACCCTTTTTGCTCATGGCTGCAAAGATAATCTAATAGAAAACAAAGCTCAATGCTTTATGCAAAAGCATTTATTTTACTAAGGTCACATTACCCTGCATTTGCACGCTGAATCCATTTACACAGACACCATTAAAGTAATATCCATAGACATCTGGCTCTAATTCTGATCCTTCAAAGGTGCCATCCCAGCCGGCATTCAAGTCAGTAGAAGCATAGACTTCTTGACCCCATCTGTTATAGATGACTAGCTCCATACTTTGCAAGAAGACGGATTCTGCCCTGAATATATCATTAAGGTTATCACCGTTGGGTGTGAATGTATTAGGTATAAAAACATCTCTTTCGTCGCAGGTAGGTTGTACTACTGTGATGTCAATAGACCTTTCTTCAGTACATCCTAATTCATCAGTAATCGTCACATTAAATGTGGTGTTGTCTGATGGCGTAGCTACAGGTGTATCACTCGTTGGGTCATCTAAGATGTCTGCAGGCGACCATAAAACTTGATCATTTGGTCTTGTCGTTACAAATAATTCTGTTGTCAGAGATAGACAAACTTCTTGTGGCTCAGCTGATATAAGAACCTCATCTGGGAATCCACCTACGAGCACAGTAAATGAAGTCTCATCGATACAACCATTATCATTGATATATTCTACTTGGTATTCTGTAGTCACATCTGGTGAAACTGTAATAGATGTGCCATTGATATCTCCTGCATCAGGAGACCAAGTAATGTTAAATTCTGTTTCAATATTTGGTGTATAAGTCAAGGTTACTGATTCTCCAAGGCACAGTTGGCTAGGTCCGGAAATGGCTCCTTCTGCAATGGATTCTGTTACTGATATTGTATCTGAATCTGTACATCCAAATTGGTCAATAGCTACAGCAATTATATCAAAGTCTCCTGTCGGAAAAAAGTCAGTTAAGGAAGAACCAGTTCCTACTAAATCTCCATCTACAAACCATTGCACTTCTGC
>CAZPUF010000029.1:0-19868 GCA_964589705.1 uncultured Saprospiraceae bacterium | reverse complement strand
AGGATGACTATGCCAGACACAAAATCATTAAAAGTCTGCTGCAGTCCCAATCCAATTCCAACCAATAGAGCAGCGGCACCACCGAGTAAGATATTCATATTGATACCAAACACATCCAGGGCCATGATAATAGCAAAGATGTATATCACATACTTGATAAGCTGATTGATAGCATACTGAGAGCCTTGAGCGATATCTCTACGCTTGTAAATGTTATGTAGCAAAAGTTGTGTGATGGTCCAGACTATTAATTGCGCCACAAAAAGGATAAGCAAGGCTTGCAGAATATTCGATATTCTAAAGCTGACTTTCTCTCCATCTATACTTCGCTCATATAAGGCAGGATCTATGTTAAAATTCTGCATCATGTAGATCCCCACAATCAGAAAGAAAATATACTTAACGACACGATGGGCACTATTCTCGTTTTCGTCACGGAAGTCTGTCTCTCCATTCCTTAACTGCTGACTTTGTCTGACATAAAAAGGATGAATAAATACATTGGACACCACCCAATACAACAATCTGGCAAACTGTAACAAGGTCAGTGTGCTGATAATCGGTAATAGAGATAATTTAAATTTTCCCGTATCATAGAACAAGACATCCAACTTCAGAATGCTGACACTAATTAACCCAATTGTAAAAAAAGCCAACCACCGTAGTATACTGACCAACTTTTTCATTTCCTGGGAAGAAATATCTGAGGAGTCAAAAATCTTTGGAAAATATTTCTTTAGTAATGTTCTGTATATAACGACTATCGCGAGACTTATTACCAAAAAAAGGATTGCATGGCCCGTTGTGAACGAGTTCTCTCCAACATTGAATAAAGAATACGACAGAATCTCTTGCATGTCATAAATATACTGCAAGTCAATATTCCTCTATGCCCATCTGTGAGAAGAAATCTATATCATTGTACCGAGCTCAACGAATGTATACTCGATTAAAGAAAATAGGATTCCATATCACGCCAAAGTGGATGAGGCGTAAAATAGAACCACTGGGTCGATCTATTATTGCACTTAGTTACAGAGGAACACAATATCAGTGCAACCTCTGCAACTATCGTCTGAGACAATTTGTACAACTCTCTTCTGGCGATTTACTGTGCCCACGTTGTGGCAGCCTTGGTCGTACGCGTGGCTTGTGGGCAGTGATTAAGGACCGGATAGATGGCAAGAAGGTGCTTCATTTTTCCCCTCCTAAGTCATTAAGGACAAAATTGGCAGCGAGTAAGACACTCACTTATATCAGCTCTGACTATATGGGTGAGTTTGCTTCTGATAAGCAATATGACCTCTGTAATATTGCTATGGAGGATAATGCAACCGATGTGATTCTTTGCTTTCATGTATTGGAGCATATAGAAGATGATCAGCTGGCGATGTCCGAATTATATCGCATATTAGTACCAGGAGGTCAGGCATACATACAGACGCCTTTTAAGTCTGGAGAAATATATGAGGACCTCAATCTAACGTCTCCTGAGGATAGAAAAATACATTTTGGTCAAGAGGATCATGTCAGAATCTACTCTCCCGAAGGACTCAAGACACGGCTACAAAATCAAGGATTCGATGTAGAGATTATACGACAAAAACATGAGGCCAATCATATTAATGGTCTTAAAGCAGATGAGATTATCCTTATAGCCTCCAAGTAGCCTCACTACACCTATGCTTGAACGTACACGATCTTTTTAGTCTCAAAAAAAGGTTCTTCAAAGTAATCCGATATGGCTCTTTCTTCTACACTAAACTTCGGCTTCACTTCATTGAGCTCTTCCTTAAGCTCCCCGCCTTTAAGTGTGATCAATCCATTTGGGATGGCATTCTGCTGGTCGTTTGATATCAAGTGCATGGTCAACGGGATGAGCTTATCCAGCCTAGTCACTGCTCTGGCCAGCACAAAATCAAACTCTCCACTTAATTCCTCGGATCGTTGGTGCTGAGCGGCAGCATTCTTAAGGTCTAAGCGCTTGATCACCTCATTTACCACCGAGATTTTCTTAGCACGACCATCTATCATATAGAATCGGACTTCTGGGAATAATATGGCTAGAGGAATACCTGGAAATCCACCACCTGTACCTACATCTACAACAATAGTCCCAGCCTTAAATTGAATGTACTTGGCGACACTGAGACTGTGTAAGACATGATGTAGATAAAGGGCATCTATGTCCTTACGTGATATGACATTAATCTTTTCATTAAGTGCGCGATACAGCTTATCAAGTGCTGCATATTGACTTCTCTGCTGCTCCGTTAAGTCAGGAAAATATTTATAGATCAACTCAGGAGTACTTACCATTTGTTTTTTTGAGGTATAAGAACAGCAAAGCTAAAAAGGACATAGGACATTGATTGGATGATATCGTACAAAGGGAACATCCACAAATGAAACTTGGCGCTCATATGCCGCTTGAGATAATATACCTGTGGCATTAGCACCAACCATCTCATACAGGCCAGCAGCACTGCCCAGCGCCAATGACCCCAAATAACCAACAGAATTAAACCGATATATACCAATATCTGCGAAAAGCTGTAGACGCCTAAGAATACTTTGTGTAGTGCCTTGTAAGAACTGGCTGTACTATAGTGCCTCACTTTTTGATTCCAATAAGCAGTCAGATTAGAAGGAGCATCTGAATACACATAGCTTTTGCTGTCCAGATTGATGGTGGTATTATCTTTTGTAGCTATTTGCATGATGGTGAGGTCATCATCACCAGACGCCAGGTGTTCGTATTTGCTGATAGCATCTGATGGAATACAAGTCTTATCATAGAGCATATTTCTACCAACTCCCATATAAGGCATACTCCTAGCAGCATAAGAAAGGTACTGCACAGCGACTACCCAAGCTTCAAAATGGCACCATTTACTTAGCAATGTGTCCGCACTTCTGAGAGGTGCATAACCAAGTACCACCTTGATATTGTCATTATGGACCTGATTGGCCATACTTTGAGCCCAATCACTGGATGTGGGTCTGCAATCAGCGTCAGTTAAGAGTACAAAGGCGGTATCAGCATGAGCTAGTGCTTCTGCCAAGGCTTGTTTTTTGCCAAGCTTATTTTGCTTAACTTCGTAGTGCTTCACATTCCCCTTATTATTATCTATCTCCGTTATGAATTGTGAAGTGCCATCGGTAGAAAAGTCATCTGCAAGTAATATTTGGTTGTTTGGGTGGTTTTGCTGCGTTATGTATGGCAAATTGGACTTTAGATTAGGTAATTCATCCTTGGCACAGATGATTGTGGTTATTGGAAAGTCTGCTTTATGACGCTTTCTTTGCTTATGACTAAGAATGGCACTAAATATGAAATACCAGTAGAACACTTGTATTGAAATCATTATACCTATAAAAAGTGTCATAAACTTTACCAAAGTCTAATTGAAAGACAAAAATGAGAAGTTAAAACGTCTTATCTCGGTTATTTTCTGTTGAGAATAGTTAATAACTTTATACAGTAGATTCATTTTTTCATCATCTATAAGATAGTAAAGGCCAAGCAATTGTTGTTTGCATTGGTTCTGAACTGTTTATATATAAGACATTAATTTAATATAAATTTATAGATAAATAATCTCCGATGAGAAACCTCTTTATTATTGTTATTACGTTGCTTTCAGTTTCAATCTCGCAAGCACAGATGACTATTAATGGCCAAACACTGTTTGGCAATGAATGGATCGATTATAACAAGACCTATGTAAAAGTAGGTGTCGACCAGGAAGGTATGGTTATGGTTACTCAGGCCCAACTCATACAAAACGGTCTGATTCCAAGCCAATTGGTTGGATCCAATCTCAAGATGATCTCTAATGGGGTTGAAATGCCGATATACGTCTCTAATAACGGTAATTGGAGTAATAATGATTATTTGTTGTTCTATGGCCAAAGAAATGATGGTTTCCTTGATGGTCCATTATTTGAAAATCCAGAAGAAGGTCAGATTAATCCACGTGTCAATATGTATTCTGACACACGTTACTACTTCATTACTGTAGAACAAGGAGGTGACCACTCAAGATTTGTCCCAAGAAATAATAATGTTGGAAGTACCAATCTCCCTAAGGAAGCCTTCTATATGGAGAAATTGTCAAAGGTATATGATGAGGACAGATGGACCACGACCTCTCCTGGTGATATCAATCTAGAGTTCTCTAGCTTCATTCCGATGGATGGGTTCGCTTCTAGAATGTCCAGTGATAGAACTATGGAATTTGATTTTAATCACTACTATGAGCAAGGCACTGATCCAAGTGTGTATATCAGAATTGGATCTAATAATTCCAGTCACTTTATCCAATTAGAATTTAATGGAACGCCACTTAGACAAGAAATTTTTATTGGTGCTCAGGTCCAGATCTACGAAAATATCATTAGCAAAAACAATGTCAGAGGTAACAGAACCAATTTTATAAGGCTAAGAGGTAACAATGCTTCAGATAATCAAAGTGTAGCTAATATAGATGTCAGATACCCCAGAACACATAATGCAGATAACCAAAGTCAATATTTGTTCTACTCAGCTGATAATACACAAGACCAGTTTGTAGAAATTCCAGATTATGCTGGTGGTACCAGGCCATTGGTTTTCGATTTGGATAATCATAATGTGATGGTGCCTGAGATTAATGGCAGCACAGCAAGCGTCATTCTACCAGGAGGAAATGTGCCTCAGGCCAGAGTATTATTATTGACTGAGGAGGATTATCAGCAGCCGGTTTCTGTGGAGCAGACAGACTTTGTACGATACGAAAACCTTAATCCTTCATATCTTATCTTGACAAGTAATGTTCTTAACAGATTAGAGAATGGAAGAAATGTTGTGGAGGAGTACGAAAATTTCCGTGAGTCAGACTTAGGTGGAAGTTATGATGTTAGCGTTGTCAATGCAGAGGACTTATATGACCAATTTGGCTATGGTGTAGACAAACATCCACAAGCCATTAGAAATTTTGCGCACTACATATTGGACAGATGGCCTAATCACGAAATGACTGTCATCCTTGGAAAAGCACTTAGTTATTTTAACAAAAATGTAAATGTTGCACATGAAAATATAGTGCCTACGTATGGGAAGCCAGGGTCTGATAATCTCATGTTTGCATCCAATGAGCTTCCATATCCAAATGTTGGTATTGGACGTGTTGCAGTGCAAAGTCAACAACAGCTCTCGGATTACTTAGACAAAATCAGGCTACATGCAGCGTTGAGAGATATTGTGAATCTTCCAATAGAAGAGAGACTATGGCTCAAGAATATGATTCACTTGAGTGGTGGAGGCACCGCAGAGCAAGCTCAGATATTCAGGCACTTAGGAAATATGGAAGACATCGTGAATGAAAACCAATTCTCCGCCAATATTACCACATATAGAAAGACGTCATCTGACCCTGTCACAACAGCAGTGTCAGAAGAGATTATTAATCTCATAGACACGGGAATATCTATGCTTACTTTCTTCGGTCACTCTTCGGCAGCAACCTTTGATTTTAGTATAGAAGATCCATCTGAATATGATAATGAAGGAAGAAATCCAATAATCTTTTCTATGGGTTGTCACTCCGGTGATATTCATGAAAATACAATTTCACTGAGTGAGAATTTTGTCCTGACACCTAAGCTTGGGGCTGTTGGATTTATTGCTTCTTCAGGCAATGCTTATGTAGACGCTTTAGCGCCAATCGGAGAAAAATTTTATGAGCGGATAGGTACTAAGTTCTATGGTCAGCCAATTGGACTTGCATTGAAAGATGCGATGATCGAAGAGTATGATATCATCAGAGAATTATATGATAATTCTGCTATGCTGGAAACATTCGATAATACCTTTGACCATATTGTAACACTACTCGAGCAAAATACCTTCCACGGTGATCCAGCCATATCTTTCTTTGCTTTAGATGGACCAGATTATGTTGTGGATCTATCTACAGTGAGAACTATGGATCTTGTCGGCACACAAAGTCCAGAGATAGAATTGAGTTTTGATATTGTAAATCTTGGAGCAGGCATTACTGTAGACAGTTTACAACATTCACTGACACATAGCTTTGGTGATAACCAATCCAATACAATTTTCTTCAAAACTGAAGGCGTCAAGAACAGAACCACTGTGGTGGTAAAAATTCCTAATCCAGGCAGGGCTGCTCTTGGTAAGAATGCTATTAATATCATTCTTGATGTACCTAACGATGTACAAGAAGCACCATCGCAAATCGGAGAAGCCAATAATGATTTGAGCAGAGCATATAGTCTAGATCAAGGATTCTGCTTCTTTATTTTTGACAACAGTGTACAGCCTATACACCCACCTAACTTTGGGATAGTTGGGCAATCAAATATCACCTTATCGGCATCATCTTCTAACGCGTTAGCCAATGAGGCATTTTTCCAATTTCAAATAGACACAACTGAATCATTCAATAGTCCTTCTTTATTAGAAACAGAAATATTGTCAAACCCTGGTTTGATTAGATGGGAACCCAATATCAATTTCGAAAATGAGACAGTATATTATTGGCGGGTTAAGCCGCGTGATGCGGATCAGTCTATCTGGAGTGAGGCCAATTCATTTATTTATCTAAATGGATCTGCTCCAGGTTGGAATCAAAGTCACTTCCATCAGTGGACTAAGGATGAGTATAAAAATGCGCTTATAGATTCTACAACCAGAAGGTTAGAATATGTCAATACTTTATTTAATCTGGAGATTACAAATGGTCTCTTCCCGCAGACGCATCCGCAGCTGGTCTATCAAAACAATGCCAGCAGATTTATTGAGTTCGCAGAAGAAATTGGATCTGGTGTCTATGTAGCCACCTTTGATGGCAATACCGGTATCGCAAGATTTAAAGATGCTTTTGACAGAGATGAATTTGGGAGTCACCTTATTGCTGATTGGGTAGGGGCAGATTATGTCAATTTTCCTTTTAGATCAGAGACCAAAGAACAAAGAGCCAGCATAATCAACTTTATAGAAAATATTTCTGGTCCAGATGATTATGTAGTCCTCTATACTATCCAAAGAGATGATAATCTGGGTGAGAGACATTATAATCCTCAATTGTGGGCTGCAGATGGTGATAATGGTGATCAAGACTTGATGACCTTGTTAGAAGGCTATGGTGCCTCTCAAGTAAGGTCACTAGCTGATGATATAGTACCTTATGTATTTATCTTCAAAAAGAATGACCCTTCATTTACACCAATAGAACTCAAAGCCAATAGATTAACGGATGTCCTCAATGCGGAGTTTGAAATTAATGCCAAATGGTTTGAAGGAGAAGTACAGTCTACGACGATAGGACCGGCTACAGCATGGAATGAATTAATTTGGAATGTAGATGAGTTGGACTTGGACACTGATTCGTTTGTGTTAGATATTATAGGCGTAGATGCAGATGGAAATGAAACAATAGTCATGGGTAATGTAGATGAGTTTGTAAGAGACTTATCTGGTATTTCTGCCCAACAATATCCTCATCTAAAATTAAATCTGTACACGCATGATGAGGAACTCAGAACTAAACTACAGGTGCCATTTTGGAGAGTATTATACACTGAGCTGCCCGAAGCAGCCCTAGACCTCAACAGCAAACTTGTCATATCACAAGACACCTTGTCAAGAGGAGGTGCTTTCCAATTCCAAACAGTTGCTACTAACCTGACGGGTATAGATATGGATAGTTTACATGTCCTCTTTACTATAACTGACGCTAATAACAGAGTGACCAATTCTTCTACTGTCTTAGAGCCGCTCAAAGCTTTTGAGTCTATAGATGTTGATTTCGAATTAGGGACAACTGGATTGATAGGAGCCAATCAATTCAGAGTAGAGATTAATCCTGGACCACAACAACCTGAGCAATTCTTTTTCAATAATCTTGGATTGAGAGAGTTCTTTGTTGAAGGAGATAATACAAATCCATTATTGGATGTTACCTTTGACGGTGTGAGGATATTTAATGGGGATCTTATCTCTCCAAATCCAACTATCCGAGTAATTCTCAAAGATGAGAATACCTTCAATCCAATTACCGATATTTCTAATTTCGACTTAGCACTGCTTCGACTACCGGATAATCAACCTTTCCCAGTAGACTTGAATGATAATAATGTTATCTTCTTCCCTGCTGACTCCACCAACAACTATTGTGCAAGCATTGAGTTTACGCCGGAGTTTGAGTCAGGAGAATATATCCTATTCGTTCAAGGAACTGATATGGACGGCAACCTGTCAGGAGACAGGAACTTAGCCATTGAGTTTGAAGTAGAAACTGCTTCTACGATCACCAATGTGATCAACTATCCAAATCCATTCTCTACGCAAACAGAGTTTGTATTTACCTTGACGGGTAGGGCTGTACCGGACGAATTTACAATTCAGATATACAGTATGTCTGGTAAGGTCGTTAAAGAGATTAGAAAAGAAGAACTAGGACCATTACGTATCGGTCTAAACAGGACGGATTACAAATGGAATGGTACTGATGACTTCGGCAATAAACTAGCCAATGGTGTCTATCTATACAGAATAATTACTTCTGAGGTAGAAGGTAATATTCTTGAACATAGACAAAACGATGGCATCGATAGCTTTTTCAAAAAAGGTTTTGGTAAATTGGTGATCATGCGATAATCGCATACACCAAGATGTCGGAGAAACATAACGAGAGATATATAAAATGGGGAATAATCGCAGGTGCTGCGATCTTCTCCATTTTTTTATTGTACCTCAATATCATCTATCAATACTATCCTGGTGATGATATGATCTTCCAACTGATTATCCCTGAAGATGGGATTATCGGCTCAGAAAAAATCAACTCACTTGGTGATCTTATAGAGTCCCAAGTCAACTTCTATAATAACTATCATTACCGTGTATTTAATCACACAATCTTACAGGCTCTATTGGCCTTACCACCCATCATCTTTGATGTCTGTAATGTGGTTATCTTCTTTTTACTACCATGGCCTATACTCAAAGTAGTCACTGATGATAAAAAGATTGACTATTGGATTAAGTACGCCATGCTGATCTTATTTATTTGGGTATTTCATATCAACCTAGGCTGGTCATATTTCCCGGCTACAGGTGCCCTTAATTATACATGGATGCTAATTCCACAGCTGTGGTATGTGGCAGAGCTTATCCGCTACATAGAAGGACAGGATCAGGTCAAAGGTCGATTAATAGGATTATCAATAGCCAATGCGCTGGCCAATGAAAATGCCTGTGTCATGTTATTATCCATTACAGTATTGGCTTGGTGGTGGACTAGGGGTCGAAAGAATAATCACTTGATACTAATAATGGCGATTATGGTGATTGGTGGTGCATTTATGCTATTGTCCCCTTCATTGGGGAAACGACTTGGCACACAAGGTCACATGGGAGGTGGATTACTCCCCCATCTCAAAGAATTTGCCTTAAGGACAGGGTATTATCTGATGAGGTATACGCCGGTACTGCTTATACTATTATTGTCACGATCCAAAACTGCACTTAGATCTCCCAGACAAGGGTTACTTATAATGGCCTTCATATCTGCCACCTTCTCTATGGTGCTTGCCCCCTTGTTTGAGCCTCGATCAGCAGTACTTGGGTTTTTCTTATTAATAATGCTAATGACTTCTTTGGCCAAAGGGTCTTGGTCTCGCAAGTATCTTTTGGTGTTTACTGTTATAGCTACGGTTATCAGCCTGTACAGATTACCGTTTTTCAATGCGCAACATGCTCGCCACCAAATAAATAAATCCATACTTGAATCCAACAGAGGCAGCAACGACACCGTATATCTAGAGAGATATTGTGACCACAGTACCAAGGAGTTTCTACTATGTCAGGATAATGATATTAGCCCAGAAGCCTTCAGCAACAAAAGCGTGGCAGCTGCTTACGGCATTAAAGCTGTAGTCTTATCCAAAGAACACTCAAAAATCGATCGCAGAGAAAATATCTATAAAGCTATTAAGGCTAATGATGTATTTCTTGACACTTATAAGCATCATCAATTAGCAGATCAAATACACATTTTCCATACACTTAAGGAATCAGGGATAGATCTTATTGTCAGATCCGTCAAAGACTATGATCCCTATTATATAGTTAGGGGGTCTAATAAGGGCTTCAGCAAAGATGTCTTTCTACAATTGATTCCTCAGCAATATCGCCTATTCTTCCTCGATAACCTGGAAGTGGTGACCAATACACCTCAGCCCATTATGCATCACAAGGGCTATGTCTATAATTATTTTCATATCCCCTATCCTGACAGGTACAAGTATGTGTTGATCTCAGAATACAAAGTCAATCAACATTCTCCAGTGGGTCCTTTGCTGCGCATTGATTTCTAGTCTCTACCTATTCCACTAAACAACTCCAAAATAGCATCACAGTAAAATTTCTGTGTCCAATTAGTGTACTTATATCTCTGGTAAGGACCACTAATAGGAATAGACGAAGGAATAGCCCCCTTGTGTATAAATCTTTTTCGCTGACTCTTAATAAGTGGTAATAATAAAGGGACTATTGTTCCTAGATATAGCTTATCACCAGACCGCCGATATAGCTTTGTATATAAAATGGCCAGTTGTGCATTACCTGTCGCACATTGAAAATCATAATCGCCATTCCATTCTTGGTCATAAGTGCCTGCAATACCAGATTCCAAAATGACGTCCCTCATCTTTTTGGCTGATGCCAAAAAAGTCCTTCTTATTTTACGGTCATGGGTAATGTCTGTACACTCCATTAATCCTCTTAAGGTATACGCAATAGTATGAGTGTTGGCTGGTTGATTAGGATGCAAGGACCAGTCTGAGAAGGTTTTGTTCTTATTCTGCAAGGTGGCAATCCGCTTAATGAGTGCCTTGGTCTTTGTTCTCGGCTTACTGTACTTAATGAGTTCCGCTGATGCCATCAGCCATGCTACTCTCGCATAATAAGCTGGATTATAATTTTCCACATAATTGTAATCCGTAAATACACCCTCTGCATCTAATTGTAATCCCAACCAATCTACAGCAAGAATAATCATCTTTAATATAGGCTTTGGATCTTTGCTCGTATGCGCGATGAACAGTAACCCTTCTAATATCTGTGCAGTATCAAAAATAATTGGTTGGTCATTATCTGTAGCT
The DNA here is from genome assembly GCA_964589705.1 of uncultured Saprospiraceae bacterium. GTDB lineage: Bacteria > Bacteroidota > Bacteroidia > Chitinophagales > Saprospiraceae > RFSX01. The sequence continues at coordinate 8,696 of CAZPUF010000029.1, read as the reverse complement.
TGGAAGAAAGACCCGTCTTCATTCTGAATGGACTTAAAAAACTCTAGTTGTGACAATGCCAATTCACAAGCATCCTTCCGATCCAATAACTCACCTAGTCTATATAGTGTCGGTACCAAGTAACCTGTTGTCTCTGGATAAACATCGCCCCACTTACCTCTAAGTGTACGTGTTCCTGATGAACCTTTGTTATTGTTATGGTCAAAACTATTGATTAGCCAAGTCAAGTTGGCATTTAAAGATTTCAACAGCTTCGCTCTTCCACCTAACCTCTCCAGAATCTTTTCTATATTATCCAAAAAAATTAGGTTTTAGTATATTAAGTCCAAATCGCAGGATTGGGTTAGACACCTTATGGATTTTGTAATGAGGCGTGAGTACGCCGCCAAATGATCTGATATATCTCTCCACCCCTTTGATAATACTTCCATCAAAATCAAAATAACGTCGCTCTCCAGAAAATATGAGATGCCAAATAACATAACTCAGTGTTGTACGCATTTCTTTCTGCCTTTTGAAATAGCAGGCTAGCGCATAACTACGATTTTTATCATGGACAACAATCTGAGCCGAAAGATACTCCCCTGTCTCCTTATGCTGTGCAGACAATATTTGCAACTGACCCTTTGGATATAGCTTATCATATAATCTTGTCAGCGCTTCACTATTTGCTGGTTGTTCCTTATTACGATCAGCAAAAGCTCTCTTGGCTTCTTTCAAGAATGTCTTCATATCTATCTCTACTAGATTACAGGCTTTCTCTGCATTCCTAATGTCTTTTTTGATCGCATTCTTAAGGGTGGCCCATTGGTGATCTTTACCTATTGCAGAATCTACGATATAAGTATATCTCGTTGTCTCCTTATATCCATTCCAATATAAGCCAAGCCAATTATTGAAGTCGGTATGATATTGCTGATAATACATACTTCGCTTAGGTAAGCGATCTATCAGTGCTTGTGTGTGCTTATAGGTGAAATGGCCTTTTTCATAATTAGTCAGCTTATCTGGATATAATAGATATATACCGTTATAAGCGGTCATCAGCGGATTCATAATCACATTAAATCCATATACCTTTCTGGTATGATATACCAAAAGTCCCAGTAATTTCCCCGACCCATTTCGCTCTAGCAATACATCCCATTCTCCCTTAACACATACCGCATCCATCCAATCTGGTGAGAATTGAATAGGAATATCATAATCCTGATAGATAGAACGATATGTTTCTTTGTCGGTTATATTCTTGTTATTTAGTGATCTAAAGGTAAGATTTAAGGCGAAGTAGAATAATAATCTAATTTTTTTGACGCAACAAAAGGGAGATATAAAGCAAGGTGTCAACTGGTTTGCCACTAAAGGGTGGGAACCGGCGCCTTTCCAAAAACAGACCTGGTTGGCCTTCCAAGAAGGTAAGTCTGGACTTGTCAATGCACCTACAGGTAGTGGCAAAACCTATGCCCTTTATTTAGGTGCCTTAATGGATTTTCTTAACAAGGAAAAAACTCGAAAAAAAGGCCCACATATCATCTGGGTCACACCGATCAGAGCCCTGGCTAAAGAAATCAAATTGTCCATAGAGAAAGCCAACACTGCTTTCGGCTTAGACTGGCGTACAGAAATCAGAAGTGGCGACACCACAACCACCCAGCGTAAAAAGCAACTCTCCAATCCTCCTCAAGTACTGATAACCACCCCAGAAAGCATGCATGTCATTATGGCAACCAAAGGCTATCTGAGCTTTTATAACGCTGTATATGCTGTTATAATCGATGAATGGCACGAGCTAATGGGTAGCAAGCGTGGCGTCCAGGCGCAACTGGCTATCTCCAGAATCCGTGGTCTCAATCCTGCACTAAGAGTATGGGGTATCTCGGCCACCATCGGTAATCTTGAAGAAGGGATGGAGGTGTTACTTGGCTCTAGCAAAGGACCAAAAGAACTGATAAGGTCGGGTTTTAGAAAGCAGACTGAGGTCATCTCCATATTTCCTGATGATATCGAAGCGTACTCTTGGGGAGGTCATTTGGGTCTGAGTCTTGCAGAAAAAGTCTTACCTATTATTTACTCTGGTAAGAGCACACTAATTTTTACAAATACCAGAGCAAAATGTGAGCTATGGTATCATCGGCTGTTAGAATTAGATGATAGCCTTGCAGGTGATATGGCCATGCATCATGGATCTATAGCCAGACACCTTAGAGATTGGGTAGAAGATTCGTTGTATGAAGGGAAATTATCGGCTGTCGTGTCCACCTCTAGTCTTGATTTGGGGGTAGACTTTCGTCCGGTGGAAAACATCATTCAGATCGGTAGTCCCAAGAGTGTGTCCAGATTTATGCAGCGTGCAGGACGGAGTGGTCATGCCCCTGGAGCGATTAGCAGAATCTACTTCTTACCAACCAATACACTTGAGCTATTAGAATCAGCTGCCCTAAGGAATGCGCTTAATAAGGACGAGGTAGAACATCGCATACCCTATATACGTTCGTGGGATGTACTGATCCAATATCTGATGACTCTAGCTGTCTCAGAAGGATTCAACCCAGAGGAAATCTATGAAGAAATAAAGCAGACACATTGCTATGACAGCATCACTGATGAAGACTGGGACAAGCTGTTACATTTTATTTTGCATGGTTCACAATCCTTAAAAGCTTATGACGAATACGCCAAAGTAGTTATCACAGAGGGAATATATAAGGTGGTAGATAGACGTATAGCACAGCGTCATCGACTGAGCATAGGCACTATCACAAGCGATGCCATGCTCAATGTCAAATATCTCAAAGGCAAAAGAATCGGTAATGTAGAAGAGTGGTTTGCGGCGCATCTTAGCCCAGGTGATAGCTTTTGGTTTGCCGGTCGATCCTTGGAATTGGTTAGAGTCAAGGACATGAATATGCTGGTAAAAAACAGCAAGAAAAAGAACAAACGGATCCCGTCTTATCAAGGAGGACGCATGCCATTAAGCTCTGAAATGTCAGAAGTCCTCAGAGAAAAGATATACGAATACAATCACAATAAGGATGGCCATAAACTAGATATAGAATTAGAACGCTTATCTCCTCTACTTAATCTACAGTCCACACTGAGTATGCTGCCATCTGAGAGAGAATTTCTTGTGGAGTATTTTCATAGTAAAGAAGGGTATCACTTACTTATGTATCCCTTTGAGGGTAGATATGTGCATGAGGGGATGGGCGCCTTGATAGCACAACGACTCTCGAGGATGTTTCCGATCAGTTTCTCTATAGGAATGAATGATTATGGATTTGAATTATTGTCTGATAAAAAGATAGATGTCGATGCTATAATTAAACGTGATTTATTTTCTCCTGTAGATATCAGCAAGGACATCCAAGCATCTATCAATGCCGCTGAATTAGCACGCAGACGATTTAGAAATGTAGCTAGAATTTCAGGTCTAATTTTCCAGGGATTCCCAGGAAAGGCTAAGAAAGACCGACATCTCCAAGCATCGTCTTCCCTATTATTCGGTGTATTCCAAGATTATGAACCAGACAACCTTTTATATCTGCAGACTTTCGAAGAGGTGATGACTTTCCAATTAGAGGAAGCCAGAATGATTAAAGCACTCAATAGGATACAATCACAAGAGATTAATATTACCTACCCTGACAAGCCCACTCCGCTTGCCTTTCCTATAATGGTGGATCGTCTCAGAGAAAAAATGACCAGCGAGAGACTAGAAGATAGAATTAAGAAGATGCGCATTGGTGTGTAATTAGACAAGACGTATTGTCGTCTCCTGCTCAAAATGAATAAGGCAAAATAGCAACTATTGTACAATACCTTTACTTATACAATGTTGCACTATCAAAAGGCGTTAAATTAAGGTATGTCTTACCGAACTCAAATCTTGGTAGTTCTATTTTGTACATTGACTCAGCTGCAGATCAGTGCACAACTGAATCATATTGGCTTGCAATTTTCTAGATTGACAAGCGAGTTCCCAGACTTTATCACCATTGATGAATTTGATGATGACTTTGCTTGGCAAACATTCTTTGCTGAACCAATTCGATCTGCAGATATCGTCTATTCTAAGAGTATAAATAGCAACTTTTCCTATCATGTTCAGTTAGGGTACACATCTTTCGTATATGGCCTGAGCACCAGTGAAAGTTTTCTTTTCCAGCCAGAAGTAGAACGACAGTATCAATCCAAATTCGTCACCCCAGGTAGCAGCTTACATTATCATCTCCCTAGACCCTTAGACAATTTTCATGTATCAGCCGGACTTGTAACCCATTTCTTATTGAACTCCAGGATAATTACATGGACCGCACAAGAAAATGGTTCTTTGCTCGCAGAAGAATCGACAAACGATAACATTAATAATGTAATTCTCATTCCACGCTTAGGCCTGCATTATTCTATAGGCAATGAAACCATAAGAATTACACTTAGCAGTTATGCCAATGCTAAGTTATCCAGCTTCTATGCTTCTATTGATGAGACAGCAGAGCGGTTTGCAACCTCATTTTCAGTTGCAGGATATTTGAACCTTAATCGTTTGATCAATAACAGACGACTCTTGGAAAATGAAAAAGATTTTCTGGGTTCAGTACTCTAAGCCAAATTGTGAAAGACGTTACTCACGTCGTCATCCTGCTCCATCAAATCTACAAGCGCTAATACCTCATCTACCTGTTCTTCTGTCAGTTCCTTTGTGATCGTAGGGATTCTCTCGAGTTCTGATTTTTCTGGCTTTATTTCTGCCACTTCAAGTGCTTGTTGCATCTTGCCAAAATCTTCGAAGGCTACATAGATCTTATACATTTCCTTCTCTTCCACCGTATCCTTTTCTATGGACTCTAGTCCATGATCTATCATCTCAAGTTCTATCTCATCGGGATCTGCGATCTGGTCGACTGGAATGTAGAATACACCTTTTCGGTTAAAAAGAAAATCGTGCATACCCTTAGTGCCCATAGATCCACCTTTCTTATTAAAATAAGATCTAACATTGGCCACAGTCCGCTGGTTATTATCAGTTGCCGTCTCAACTACCATGGCGATACCATGTGGTGCCATGCCCTCTAGGGTTACTTCCTCATAGTTACTAGTATCTTTGTCAGAAGCCTTTTTTATTGCCGCATGTATTCGGTCCTTAGGCATCTGAACAGCCTTTGCATTTTGGATAGCCCTTCTGAGCGCGACATTGGTGTCTGGATCAGGTCCAGCAGCTTTTACGGCCATAGTAATATGACGTCCGGCCTTAGAAAAAGCTTTCGCCATTTTGTCCCATCTTGCAAATTTTGTGGCCTTTCTATATTCAAATGCTCTTCCCATAGTATGAATCGTAAGGGTATTTAAACTTAAATGAGTTGCGAATTTAAAATTTCGAGCCGTACATGTCAATTATACCCTTAAGAAAGTGGTCGAGATGAGCAGCGTGAGTGGCTTCTCAGCATAATTAACTTAATTTGTCCCAATGGCAGCTATCATACATGAGCTTAGAGGTGAGCCACTGACCTTGTTGTCAGAAAAGGCAATTATTTGGAAAAGCCGTTCGATACTACTGGTTGCTGATTTACACCTTGGGAAAGTGACACATTTTAGAAAAGCAGGTATAGGTATTCCCCAATTAGCGGAGACGGATACGCTAGAAAGATTGGCCCAACTGCTGTTGGATTACCCTGTCAAAGAGGTATGGATCCTGGGAGACTTGTTTCATAGCAGCTATAATAGAGCCTGGGACAAATTCAAAACATTTGTAGGTCAACTTAAAGATATAAAGTTTGTGCTCGTTAAGGGTAATCATGACATACTGAATGAGAAGGAGTATGCAGAGCTAAATCTAATCGTGTATGATAGCATAACAAAAGGCCCCTTTCTCTTTACCCATATCCCAATAGAGGACTCGCAAACGAAATATAATATCTCTGGACATATCCACCCTGGTGTCTACCTTAGGGGTAAAGGATTGCAATCCTTAACACTACCCTGCTTTCATATATCTGAAAACAACTTGGTTCTACCCGCCTTTGGGGCATTTACTGGATTGGCGAAAATTTCACCATTAAAGCATGATATCGTCTATGCAATTATGGAATCAGGCGTGGTTAAGGTCCAATAAACGTAGAATTTTTAGGGATATTAGTCTGATAATCAGGTAGATTCATAACAAAATGGTCTAAATGCACGTCATACCAATAAATTGATTATTTGTATGTTTGCTAGTCAGCACAAAGAAAACTCGGTCTCATTGTCCAGAAACAATTCGGAAATATTCCACAACGAGCTCTTTCCTCACATAGAGGCGCTCAAAACCTTTGCTTATCACCTCACCTATAATGAGGATGATGCCAATGATTTGGTCCAAGAGACCTACATGAAGGCACATAGATTCATAGATAAGTACATAGAAGGAACTAATGCTAAGGCATGGCTGTTTAAAATTTTGAAAAACGCCTATATCAACCAATATCGGAAACGCAGTAAGCAGCCGACGCGGGTAGATTTTGAAGATGTAGTCAATTATCACGATGGTGATGACAGACTACCAGGATATCTTGATTTGAGAGAAGAACTCTTTGACAAGATGATGGGTGATGAGGTTACCATAGCGATTAATTCTTTACCTATAGATTTCAGAACAGTAGTCTTACTCTGTGATGTAGAGGGATTTACATATGAAGAAATCGCTAAGATTATAGATGTGCCTATCGGTACAGTCAGATCAAGGTTATTTAGAGCACGTAACATGCTTAAAGAAAAACTGAAAGCCTATGCAGAAAAAATGGGCTTCAAAGACAAACGTGGGGATAACAAATCTGACAAAAGCAATAAAACAGTAGATAAATAGGGCCATTGTGTCTTATTATTTTTGGTGTGGAAAATGTCCCCCTTTTATAGTTGCATTTTTATACCTCTTTGTGTAACATTGTATAGCAAGTCTTCCATTAATGCCTATTGATTTGAGAAAAACAAATAGTATAAATGATTGATAATCAATCATTTATTTTCTCAAACGACTAAGTAGAAAGATGTTTTTTTTTAGATGTTTTAATTAAATGACACAGTCCTGAATAAAGTTATCATTAAGTCAGGTCGTCCTTAACGAACAAAACAAAAAATGGGAAATCTTAACGTAAACGAAATCCAAAACCGAGTAAGCCTTTTCTTTGACAATGCCTTAGGCGAAACTGAAAGAGCAGAGCTCCTTCAACAAGTACAACAAGACCCCAAGTGCTCCAAAATTTTCAAGAAAGAAGAATCTTGTAGAAACTTTATAAAGAACAATATCACGAGACCTCCTGTGACTGTTGACTTTATAAACTCCATAAAGAATAGCATTAACATCCGTTAGCTAACTAATCAAAATTTATACTCTAATATCAGGGCGGCAGTAGCTGCCCTTAACGCATATATACCTATACAAGTCACCCATCATGCTCGCTAAACTCGAAGAACTACACAATCATTACCTCAGCATAGAAGAAAAGCTCTCTGATCCTGAGACAGTATCAGACATGAAAATATTCAGTAAGCTCAATAAGGAATACAAGGGCCTGCAGGAGATTGTAGAATCATATAAGTCTTACAAGCATGTATTGGATAACATGGAGAACGCATCGGAGATGCTCAAGGACCCAGACCCAGATATGCAAGTTATGGCCAAAGAGGAGTTGTCAGAACTAGAGCCGCAAAAAGAAGCATTGGAAGAGCGGCTTAAAGTCCTGCTTATCCCCAAAGATCCAGAAGATGTACTAGATGTGGTGATGGAAATCAGGGCAGGTACTGGCGGAGATGAGGCGTCGATATTTGCTGGAGACCTCCTTAGGATGTATACCAAGTTCTTTGAAGGTCAGAAGTGGAAGCACGAGATCATCTCTCTGACTGAAGGTTCTGCAGGAGGATATAGCAAACTCGTTCTTGAAGTAACGGGTAATGAAGTGTATGGCAAGCTGAAATTTGAATCTGGCGCACACCGGGTCCAACGTGTGCCTAAAACAGAATCTCAAGGCCGTGTACATACCTCAGCCGCCACTGTTGCCGTCTTGCCTAAGTATGAAATAGAGGATATAGAGATAAAGAAAGACGATCTCCGTACAGATACCTTCCGTGCCAGTGGTGCAGGTGGTCAGCATGTCAATAAAACAGAATCGGGTGTCAGATTCACCCACCTACCTACGGGGCTTACTGGAGAAAGTACTGACTCCAGATCACAGCATAAGAATAGGGAGATAGCCATGCAGCGACTTTACCAGCGGATACAAGAGGCGCAACGAAACAAAGCGTACCAAGAGCAGAAGACCAAGCGAAAATCTTTGGTCGGATCTGGTGACCGATCTGATAAGATTAGAACATATAACTATCCTCAAAACAGATGCACTGATCATCGTATCAATCTAACGCTATACAGTCTGGGGAAGATCATGGATGGGGAAATCACAGAAGTGATAGAGAAGCTGCAGATGGAGGAGAATGCGCAGAAGATGCTGGAGGAATAACGAATGAGATGTATGTGGAGTCGTGATGAAGAAAGCATTATCTGGCCATAGTTTGTTACAAACAGTTACGTACTTATGTGTTTAGCTTTAGAGTACTGGCAGATAAGTATGGAATGATTATCAAGTGTTACTGATTGCCCTTCCCTTTATGCTGGTAATTGTTCTTGTCTACTTACTGAAAAATTTACTGATGCATCAAGAGCATTAAAT
>CAZPUF010000028.1:0-20028 GCA_964589705.1 uncultured Saprospiraceae bacterium | reverse complement strand
TATTTAATGATTCTGCATATTGTCCGCATTCGTCCACTAACTCAGGAATAGAACTATCAGGATTACCTTGGTGAATTACACCAAACTGAATTTCTTCACCTGGACATACAGTCACACTGCTCGTTAGTTCGCAGTTACCCGTTGGACTTGGCAAAGAAGGATCATCGAAGTTATCAGTCAACATCTCGTCTCTACAAGGACTGAAAGCTGTAATCGCATCGATCTCAGGAAGTCCAAGAAAATCTATTCCTTCTACAGTCACCGTATACAAACAATCATCTCCATTACATCCATCCACAAACATGTAGTAGGTCTGACCAGGCACAAAGGTTCCACTCAAATCTTGCTGGGTTGTCGTACAACCTCCTGTCCAGACAACACAATCATCAAACTCACAACTATCATAGATACCCAGTTGCACCCCGTTTCCTGTACTACACATGTCCAAGTCCACAATGATATCCAAATTCTCAGCACTTGCTACAAAAGCAAACCAAGACATATTATGTGGCACATTACCACCGTCACCACAAAGTGGTGTAGGCTGCGAACCATCATTTATTGGATTACATCCAGGATTAATAAATTCACATTCGGGATTACATGAGGTATATCCTTGTTGCAACTCCACTGGATCACATAATCGACAACCATTTGGAAATATAGGATCTGCATCATCACATGTCTCACAGAATATCGCCCCCACATCTCCACAGCTACCACATTGTAAGGTAAAGTCAAAACAGTACTCCAAATTACCAGCTGGATCACACATATCTGTAATGGTAATACAAACCGTTGTTGTAGTTATTGAATTAGTGGCGAAATCTACCAGCTCAGCAGGATCCAATCCAACATTGACCATCTCCTGTACATTTGAGCAAGGGACGTGAGAATATTCGATCTGGACATCACATCCTCCTTCCCATACTACATCTTCGATGGCTTCCCATCCCCATACATTCATATCCATATCCATCCACATACATGGATCAAAATCGTTAGTACATGCTGCGTCTGGTAGGGCCAAGGTGATATCTGGCGGATAGTGGTCTTCAGGAGAACCTATCCAATCCAAGGGCTGTACCCCACCTGATCCATCTATATCTACAGTCCACTCTAGTCTATATATATCTCCATTACCACACTCATCAAATAATTCCCATTCTATAAATCCAACTTCACCACAAAACATAGGATAGAATTCTCCTACAACAGGAAGATCAAGTAAGGTCATCGTACTAAAGTCCGTACAATTATCTGTTATAGAAAAGATGCTCACTTGGATCAAGTTATCAAAGTCTTCTACAGACTGTATCTCGTCTGGACAAAAAGTACCCACATTCGCATCTGGACCAGGAAATAAATCTCCAGTAAATGGTGGCTCCATATCATCTACCTCTATGGTCAATGATTCCGTGTTACTAGTAGTACCACACGGGTCTTCGTAAGTGACCTGAAACTCTATCTCAAAACAAGTATTACCACTACCTGGTAATAAGTCATCAAAAGTGATACTACTCGGATCTGGATCTATATCAAAGTCACCTATCGTAATACTGCCGAAATCAGTACATATATCTGTCAGCACAGAACCGCTCGTTAGGATGGTTTCTACTTCTGTTTCTATATCTGCCAAATTATCGCAATTAGGAATAGTAGATTGCGAAGCACCACCTAAAGACAACATTGGCTGGTTATTATCCTCTACAATCACCTGTGCCATCCAAGACAAGGTATTACCACATAAGTCTGTAATCTCAAACTCTAAGTCATAAGTTTCCGCTACACAACCTGTATAATCCAGCAGTGTAGGATCTCCACTGATCAATACTATATCTAAGTCACCCGGTGCCGTACAATCATCGATAAAGTAGTTAGAACCTGAACCGTTTGCGAGTATATCATTAATATAAGCTTGAATATCTGCATCTGTCAGAACCATATCACACTGAAAAGTCATAGAGGCTGGTGCACTATCATCTATTGGATCTTCTGAATCTACGATCTCATAAGTAAAGTCCATATCAAATGTATTACCACAAGCATCCTCGGCTTGAAAGTTAATAGTAACAAGTACATCTTCGATACAGGCTGTAAAATCTAAAGTCGGTAAGGGATCGGCTGTAATTACAAGTGATGCTGTCTCCGTACAATCATCCACAAAGACAGGATTGCCATTAGGGTCTTCATTGTCATTAACAATCGCATCATACCAAAGCTGCAAATCTGCAATGGACTGTACCATGTCGCACTCCATACTGGTTACACTTGGATCACTATCCACGAAGGGATCCTCGTTATCTTCTACTTCGTAATCAAAAGAAAATGTCTCCAAGTTACCACACTCATCTTCCACTTCAAATTCTACTGGATAGACCATATTACCACAGACAGTATGGCTAACTGCAGGTGCAGTTACCACATTGATTGTCAGAGCCGTAGGATCGGCACAGTTGTCTGAGAAGACAAAGCCTCCATTGAAACTATTGTTTTCTATATTCGTAATCCATGCATCTATCTCTGACTGAAGATTCATTGTACACTGTTCGCCAGATATAGTAGGGTCCTCGAGAGAATTATCTGTATTATGATCAAATGGATCTGACATATCCTCTGTATCCAACATGACGTTGATCGTCACTGGACTTCCATCACAGTCCAAAACAACTTCTACCTCGACAACATCTGTCCCATCACAATCATACGGTGGAGAGGAAGTTATAGTAAAGTTATCATCATAGGTAACCGACCCACAGTCAGGTGAAGTCCAAGGAAAATTAATTAGAATATCTTCTATATCATCCTCGAAGTCATCCGCGTCAACGTTATTACACTCGACGGGGCCAACACTCTGACCATCCTGATCTATGGACTGGGCTGAAAGGAAACTAGAAGTAAAAAGAAAGATTGTAAGCGGTAAAAATAGCTTTTTGATCATAACTGATGTTTGTGTCTTAATAACAATAGTTCTGTGGTTCGATTCTGCTTTGGACGCTACTATAATACTATAGTTTGCGGACTATCAAGAACAAACAACCACTTACTGTCTGACAAAAGCCATCAGCTGTAATGAAAAAGGGTGGACTGTCAATAATTCGATAAACAACTATCTTTTAAGTTGCCTATCGGTTAGGTTCTAAAAATAAGTCACATACTACCTAAATATAGTAACGCTTCCAAATCTGATCTCAGGCTCTCCTTCGATCAGGAGTTCTATCACATAAGTATAGACACCCTGTTCGGCTGGTTCGCTGCCAAAGAAACCGTCCCAAATTAAGAATTCGTTAAAATATTCCAGTGAATTATTCTCAAAATCTCTCACTTTATTACCCCATCTGTCAAAAACTTGCACTCGGGATATAAATGTTTCTGCACCTTTAACAAATGCGGTCCATTGATTATTAGGCGGCAATGCCGTACCTGATAAATCTGCCACATTAGGAATATATACATCATTTACAAAGTTGACATCCAAGGTTTTAGAGGCTGTAAGCTCGCAAAAACCTTCTAATTCAACCACCACTTGTAAGACACCTGTATCGACCACATTCTCCAGTAAAACAGGGTCGCAAAGCAGGCCTTCGCATATATTATTGCCATTGAAAGTCCAAATGATATTTGTGACCATATCGGGGTCTATATCTTCTAATTCGAGGAAAAATTCCTCATTAGAACCTTCAACAACGACGTTTTCTCCTTCTATTTCCACTTCTGGACTCAAGTCTGAATCCACAATGTTGTCCGATACAGAGACCAGACAGCCATTCCCATCGCTCACTTCTACGAAGAAAGAACCGACTTCGACATCTTCAAATATGTTTTCTGGCTGGACTTCTCCACCATTCAATGAAAAGCCGAAATCTGGTGTGCCACCTAGCACAGAAACAATTACCGTGCCTGAGACATCCTCACCACATTGTATACTTATTGGATCTACTTCCAGAGTAGGTGGTTCTGTCAATTCTACATTGACAGGCACTATTGTCTCACAGCCACCTTCTACAAAGGTGTATTCCATCTCGAATATACCAGGCTCTCTGGCGAAGCTTATATCTACTAGTCTGTTGATATCGATGAGTGGTCCTGTCCAGTCACCTTCACCGCCTGCTATCTCCCCTGTTGTCTGCACATCGACCTCCAAAGCAAAAGGAGGTACATCAGCCCCGAAGCAAGTATCTACTGGGAATACGGTGATTGTAGGTACGGGACAAGCCTCTGTTGTTTCCCTACCTCTGGCTACCTCTCCAGTACATCTGCAATTACTGATCGGTTCTACTATCCATTCGAACTCTTGCTCGCCTTCCAATCCTATTATTGTCGTAGAAGTACCAGATACATTCTCCACAAATTCGCCATCGATGAATATCTTATATGTCGAGACACAGTTCATTGGATCCCATGACAATTCGATGCCGCCAAAGGTTCCTGTTGATGTCACATCTGGCATCCCAATGTCTGGCTCTACAGTTACTTCTACAAATTCTACAGTTCCAGGACAACCATTATCTTCTACTGCAATACCCAGCTGGTAGGTACCCTCTTGAGTAAAGGTGATCTCATAAGGTCCTGCATCTGAGCCACTTTGCACAACTGCTTCTGACGGAAAGTCTGTGGTATATATTACTGGACCGCCTCCCTGAGATGTATAGTTACTCATAATCTGTATGCTCTCTCCATTCATACAGATAGAGTCATTACTCAATATCTGTATATCAGGACGATGGCTCTCCAAATAGGTAAATGACAGGGTGAAGGCATCCACACAGTCATTATCGTCAGTGTATAGTATATCTAGATTATATTCTGTGATGTTTGGATCTGGGGTAAACATATTATTCTCATCTACTAAAGGGGTATCCCACTCGAAGCGCCCATTGGCGTTAGGATCCATAGAGCTAATGCTGACATCCAATAAAAAAGGTCCTGTTCTGCTATCGTGACAAACGACATCTGGCACACCCGAGAAATCCATAGTGACAGGTGGGCACACAAAAGTTCGGCATGTGACCATATCTCTAACGAGTCCACAATCTGGTATCAGTGTTTCTATCACAACATCATAGGTCAATCCCATTTGTAGATTGCCTATCGTTGTCTCTGTCATATTTGAAGATGCTTGTGGCAAGCCATCAAGAAAGACCTGATAATCATCAGCGCCTATGTCATCCCACAATACGGTGACTGAAGTATCTTCTTCGTCGCCACATTTCAGATTGAGCTTTGGCGTTGCCATCACATATATTTCCTGATTAACGGTTACGCCTTCACATCCGAAGTAGTCTACTCTTAAGCCAACATCATAGGTTCCAGGCCCATCAAAGGTCAGGGTATACTGTCCAGGTGAGACCTCTGTACTGTTAACGCCGGCAGGAAATTCTGGCACATAGACTATCTCATCAGGCACTAAGCCTGCAAAGTCACCCACCAAGGTTACCTCTGCCATATCGCCACATAAGGTGTCCGCACCTATCAGTGAAAGAGCGACTTCCGGTGTCTGTACAAAAATGAAGTCGATGGTGATCGTTTCTACACAGCCATCATCATCTGAGTATATGCCGTCTATCGAATAATTGACTTGTAAAGGGTCTATTGGGGTAAATTCATTATTGGCATCCACCAATGGAGAATCGAATGCAAAAATGCCTGGTGCACCTCCAGTACCAGGTTGGACGGTGACATCTAGCGGAAAACCACCCATGGTAGCTACATCCCAGCATATAGGACTTGCTGGCACATTACTGACCACCTCAGGATCTACACAAGCAAAAGTGACACAAGAGAAAGTTTCCTCTATAAGACCACAACTAGGGTCATTAGCTGAGACGACAAATTCAAAGGTTGTATTGGCTGGCAACCCAGTAACATCGAAAGTTGTATTGGACTGATTAGAAGCGATATCTATCCCATCTTGTCTGATCGTGACTGGCACACCTATATCATTCCAAGCCAAGGTCACTGAATCTTCACCTTGATTGGCGCATCGCGCATCCAATACTGGTGTATCTTCTACGGTTATGGTTACTTCTTCTCTCGGTCCTTCGCAACCTTCTAAGTTGGCTACCATACCGATAGTATAATCACCTACAGCTGCAAAAGCGATTTCAAAATTTCTTGCGGTACTATTAATTAATGTGGCTCCAGCTGGTAATGGATCATCTAGCTGGAGAATTACATTGCCGTCTATGTTATTACTTTGCAATGACACTTGACCATTCTGAAGACAAACTGTATTTACGCTGGCTTCCAAAAATGGCCTAGGCTGAAATAAGACAGACACAGGTACAGGTATACGTTCGGAGCATCCATTTTCATCCGCATATACTGCTGTAAGTACATAATCTCTAATGGTATTATCGTTTGGCGTAAAATTGTTGAACTCATCTACCAGCGGTGTATCCCAAGTAAAATCTCCAATGATGCCTGGTGCACCTGGTGCTATATTAACATTAAGTGGGATTGGTACTCCTGCCTCCGGATCATAGCAAATCGGATCTGTAGGCACATTGCTGAGATCCACCATAGCCGGTACACATGAGGTTGTTCTACAGACTATTGTATCACTAACTATCCCGCAAGTCAAGGTTTCAATATTGATGATGACTTCATAACCGGTGTCGGTAGCCAAACCATCTATCCTTAATGTATTACTGAGTGTGGTAACTGGGTTATTGCCATTAAGTGTGACAATGGCTTCCAATCCCAGATCATTCCACTCTAAGTTAATAGCATCTGTCTCTTCTGTGCCGCAGGCAAGATCTATCTCCGGTTTTGCACTCGTCGTCACAAAGACTGACTCTATGTTAGGTTCGCAATCTGGAATATTATCATAGGCGACTACAACCTCATAAGTCTCGTCAAAATTGCCAAAGGTTATTCTTCTTGTACTATCTGTTAGTGTTTCTACCTCTAATCCTCCAACAGTGGTATTGACAAATACGTTGGGAGCAGGCAGATCTTCATATCTGGAAAAGGTAACAATGACTTCATCATCAGCGCAGATATCTGTTTTGTCTATTCTGGCATTAGGTAAAGCACGTTCCATCACTGTAAAGAATTCAGCATCCCTAGTAGTACATCCATCATCGGGATTCGTGTAAGTATATTGTATCACATAATCACCGATTGCTTGGCCAGTAGGGTCCCACCGCCCTGTTCTACAATCAGGATCTATCTCGAATCCACCATCTAATTCGGTCTGAGAACTGGTGGTTCCCCAATGACCAGTAACTGGATTAGCTTCTCCATTGACTATAGCTACTAATTCTGTGACTATAGGTGCATCACCTACACAATGCGTCGTTTTATTTGGATTATGTTCGAATACAAACTCAGGTCTTGGACTTGGTCTGCATAAGGAAGTTTCTATTGCCATATCACATGGCGCTGGATTTGTCCCAAAAACCTCTACAGTAAATATAGCAAATTGGCATGGGTCAAATGCTCCAGAAGCACTCACAAAACCTGTTACTGTCATCTCTGCAGCACCAGTCATCATACCAGTAAGATTACTATCAAACTGGCTAGTATTTATATTATAGGTAAAGTTGGGATCTTCGATCCAATTGAGCATTACCCTATCAGGCAAACTTGTACACTGTATAGCCGGTTGAGGTGGTGCATCATAGATCATCACTTGATAAGTCTGCGTATGTTGGCAACCATTCTGATCTGTGGCCATGAGTGTATAAGATTGTAATCCTTGGGCATCATATCTTATAGAAAAAGGCTCTTCATCGCCAGGTTCGCCAGACACTAATTCTCCACCATTAAAAGTCCAATCATATCTTACAATTCTTGAACTAAAAAATGGATTTATTCTAATCGAAGATCCAGTACAAAAAGTATCTAAAGGCTCTTCAGGTATCGCTAAAGGTGCACCCAATTCAATAAACGGACGTTCAGTCACTGAGCCACAAGAATTGGTGGCTGTAACTTCTATTATTTCGAATAAAGGATTCAGCGCTGTAATATCTGCTATGAACACAGTATCTCCATTAGCAGAAAAAGTGGTTTCAGGATCTATACTGGCAGGTATATTCCAAGTATAATCTACACCTGCTTCTCTATCTATCAGAAAGAGGACCACATCTGTTTGCTCATCAAAACACAGAAATGGTTTGAAATCTACTCTAGGAGGTCTAGGTGGATCTACCACAGTCAGACTGTTATCACCAATGTTATGACCGTCTGCAAATAAACCTTGAGGGCAAAGTGCAGTGATTACTAGGCAAAGAAGAATCAATTGTCTCATTTGAAATAATATATACTTTGACACTACACTCTGTGGCAATCTTTAGATATACAAACAGTGTCGTGTCGGTGGTAATTAAAATCCAAAGTTTTCAGACCTCGGAGGAGGCCTAAATTCTCTTAATTATGCGCTTAAAATTTTGGGTGTTTTCCGACTCAGGTAAGGTTGGACATTATATGTCAAAATCGCATGACAATAAAGACTTAGTCTTGACAAACCCTTAAATAATCAGAAATGATCTAACCTACAAATCAAAATAGATCAGACGATAGATATGACAAATGTTTTACAAAAATACAACCTTTTACTATCTAAGTAAGGTTATATGCCCACTATTCACGTCTTCCAAACCATCAACTAGCAATAATTTTGCCATATATACATATACTCCTTGTTCAGCTGGTTGATTTTTGAATCGCCCATCCCATAGGAGTATCTCATTATTGTCCACAGATCCTTCTGATTGTACCACAAGATTACCCCATCTGTCATACAGATAGAAAGTGTACGCCGTATACTGGTCTGCATTTAATCCCATAACTAATTGATTATCAGGTGAAGGGAGTGAAGGCTGGAAGATTGTTGGTATATAAACTGAGGTATTTTCTGGTGAAGCAATTGGCGGTGGCAGGTCATCTATAATGGTAATAAATAGACTATCAATCGCCTGACAACCATTCACATCAATAATTTCCAAAATTATTAAGGTATCCTGTGTCAATTGGATAGTTGGGTCCAGACATTGGTTACAAGACAGCAAATCTGGGTCGGACCAGATCAAAGTATTATCATCATCTAATCCAATAAGGCTGATTGGAATGGTGTAGCGCTCTTCTGGTGCCAGTGTCACGTCGGGTCCCAGACTTATGGAAGGAGCTACGGCCTCATTATCTAGCAGCAACATGGTATCCAATCTACATCCATCCTCATCTATAAGTGTCACATCATATGTCCCATCTGGCAGCAAGAGGGCTGAAGACAAGCCTACATCTTCATTATTAAACAAAATTTGAGATAACTCAGATACGGGGCCAGTCAAGGTAACTGCTGTACTATCCAGTGACTGGCAATTGCTTGATTCCAAGGTAATGTCTATCTGCTGTATGAGACTTTGTTCAGCTTCTAGAAATGCCATGACTGTCCGTGTACCAATACATCCATTTCTATCAGTCAGCATAAAGGTAACCGCGCCGGGCTCAGATATCGAGAGATTAGGCTCCTGAGATATAATCTGACCTGCAGCATCTCTCCATGCGATTGTATTGGTTGGATCTAATACACTAGGATCATCATTTGTAATCAAGAGCGATCCAGTCTCGCAAGGTATGAGTGCGGTCTCTACAGTATCGAACAAGGCCTCACCATTGGTCGTCACTACCACTGGTAGATCGAGCAGATTGCAGCCTTGATTCTCAAAGACTGATAAGCGATAAGTACCTGTATCAGTAACAGATGGGCTGTTGCCAACTAAGATCATTCCCATCGGATCTACCCATCTTAATGAGTCTACATTTCCAGTGACGGAGGCTTCCAGATTGATACTGCGTCCACAAGGGATCACTAAGTCAGGGATGATTACACTAGGCAGGTTTACTTGACTAATGACTTCTACAGAAGTGGTAGCAGTGCATTGGTTTTGATCTGTCACTGTTACCGTATACATACCTGCCGTACTCACTACTGGATTAGTATTACCATCTGGAATGGACTCTGGGCCATCAAAGGAGAAGGTTGGATTAAGTACGTTGGTTGTCAGACTGATATTGACTGGTTGGTTATTACAACCTAGCGTATCGGTCACTTGTGCAGTAAGATTTAACACCTGTGTATCATCTATGATGGTGATCGTATCCTCCCGCATACAACTACCTGCCATAGATTGGATAGTATATAATCCAGTATCAGTGACATTAATCAGATTACCTAGTTGGTCTGTCACAGCACCTGGTGGTCCGATGATATCAGAAATACTGAGTGAAATTGGTCCACTGGCCATATCAAAAGAATCTCTCAAAATTATATTGAGTGAATCGCCAAAACACAGCGGTGGCTCTTGCTCTAAAAACAGAAAGAAGGTATCCAGTGCAGTCAACACTATAGAATCCAGATTGCTACACCCTCTGTCGGTCAGTTCTAAAAAATAGGTTCCTCCAGCATCCACAGTAGCTACTGCACCTAGACCGTTGATAATATTTCCATCGTTGGTCGTCCATTCGAATTGAGCTTGAAGCCCAGCCATACTTTGACTACCATCCAAGAATTGTCTTTGGCCACATACCACTGGATTACCATTATGCGATATCTCGGCGTCCAAGATAACTTCTTCAATATTCAATTGGATTAAGGTATCGCACATCATAGCAGTAGAAGGGAAAAAGGCAGTGTCTATCGCTTGTGTAAAGGCTATATTGTCTACGATAATTGTATCTCCCTGACACAAAGCAAGGTCCACTTCCTCTATATGCACGGCATCTATATATCGGATAGCGAGTATATTATCTGAGACATCAAGACAAAGGCTCATATCCAATAAGGATTGCAAATCAGCCAACGAAGCAATTGCATCTACTGCAGGCAGGTTCTCATCCGTAGTTGTGATGACGCGTATATCTATGGGACCTTCTGGAAGCGCTTGGACCTCACTCCATGCATGTAAGACTCTTATATTGCCTGATGCATCGTCTACCAGATATCTAATGTCTGTGCCTACCGATGGTATAGTGCCGTAGACTGCGGCGGAATCAAGTCGAGACAATTGGTTGGCTCCTTCGCAGAGGATAATTTGTGGCGTCGTAAAATCTCCAGCGTCCACCAGACATTGGGTGCAGGTAGCTGTCCCTTCGCAGAAAAATATTTCAATAAATATCAGGACACCAGAGGTCGTGCCTAGGTTGACAATATTTAGTCGCCAATCTCCATTTGCGCTTCCCATATTGAAATCTTCCAAGCAACCAGAATGAGGGCGATAAGTACCTATATAATTTGTAAAAGCCTCCCATCGCTGATTATTATTCCATATAGGCTCTATATCAGGATCTGGTGAAGTAGGTGTATCACAGTCAACAAAATTGATATTCCAATTGACATTGGAAGATGAGGCAGCTCCACTAACGATGCCCGGTCCTATCAATGGAACAACTTGCCCAGCTGGTGAGATTAACTCGAATCTCAAATTTTCCTGTCGTCCATGCTCCCATTCGATATTGATCGCACAAATAGCTTGATCCACTGCAAGGTCATCGGGACTAAGGCCCGATACATTGATTATAAGATCTGAACTGGATTGCGGTGAGATGGCTACTGGTCTGGATAGAAAGCACTGCCCTATCATCGCTGAAGGGATTATCAATAATAATATGGCTAAGATTATCCTGTCCGTCATATTGGAGCGGCCTAGTTGTCCAAAACAATAAAACGAAGATAAGGCTTGAGATGTTTCTTGGGAAAGTTATTAGAGATATATGCTTTCAAGACAATTTTGTAATTAAACTCATATTCTATCCTAACTCCATTTTTCTACGTACAATCCTATTCTAAAATTAGGATATGCACCAAAGTCAGGAAAGCGATTAACAATAAAAAAGGTAGCAACACCAAGCGTTGCTACCATATTTTTCATTAATAATTTATATCATTCTTTTCATTATCTGATCAAGGTGATATCTCCAGCAAATATTTCAGTATCCGGCAGCCCTTGGAAACTGCTAAATCTCACTTTAATAAAATATACATAGACACCTTGATTGAGCAATCCACCTGTATTACCCCATCTCCCATTCCAACCAACAGATGGATCATTAGGTAAGACTTCGGTAGGTATGGAGTAGACCAGTTGACCCCATCTGTCATAAATGCGCATTTCTTCTACAGCCTCTACAAATCGATCTGCTTGTACAAAGAATGACTGATCGACAGGATTATCCGCATTGGCATCGAATATGGTAGGGATGTAAACATCTCTGATCAATTGTTCTCTAAGTATCACACAGTCAGTGGCCTCACAACCGTCTTCATTGACTATCGTGACGCAGTATTCATTAAATATTTCTGGATCAACTTCTATTTGTCCACAGAGAGAAAGTGGGCCTGAACAAATTTCTTCGCCAGATCCAGCATCTACCCAAGTCACAGATACTATCGTCTCTGGATCTATGTTTGTAGATATTGCTGCATTGAGGATATAAAGTGAATCTCCTAATTCAACTTGTCTGTCTTCACCAGAATCTACGTCCAGCACTTCTGGTTCTGGAATCACAAAATCAAGCATTATCTCACACCCATTATCATCTGTAACAACAATTGTGTGAGGACCTGCAGGCAGATTCCCAAACATGTCAGACTCTTGAAATTCTCCTCCATCTAGGGAGAATAAAACAACACCTGCACCATTAGTTGTGGTCACGACTGCTTGACCAAAATCACTAGGACAGTTTGGTTCGGTGATATCTACTCCTGCAGTCAATCCGCCATCTGAGGTCACGACAACCATATCCTGAGCAGTACACCCATCCATATCAGTGACAATTAGTGTGTATGTTCCTGCCTGGCTGACCATCACTAGCGGTTGGTCGTCAACTGTCAAAGAGCCTCCATCAGTAGCAGTCCACAAGTAAGTAAAATCACCTCCTGTAGACGTATCTGTGCCGCCAATTTCTACCGATGCATTACAAGTGATCACTCCACCATCTCCGGCATCAGCGACAGGATTAAATAAGAGATTAACAGATACAACTTCTTCATCTGGAGGACAAGTCCCTGCTTCAGGCGCTGTATACATAAATTCGTATATCCCACTTCTTTGTCCTGCCGTATTAAAGGTACCTGCTATATCATCAAATCCAGTTTGATTAGGATTGGTACTTGCCTCTGTCCAGACTCCGCCAACCGAAGCTCCCGTCAATTGTCCAAATAAATCAACAACGACTTCTTCACCAGAACAGAATTCTACAGGAGTGGCCGTACCTGCAGATTGTGGTACAAATACCTCGACCGATACCATACCTAAATCGCAGGTAGGATCAAAAGCGCCGCTTGGTGTGAATATGAGATCAATGACACCTTCCAAGCCTGCTGTTTCCAGTACCGTATTTTGTAAAGTTATGCTAGCACCTCCCTGTTCGGCTGACCATACACCATCTGCGGTCAGTCCACCTTCCAGAGTAGATAAGTCTAACGTCTCTCCCTGACACAATGCGTTTGGCGATGCCAGATCTACATTTGGACAACTGCAATCTCTGGTAATAATGATCGAACGTTCGACAACTGGATCACACATTCCATTATCATCTACAGCTGTGAATGAAAAAGTATAAGATGTGTTGAGCGGAAGACCATCAAAACAAATGTTAGTAATATCACTGTCATCTCCTCCATCTGCTACATAGAATGGATCTGCTTCCCAGGTACCTGTACCTCCAGTAATTACTACAAAATCATTAAGATTAATACAATGTGAACCATCGCTCTGGAAAACATTACATGGGCTAATCAGACTTTCTACTTCTACACTTACAGCTTGAAGTACATTAATGACCACATTATGTGTTCTTACAGTACACCCCATTGGCACATTCTCTAGTCTATATTGATATTCGTATGGTCCTGTCACATAGCTGGTGAGGTTGACCATAGAGCCATTGATATTAGGTGGAGAAGAACCAGATACGATGACCCATTCACCATCTGGTAGGCTTGTAATATTTGTAATAAATTGGTCCAAGTCTATGACACCGTCTGTGGTGCAAAATTCACCTGGCGTTGTAAACAAAAACATAGGACAGCCACAAGCTCTTACGTCTACCTCCAACGGTATATCTACCTGATCGCAGGGTGCTAAGGCATTATTCGTTGTAAATACAACTTCGTAAGCATCGGGTGGTACACCTGTAAAGTCTATAATATTCTCATTAGCGTCGAAGACGCCTGGAAATGATGCACTTACTGACCAGTCACCAGAACCAGATGCCAACAAAGTATCCAGATCTACCATAAATGGAAGATTATCCGTTTCTTCTGCATTACAGACACTAATCGAAGCTGTGGTCAAGCTCGCCTCTGGCTCATCGTTTATGGTTATGTCTTGTGAGACTGTATTTACCAAATCACAACCTGCAATAGGTGTAATCAGAGCATAGCTTACGGTATATATACCTGGCGCCAAGCCATTTGATTCGAATCTGTCTCCAACAAGTGAAGAAGCTGGTACTGGCATACCATTAGAATCAGTGACAGACCATTGGCCTTGCTCTCCGCTTGGATTGACCAAAAATCCATTTAGATTAATAGTCGTACCAGTTGTACAGAGATCATCTAGAGGCATAATGGAGATATCTGGACAATTACAATCTATAACTCTAATTGTTGTCATTAATTGCAATGGCATACAAGGAGAGCCTGCTTCGACATCTAGCGTATATTCATAGACGTAATCGCCCAACACTACGCCATCAAAATCTACCATAGTACCATTGACAGCTGGTCCTGCGCCATCATGGGACCATGTACCTGTATTATCTCCAGAGGCAATAAGCGCATTTAAGTCTATATCCGTGGCTTCACCTGTTGCATTTGAATTACAACGGCTTACTGAACTAGGATCTAAAGCAGCAAACGGTTGTTGGAAAACCTCGAAAGTCACTGGCATGGACATGGCCGAGCAAGGTGCTGGAGGTGTTGTAGTTAAAGTGTACACAAGTGTATAAGTTCCGGGAGGTGTATTGGCATTTACCAAAATCTGGTCACCAGAAATATCTATATCTGTGGCTCTGTCTATTGCCCATTCTCCCATTTCTGTTGTAAACTGAATCTGACTCAGGTCAAAAGCTGTGTTGTTATCTGATGCGCAATAATCAGGTAAGCTACCTACGGCTACGCTTGGACAGCCACAATTGTTGACTATGAGTTGGAAAGTAACTGTTTCATTCGGACATGGATCAGTGGCATTAGTCGTAACAAATGAAAAATCGTAAGTTCCTGCAGGAAGACCTACTACTGAAAAATCATTTGATGTCGCACTGATATTATTATCATTATTATCTCTCCAAAATCCCTGAATTCCTGACTCCACCAATGCATCAAGATTAATACTTGTAGGGTCTGTTCCACCAGTATCATTACAAAGCGTAGCTGATACATCTGTTAAGACATTAGGCAATCTGCTAATTTCTACAACTTCTACTGTAGTCGCACCCGTACATCCTGTAACATCTGTGACCGTTAGGGAATAAGTTCCTGGCACAGAAACATCTATAGTCTGACCTCCACCTGATATCGGCATGTCATTAGGATCTCTCCACATATACATATCAAAGGCACCAGCACTTATAGTCGTCATATCCCCTTCGCAGAAACTAGGTGCAGTAGCAACTGGTGTTAATTCTGAGGCAGGTGACACTTCAAAGTTGGCCGAATTCATGCAATTATTTGCATCCGACACATTGACTGTATAAGTAGTCGGTGTTGTAGGGGATACTGTAATGCTTGTAGACATAGAGCCATCTGACCAATTAAAATCAAATGGCATTTCCCCTCCTGTCACATTGGCTATTAGATCAGTGGTACCCCCATTACAGACTGTACTTGATCCTGAAATATTGACATCAGGAATAGCGTTGACCACAACTTCATGGGATTCGATGACATCACATCCATTTAAATCTGTACCCATAAAGGTATAGGTTGTACTGGAAGCTGGTGTATCTGTGATGACCGCGGAATTAAAAGTCATTGTACCTGCAGTCCAAATAAAACTTGTAAAATCTCCTGGATTATTTAGCGTCAAAGTCACTGTTTGTCCAGCACACAAACTTGGTGGGGAGACAAATACATCAGGACTAGGTAAAGGAGGTAGCACCAGAGGAACTGAAGACTGGCAGCCACCTGCAGAGGCACCTCTCAACTCAAATATCCCACTAAAGTCAGAAACAACTACACCAAGAGAATCTGTCTGGAGTGGCCCTATCAAGGTATCTACCGTATTAGGTGTAACTGTATTATCAATCTGCACAATATGCATATTCGTTGCCATTACATTGGCATTCGTATTCTGACCTATTAGTGTAATCTCATCTCCTGTACACATACCAGTTGTCAATGAAAGTGCAGGTCCATTATCCACTAAAATTTGGAATGTTGTATCATATACACATGACAACTCATCTACAATCTGGACTGTCATGTTATAGGCACCTGGCGTAGATAACTCATCCATTACAACAATACAGGTATCTCCATCCTGAACATCAAATTCCAATCCTACAGGAGGATCAACTGTCCAGTCATAATCCAATTGAAATACCGGCACCTCATGTCTCACACAATATTCTGGATTATCAGGCCCATCTCCTATACATACACTAGGTGGTCCTGCAATCTCAAGATTTAGCTGCTGAGAGGTTTCGTATTCGAAATCTAATTCTAACGAACATCCATTATCATCAGTAACGATAACGGATACACGCTGATCACCTGGTGGCAAAAACTGTTCGTGTGGCAAGTCAATACAATCTGTCGTAGCTCCAGTATCCCATTGGTAAGTATATGGTGGTGT
Source organism: uncultured Saprospiraceae bacterium (assembly GCA_964589705.1). Taxonomy (GTDB): domain Bacteria; phylum Bacteroidota; class Bacteroidia; order Chitinophagales; family Saprospiraceae; genus RFSX01. The sequence continues at coordinate 3,226 of CAZPUF010000028.1, read as the reverse complement.
ACCGCACATATTCTCCGTTGCCAATTTTAGATTTTCTCCAGGGCAAAACAACTCACCAATTTCTTGATTAAATCCAATTTCCAATTCTGGAAATACTGTCACAACAATTTCTATGGCTGGGCCTCTACATCCCGTCTCCGCATCCATTGCATATATTTCATAGATAGCATCTTGGATAGAACATGACGTATTTTCAAGCTCATCATCAATAAAGCCAAAACCACCTACACTGCCTTCTGTCATGCCATCTATCTCTGTACTACTATCCTCTGATATCATGACCATAATATCAGCATCTCTTCCATCACATATTTCTAATGGAATATTGAGCATATCTCCAGAACAAACCTGTAATTCTACCTCATCACACACTTCTGGTAAGCCATCACAAGCCACTTCATAATTCTCTATTGCAGGTGCATCCTCACTACAAGCATTGTTAACCCAACATCCTGTCATTCCATCTGCCATTGTAAATACATGCACCTTCAAATATTCAGGATCCATACATTGATTCAAATCAATATCGTCTCTTACTTGTAAGAAAAAGGTAATGTTGACTGTAATTACACTTCCACAGCCTTGAGGCATACCCCACTCCGTATTAGGATTACCCGTGTTGGCGCAACCAGCTCCACCTGGTGAGGTAAAATACCACCCTTGTGGTATAGCATCTCCAATAGATAATCCACCTGGTCCAAAAATAAGCTCATTGCCTCCATGAGGACTTGGTTGTAATCCTAACAAGGCACTATTGACTTGAGACAAAACATCCCCTTCTGGAAAAAACTCCCAACCTCCTCCAGGTGTTTGACTTTCTATACTGCAGGCATCCAAATCCCAGCCTGGACCCAAGGAGGGTATTATCCCTTGCAGCCACTGACAATTATTTCCCATTCCGAGAGGGTCAGAGGTGAAGGTAACTGAATAATCAAATTGGACTTTCTCACCTGCACAGAATGGCCCTTCAGGTGGTCCAGATCCATCACTGTTAGGCCTAGAAGATACCAGAGAACCTACAGCACATTGGGCAGAAGCCACACTAGTGGATACACAGAAGGTGAAATCGCCAGGTACTCCTGATCCAGGTGCATTGGATACTTCTATGAAATATTCTACATTTCCATTAACGGCTAAGGTAAACTCATCACCATCAGTACAAGGCAGTAAGACACCTTGCTGTCCAGTACCCGAACAATCTCCCTGCAATACTTGGACCATTGGCTCGAAGTCTCCCCCAGCAGATACACTGATCGTCATTTCTGAAGCATCTACATCCGTAAAGACAGTAAACCAAAAACTCTGTTCTCCACAAGCATTTTCACAGAAATAGAGATTACAAGTAGACTCACACTCGGGTGCCCCTCCTGTGGTTGGACTGAGCGCCAATGCATCCTCACAAGTTTGAGGATCGACAGGACATTGTGGTTGCTCAACGGTGGCCGATAACTCGATCTCCCCGCAGTCTGCTACATCTGACATCACTCTCACAAATCTGGGGTTGATGGAGCAACTCGGTATGGCTTCGTCGGTAAAATCACCGTTTGCTGAAAATAATATTGTAGAACAATCACTATCAAAAACATCAATTTGTAATGATGATCCTATAGATATATTAGTAGCGGACAATAATCGAGCAGCACCTTCAGAACTAAGCACATACCATATCTCCCCATTGGGAGAACAACAATTAGTGAATACTTCTCCAGAAGGGACGATGTCTACTGTGGCATCATTACAGGTTGTATTATCAGGCATCGGCGGTGTCTCTACAGTAAATGAACCATTGTTATCCATTAGGACCCAATAAGATTCTGAGGCATCAGCACTAATTGTCAATGGACTGTCATTACAATCTCCTAAGGAGGTTAAACTACCGCAATCTGGTCCAATGAAGAGTTCAAAATCTCCAGAGATGGTAAATACAGGAAGGGATGCGTCTGTATCAAATGTATACCAGATTCCTTCTACTCCATCTAAGCAAAGGCCAGGTGAGGCCTCACTGTCCGGACAAGCTGCGCCTGCTGGACTTCCAGATTCGACATCACCACAAACAAGAGTACCTGAACCTAAAGTGAGTGCTCCAGAACATACATCTTCTGACGGGCCTGTAGGCATTTGACTTTCTTCTATATCGAAAGTGCCAGGCATCGCACTAGACACTTCTATATAATAATCACCTTCTGCTAGACAGGCGGCTTCTACTACATTGCTGCATGCGCCAGCAGTAGAGACTTCTAAGCCGCCGCAGGCGTCATATATATTGATTTCTGGATCGGCTATAGTGCCACCAGTTATCTCTACTGTTAATGTAGTACCATCTGAGCCCACAGTGACTTCATACCACACAGAATGGTTACCGCCACAAGATCCAGTTGGCGCCGAAGCACAACCATTATTTTCATCACTCAGTGTCCCACTAAGCGGGTCCCCAGGACAATCTTCATTAGAAGGCGCTGTGATGGGATTTAAGTCGAAGGTTTCTCCATCTTCGACACCGACAAAATAAGTCATATTTGGGTCATTGGCTATGGTTATAATACCACCACACTCAAGTTCTGATAATGAGGAGCAAGTTGCACCTTCAAATAAGACTGCAGTACCTCCTCCATCAAAATCAATCATTAGAACTTCATCCAAAAATTGGTAGGCAAACCAAACGACATCTTCTCCACTCAAGCAACCTGTCAATTCTGGATCTGGAACCCCATCTCCTGGTACACCAGTTTCACTAGCTCCAGATGAGCAATCTTCTAGCGACGGATTAGATTCTGCGTCAGCGCAAGTAAGCTCTTGTGCCTGTATATCATTGCAAAGCAAAAGACAACCACCAATAAAAAGAAGCGTGTAAAATACTTTCATATAGTTTCTGATTTGATTATTCCAGAATTTCAATCATAGACACAAACAATGTGTAGTATACCTAGTATCTATTCTTGCAATTCACTAAAATATAGAATTAAATTTTGTTTAAAGAAGTGGGGTTGAACACTTCTACTTTGTTTCTTGTTAAGTGTCGCTTTTACTAATTTTCATTATTGAATATCAAATATTTACATATTTCAATATTATGACATGTGTTATAATTGATGATCCATTATTAAATCGATGTGAAAATTGGGCGGACTCACAATGAAAAAGTAGTCTAGATCGTCTATTTATAAATCATCAATTTTCAAAGCTTGATATTATTAGAGTGCACACTTAATGCTTAATTGTAATATAT
>CAZPUF010000027.1:0-20451 GCA_964589705.1 uncultured Saprospiraceae bacterium | reverse complement strand
CTATTATAATAACAAGGTTACTAACAGCCTTTCAATTATTATATTCCTTGTTTAGCTAGCTATATGAAGGATACAAACAAGGTGTGGAAAATAGAAGGGGTGTATAAATTTGGATTGAAGAGTATGCTAATAAAGCTAGTTATAGACGGAGAGAAAACATTTAAAAAATTTATATATAAAAAAAGTTAATATATAACACCTTGATGGGTTATTCGAGTTAGATTTATCATGTTAGTAATCAATTAATAATAACATTATATAAACAATGCGAGCTGTTGTCCAAAGAACCGTGAAACCTGCTGAAGTTGTAGTCGACGATAAGATTACTGGTAAGATAGATAAAGGGTTAATTGTCTACTTAGGGATAGAAAATACTGATACCAAAGAAGATATAGAATGGTTGTCCAGAAAGATATGTAACCTGAGAATTTTCTCTGATGATGACGGGAAGATGAATCACTCAGTAGAAGATATAAAAGGAGGTCTACTTGTGATAAGCCAGTTTACCCTCTATGCCAGCACCAAAAAAGGAAACCGACCATCATATTTAAGATCAGCAAAACCAGATTATGCGATTCCAATATATGAGGCATTTTTGACTCACCTCAATGAACAATATAACTTACCTATAGGAGCCGGTATTTTTGGAGCAGATATGAAAGTAAAGTATATAAATGATGGTCCTGTAACAATTATAATAGATACAAAGAATAAAGAATGACGCTGAAGCAATTACAGGCACAAACAGATCAATGGATCAAAGAGTATGGCGTGAGATATTTTAACGAATTGACCAATATGGCGGTTTTGACTGAGGAAGTAGGAGAGTTAGCACGATTGATGGCAAGACAGTATGGTGAACAATCGTTTAAAACACCAATGTCAGAAGAGAATATAAAGGAAGCCATTGCAGATGAGTTATCTGATGTTATGTTTGTAGTTACTTGTTTGGCTAATCAGATGAATATAGACTTAGACCAAGCGATGAAAACTAATTTTGAAAAGAAAACAAAAAGAGACGCTACAAGGCACCAAGACAATACTAAATTATAATTTGTCAGCTTTACTGTAGCTTGCATACTGAATGGAGAGGAATTTAGACATACTGGAAAAATTAGAGAAGGAGCTAAATCTAAAAGAGCTGCAAATCAAAAGTCTATTGACAATTACTCAGGCTATAAATGATAATGTAGCAGCAGAGGGCCTCTTTAATATGTACCGATCTTTTTTAAGTTGGGAGATGGGTATCAAGAAGATGATACTGTTTGTGGTAGGAGATGAAGGATGGACATCCGCATGTAAAATTAATGTGGAAGATCATATAGAAGATGATCTGGTAGAATCGATACTTCAATATAACAGACTGTATACAATTAAAGATACAGATGAGCCTTTATTAAGATTGTTTGATATAATAATTCCTGTTTTCCATAAGCAATCACCAATCGCATATGCCTTAATTGGGGGCATCAGAGATAAAGAAGATATCTACAATAAGATTCAATTTATAACCACGATAACCAATATCATTGCCGTGGCTATAGAGAACAAAAGGTTATTTAGAAAACAAATCAAACAAGAGCGGCTCAATAAAGAGATGGAACTGGCTAAGAAGTTTCAGCAAATGCTCATACCAGATCATATACCCCCGAGTAATTTCTATGATGTAGATATATTTTACCGTCCACATTCTAATGTTGGTGGAGATTATGTAGACTTCATCCATTTTACTGAGAATCGCTTTGCAGTGGTTATTGCTGATGTATCAGGTAAAGGGGTAGCTGCTGCCTTATTGATGTCTAACTTTCAAGCGATGCTGCACAGTCTCATTTTTCAATACAGAGACTTAGAGACTTTTGTAATGGCCTTGAATCAGGCAGTATACAGGATTACTCAGAGTGACAAGTTTATTACCTTCTTTATAGCAGAGATAGATACTGTTTCAAGGGATATGCGCTATATCAATGCAGGGCACTTTCCACCTATTCTCTCTAACAATGGTGAAATCATGACGCTTTCTACAGGAAGCACAGTGATAGGCGCTTTCGATAAACTACCATTTATACAAGAAGATAAAGTCCGATTAAAACCTGATGCTCTCTTATTATGTTTCACAGATGGACTGGTGGATATTCGTGATAATAATGGTGATTACTTTGAAGAAGCTAAAGTTCAAGATTTTGTAATACAACATAAGACAAAGAAACCTAAAGAATTCAATGGAGCTTTAATAGAAGCATTAGATAACTTTCGAGCGCAGCAAGACTATGTAGACGACATCGCTATACTTACTACCAAAATATACTAACAGAAGGAAAAGCAATGAAATCAAAAAAAACAGCAGCCGTTTTGGCCTTGATAGGAGGCATATTTGGTCTACACAAATTTTATCTGGGACAACAGGGAGCAGGTGTTTTATACGCCTTATTGACTGTCTTTTCTTCCACAAGTTTTGCCTATCCGATCTCTACGATATTAGGTGTTATAGATGCTATTGTCTTATTCACTATGTCCGAGGAAAAATTCAATGCGAAATATAATAAGCATGCACAACCTAATCCATTCAGACAAAGAACAACAGGCAGATCTGATACTAAAAAAGATATCAGACGTGAGAGAAAAAGATACCAGTACAACGAAAGGATAGCCAGCAAACAAAGAGATAACCCATTCAGAAGAAGTGCAGACCAGAAGTACAAGGAATATGACTTTGAAGGCGCATTGCAAGATTATGCCAAAGCTTCAGAAATCACTCCCGCAGATAAGGAGATGCACTTCAATATGGCGAACATATATTCCATGATGGAGAATACAGACAAAAGTCTTTTTCACCTGGAACAAGCTATAGAAATGGGATTCAAGGATAAAGAAAGAATCAAATCTGCTGACGGGTTGGCCTTTCTTAGGATCCAAACAGAATATGATGCTTTTGTAGATAATGGGTATAAAATAGCAAAAGGAGCAAAGCAAATAGCGCCGCCAAAAGATGACTTATTGCAGGATGATGTACTGCTAGCCCAACTTAAGAAGCTAAAGGAACTAAGAAGCAAGGGCATGCTATCAGAAAAGGAGTTCACTTACGAAAAAGAAAAGTTACTAAGACGTTAACTAAGAGCTATATGCTCGTACATTACATATCTGACAGAATTTTGATGTCAAAACAAACTATTTTTGCCCCAGAAGCGTACCTAAGTTAGCGCAAATAGACATTTTGATAGCAAAGGAAATCATATCCACTGACATTTTACCCTTAAGGCCAGAAGACAACTGCGCTCAAGCAGTCACGATGATGAGTGTGTATCGGGTAAGCAACCTACCAGTCGTTGTCGAGAACGAGTTATTGGGAGTGCTTACCGAAGAAGATGTATCTAGTCAGGATTCAGATAAACTTATCAGTGATTTCACATTAGCGCAATCTCACATTTTCGTTTCTGACCAAGAGCATATATTCGATATTCTGGCTAAGTTGACGATGAACAAGCTCTCTGTCATTCCTGTCCTAGATAAAGATGAAAAATATGTAGGCATGATTACTCAGGAAAGCCTATTGAATTACTACGCCAGCACTTTTGCTTTTAAGGAGCCAGGAAGCATTCTGGTCATCAAAACCACAAAAGCAGATTATTCATTATCGGAAATGACTAGAGTCATCGAAATGGAAGGTGCTTTAGTGTTATCAAGTTTTGTCACCTCAAGTTATGATTCATCCAACTTGCTGGTAACTCTAAAACTCAACCAGATGGAAATTGGAAAAGTTGTCACAGCACTCGAACGCTATGATTACGATATACATGCTGCATTTACTGAAGACAGTTATCAATCAGATTTAAAGAGCCGGTACGATCTTCTAATGAGATATCTAAATGTATAGTATTAAGTACGGCTACGTCTTAGCCATTTTGATTCTTTCCCTCACAAGCATAGGTGCACAAGATGGTATTATAACGGTCAAGGATGTTATAATAACCGGTAATACTAAAACCAAGGAAAAAATAATCCTTAGAGAACTCAACTTTGAGGAAGGGACCAATATTAAGCTCGACGAACTTGAAGATTTATTCACTTTAAATAGGTATCAAATTCTTAGCACTGGCCTCTTTAATGAAGTCGTTTTAAACCTAAGAAACTATAACACGGCCAACCAAACGGCAGATATAGAAGTATCTGTAGAAGAAAATTGGTATTTATTTCCACTACCAATTTTCGAATTAGCAGACAGGAATTTCAGTGTATGGTGGGAAGAACAAGGTCGAAGCCTGAACAGAGTAAACTATGGATTTAGAATAGGTCACCAAAATTTTTCCGGTAACAGAGATCCACTTAAAGTCAAAATACACTTTGGATATACCCGTAAGTATGAAGTGGAATATGAGTATCCATACTTGGCCTGGGACAATACATTAGGAATAGGAGGAAGTGTCTTTTATTCGGAAAACAGAGAGATTGCTTTCCAGACGATCGGTAACAAGACACAATTTAGAAGGTTGGAAGATGAGAGACGCTTATTGTCAAGATTTCGAATAGGACCACAAATTAAGTACAGACCAAACATCTATAGTAACCACTCCTTGGTCTTGCAGTATCATCATAATACGATAGACCCCTTTGTTTCCACAGAACTCAATCCCAACTACTTTCTAGAAGGGCAAACAAGGTTGAGGTTTTTCATATTGGACTATAGTTTCAATTACGACAGAAGAATCTTTTCTGTCTACCCACGAGGAGGACATCTTATTTTTGCCAAAATCAAAAAGGAAGGATTAGGCCTTTTTAATACTTACAACAACCTAAGCCTTGAGGCAGGATTTGAAATCCATAAGTCTATTAAGGACCGCATCATCTTTGGCACTAGAACACTAGGCAAAACGAATCTAGACAGAAGCGTCGTGTCCTTTGCTAATAATACAGGACTTGGTTGGGGTACAGATATAGTGAGTGGTTATGAGTTATATGTTTTGGATGGAACTGACTATGTCATCTCCCAAAATGACGCAAAGTGGAAATTCTATGACAGAAATCACTATACGGCAAAGTGGTTGCCAGAACAATTACGAAAAATGAATGTCACCATCTTTTTTAGGGTCAATTTTGATTTTGCTTATGTCAATGAACGAACCTACGCCGATACAAACGATCTTAATAATCGATGGATATATGGTGGAGGTCCAGCTATAGACCTGATCCTATTCAATAATTATCTCTTCCGCTTTGAGTACAGTTTCAATGATATAGGAGAGCAAGGACTGTTCTTTCATAATACTTTTGCATTCTAGAATTAGCATTACCTATGACTTCTTTATTTTTACCGTTAAAATTGAGGTAATATAACTTTACAGGCACGGATGAAGGCATTTGTATACGGACAGAAATGGAAAGAAAAGGATGATAAGTACATCAGACTCCTGCTATCTAAGCTGGATAAAGAAGAGGTAGAATACAAACTATCTAGTCAGATTGCTGCAGAAGCGCCTGACGATATCATTAGCGAGGTGATACACGACCACGAATCATTAAAAGCGTACGAACCAGATTTAATTATTACACTGGGTGGAGATGGTACTATCCTTTCCGCAGTTACACAAATACAAGGCTTAGAGACGCCGATATTAGGCATAAACCTCGGGCGGCTAGGATTTCTGGCAAGTATAGAACAGCAACGGATCGAACACGCGATAGATCTTTATTTGGCAGGAAGATTTCGCATCAGCGAGCGGCTAATGCTTAACCTAAACACCTATCCATCCACCTTTGGCGAGGAAAACTACGGGCTTAATGACTTCACTATTCTTAAAAGAGATAATTCCTCGATGATAGTCCTGCATACCTATGTAGATGGACAGTTTCTCAACTCTTATTGGGCAGATGGATTGATTGTCTCTACACCCACGGGATCTACAGGGTATAACCTAAGCTGTGGTGGTCCGATTATATTTCCAACCGCTGACAACTTTATACTGACGCCGGTTGCACCACACAACCTCAATGTAAGACCCATTGTATTATCCAGTGACCATGAATTAACCTTTAAGATAGAGGGGAGGTCAGAGAACTATCTATGTACGATGGATAGCCGGTATGAGGTGATAACTTCCGACTACGAACTAACGATAAGGAAGAATAATTTTAAGACCAAGATCATTGAGTTAGAAGAAGACAACTTTATGAAGACGATACGCAATAAGCTTAATTGGGGACTCGATAAGAGAAACTAGACAACAATTATTTGCCTTGGGCTATGAGTGCTTCTATTTCTTTCATAATGTTATCGGCCTCCAATGTTTTGCGATCTGCAGCTTGACGATCTGTCTTCGACAGGTCAAATGCTTCCTTCATGAGTTGCTCGTATTTCTTTTGAAGCTTTTCTTTTGGGGATTTTTTCCAGAACATATTATTAAATTTTTATGGTTGACATACCAGCATCTATGCGCATCACCTGACCCGTTATAGCCTTAGCTTTGGTACTGATGAGATAACAAGCCATCTCTGACAAATCCTCTGGGTCAAGAATTCTTTTGAGCGGGTGTCTTTCGGACATTTTAACTCTTGCAGCCTCATTACGAAGAAGATTAGCGGCTAGTGGTGTATCGGTTATGGTTGGAGCAATACAATTTACCCTGATTTTGGGCGCTAATTCTGCTGCTAATGATCTGGTGACACCCTCTATCGCTCCTTTTGCGGCAGAGACAGAGCTATGGAATGGCATACCTTGTGCAACAGCTACCGTGCTGAAAAGTATAATGGAAGCATTTTGGCTTTTAGCCAAATTTTTTTGATAGGCTTTAATAGCCTTGATAGCTCCAATGACGTTAATTTCCAGATCTTGCCTAAAATCCTCAAGCTTCAGAGAAGAAATTGGCTTAAGCATAATAGAACCAGGACAGTAAATCAAGCTATTTATGTCTTCTATTTTAGGCAGTTCATCGGTTAGAATGTCACAGAAATACTGACTTACATTCTCTTGTTCAATACCAGCAGTTCTACTGATATTATGAATATGATAGCCGCCTTTCTGGATTAACTGACTAACAATCGATTGGCCAATTCCTTTACTACCACCGACTATAACCACATTTTTCATACAAAACCAACAGACAATTAATCTATTTGTTTGTCTTGGCAAGCAACCAAATGGGGTAAATATGAATAACTACATATGTATGAATGGTTAATAACTTGACAAAAAACCAATCCATTTTAACATTAACAGTTTTTAGTAAAATGGGTATTACAGTTAGGATTATATTTGTTAGTAACGAAGTAAGCTATTTTAATGAGTTTTGCCAACGACATAGAAGAGATTGTCTATCTCGAGTATCAGAGCATAGATGTGAAGGCATATCAGTCTAAGATTAGGTTCTTTGAGACGAATAAGAAGGCTATAGATCAACTGCCGTTTGACATGAATCTCGAGATTAATCTTGAGTATGTGGTCGCACTTTTTGAGGTGGGAGAATATTATATGTTCCTCAAATTGGTGGACCAGCTCTTAGTGACTGTTATAGAGGATAATGTGTATAGTATTGATGGAGATGATATCTATCAAGAGTTACTCTATCGTAAAGGGGCCGCATTGTATAATATTTTGGATTATTACCAAGCAGAATATATCCTTGCAGAGCTTTGTAGAATAGACAAGAAGAACGACCTCTATCACAAGACCTTTATCAAGAATAAGATTGATGCCATACGTAGCAAAAGTCAAAAGAGCAGAGCGATAATAATAGCTATGTTGCTTGTGACGGGTATTATTATAGGTGTCGAACTACTGATCATAAGACCTTTTTTCGCAGAATTTATCCAAATCACAGAATTAGTTAGAGTAGGCTTATTTGCTGGAGCACTAATAGGTATATTTACTCAAGAAATGAGAATTAGATATATCGCAAGACGTGCTTACAAGAAATTATTCAAGGCCTAACCACCTCTGACTGTGCCATACTCCGGAAGAAGAAAATATAAAAGTATGCGAGAGCGAAATCGCATACACAAGCGCAATTTTAAAGCGCTTGTATTATTCTTTACCCTAGCTGCGATTGTGTATTTAATTATGAATCGGGTACGGATCAAAGACCATTTAATGACCTATTTTATGTAGGTCTGTAATCCTCACAGATTAAGAATCTTACGCCATTCTTCTTTCTCAGATATATATATGTAATAAGTGAATCCCATTAACAATAAAGCATATAGTGTATACTTTAACGGTATAGATAGATGTGTTCTTATTAACATACCAACAATGAGCAAGCTGGAAATAATAATTAAATCCAAAAAGATTTTTCCAATGGGGTAGGCTATTGGATATTGTCGTTGTCCTATTGTATAACCCAATCCAACCATGACGATGTAGCTTGCCAGACTGGCCCACGCAGAAGCAGCATATCCTATAACAGGTAGCAGAACTATAGATATACCGAGTGTTACAGCAGCACCTAGTAAAGAAATAAAAGCACCATACAAAGTCTTATCCGCCAACTTATACCAGATAGCTATATTGTAATAGATGCCTAAGAAAAGATAACTGAGTAGTAAAATGGGTAACAATGATAGGCTTGCCCAATAATTAGATTCTAATATATACTTAAGTAGGTCGACACCATAATACATCATAAGAATGACAAGGCCGCCAATTAAGGTGAAGAGACGACATATTTGACCATAGTATTTTTCTCGGTCCTCCTTAGAAGAATTATTAAAGAAGAAAGGTTCTGCTGCATAATTAAAAGCGGTAATAAACATCAGGAAGAATGCAGCCACGCGACGAGTAGAACTATAGATGCCTGCTTGAGCCATATTTTCTTTATCAGTTCCTATTAAGTATTGTTCCTGTAGCGGTGTGGAAAAGGCTTGTATAAAAACACCAGCTGCGCCAACCAAAACCAATGGATAGGCATAGCGTAACATCTTTTGTAGTAAAGCAGAATTTAATTGCAAACGAAAACCACGCAACTCAGGAAGTAAGGCCACAAACAACAATGCACTTGCAATCAAATTAGCAATGAAAACCCAATTAACTATAGAATCCTGTTGTGGTAGAAAAGTAGCACCAAGTCGTGGATAGATGAGAAGAAAGAATACAATGAGAACAGAAGACAGAACAACATTTAGAATTCTAAATATTGCAAACTTCTTCGCTTTGTTTTCCAATCGCAATTTGGCAAAAGGTATCACATTGACTACATCAAATGCAAGAATAAAAGCAAACCAGCGTACATATTTAGGTTGTACTGGATAGCCAATGATGTTACTCACAGTATGATTAAAGAAGATACCTAAAACAATAAGAACGATCGAACTTAAGCCTACCAACACCAATGCATTACTAAGTGCTTCATCCAGGTTTTCATTTTTGTTACCAAAACGGAAAAGCGCCGAATCAAACCTGAATGAAAACAGGGTTACAAGGACTCCTGCAAAAGCATACATATAATCATAGACGGCGAAGCCTTCTGTATTTTCACTCAGGAGGTAAGTCAATAAAATGACTGCCAATAGATAATTAACGAGCTTAGAAGAAATATAGCCAAAGCCATATATGACTGTTTGCCCAGCAAATTTTCTAAGAAGACTCATACAACCGCAAAGGTATAAACAATAAGATATCTACTCTTGGGCCTTCTGCTCATGCTCAAACTATGTAGTAAGCAAATAGCAAAAAGCAGTTAAGCAGTATAATTATGTACTTTTATCACCAAAAAAATCATGTTGGATCTTCAACTATTAGAAAAAACAACTCAAATTCCTGGTGCACCAGGCTTTGAATACAGAATTAGAGCTTTTATAGAGAGCGAGATTGCCAAATATGTGGATAAGACCTATACCGATGCGATGGGTAATCTGGTGGCATATAAGAAAGGGGCTTCAGACAAGAAAACCGTCGTCGCGGCCCACATGGATGAGATTAGTTTTGTGGTTACCCATATTGACGATGATGGGTTTATTAAATTCCATACTCTAGGTGGATTTGATGCCAAGACACTGACTGCTCAGCGAGTTATTCTTCACGGTAAAGAGGATATAATAGGTGTGATGGGCACTAAGCCGATACACATTATGACAGCGGAAGAAAGGGCTAAGAAGGTGAGTATAGACGACTTCTATATAGACACTGGTTTGTCAGCCGAAGAAGTAAAAAAACTAATAGAAGTCGGATCACCAATAACAAGAGAGCGAAGTTTCATAGAGATGGGAGATATGGTTAACTCCAAGTCTCTGGATAACAGAATCTGCTGTTACCAATTGATGCAAACCCTTAAGGACATGAAGGATATTCAGCCATCCACGGATTTGTATGCAGTCTTTACTGTACAGGAGGAGATTGGCCTGAGGGGAGCAACAGCGGTAGCATCTGGGATTAATCCAGACTTTGTGATAAATCTGGATGTCACCTTAGCTTGTGATGTACCTGGCAGTGCACCTCACGAGAGAATAACTGACTTAGGCAAAGGTGCGGCCATTAAGGTGCTAGATGGAATGACGGTCTGTGATTATAGAATGGTCCGATTCATGAAAGAAGTGGCAAAGAAGAATAAGATTGATTTTCAATTAGAAGTATTACCAAGGGGAGGTACTGATACGGCTGGTCTTCAGAGACACAGTACTGGAGGTTCTATAGCAGGAGGGATTTCAATGCCTTGCAGATACCTGCATCAAGTCATAGAAATGGCCAGCAAAACAGACCTACAAAGAGCAATAGACTTGCTGATAGCTTGTCTTAAAGACATAGGGGATTATGACTGGAAGCATCTTAAGTAGTAGCTAGAAAGATTTAAATTCTGATTTTCATGGATTTTTAGGGCTAAAATGTCTTAAAAACTGTTAAGTAGACGTATAAAGTTTTAAAATAGTCTAAATAATATTGGCTTCCCCACATCCGTTGTTAAATTAGAACTTCCTGATTTTCCTTATTCACGACAAAATACAAGACATGAAAAAGTTATACAATGCATTTCTTTTGGTTTCTATTTTCATGATTGCAGGACAACTTACCGCCCAAGACGTGCAATCATCTGGATTTAAAATTAAGTCAGTAGACTTTTCTATTGGCTCGGATTCTGACATGGTAATGGACATGAATACCAGCTATTTTTTAGGGCAGCTGGCTTCAAGCCAACAAGAGAGCCTAGCCAATTTGGACTTTGGCCATCTATCTACATTCTCAGGAACTTGTGAGAACCCAAGTATGAGCTTAGGAATTACTTTGGTACATCCTAAAGCGGAGCTCTTTGAGTGGAGAAATTTGATTGCTTATAAACCAAACAGAATAGATGCTATCTATCTTAGTTCTGATGAGGACTATCTTAATATTTCTTCTAATCACACCGAGATAGCTGCAGAAAGTGCAATCCTGATGAATATTCCTAATGTACCCATTTTCAATATATACGTTGGTGCAGGGACCAACCTTGGCGTGACGTCAAGCAATACCACATGTGTTAATACTAGTCTTGATTTTAATTCTGAGAATAATTCATTCAGATCTGACCAGTTGTCTAATCAGGTACCAGCAGGTCAATTTGGGTCTGGTGATGGATATCATGAGTGTTTTAATACAGGAGGCCAAATTAACCAAAGATTGTTTTTGCAAATTGGTTTTGGTGCTGAGATATGGAATAGGATAGAAGTGGGTATGGATATAAAATATGGAATAGGATACAGAGCCGACATTGGTAATAGTGTAAGAGGTACGAATCTGAACTCTACCAATATGATTTTAAGATATAAACTAAGATAGATTCAAGACGTCTAATCTGACATAAGCCATGGAGAATTAAATTTTTCTATGGCTTTTTTGGTATATAATTAAAGTGGATTTAATTATATAACGAAAAAGAGGTTGAACTTCAGCTGAAGTCAACCTCTTTTAAACAATATCTACAATACTAACTTATTTCTTTTCTGCAGTCTCAGCCTCCATTACTTCCGCATCCTGAGGTTCTCTTCCTGGCAGATAGTGATCTTTGATTCTTTCTGCTACTGCTTCCATCATTTCAGGATTATCTAGAAGGAACTGCTTAGCACCCTCTCTTCCTTGTGCAATTTTGGTTCCGTTATAACTATACCACGAACCAGCTTTTCCTATAATTTCTAGATCGACTCCTAGGTCAATAATCTCACCTGTTCTAGAGATACCTTCACCATATACCATATCAAAGATGGTTGTTCTGAATGGTGGCGCTAATTTATTCTTGACTACTTTGACCTTTGTTGGACTGGCAATCATGTTTCCTTCTTTGTCTTTGATTGCAGAACCAGACTTTCTAATGTCTAATCTTACTGAAGCATAAAACTTCAAGGCATTACCCCCGGTAGTGGTTTCTGGATTACCGAACATCACACCTATTTTTTCTCTAAGCTGATTGATAAAAATGCAGCAGCAACCTGTACGTCCAATCGTACCCGTTAGCTTTCTAAGTGCTTGTGACATGAGTCTTGCTTGTAATCCCATTTTAGAATCACCCATCTCGCCTTCTATTTCTGCACGTGGTGTTAATGCCGCTACAGAATCTATCACAATAATATCTATAGCGCCAGATCTGATTAGGTGCTCAGCAATCTCTAAGGCTTGCTCTCCATTGTCTGGTTGTGATATCAGTAAGTTTTCAGTATCGACACCTAATGACTCTGCATACGTTTTGTCAAAGGCGTGCTCCGCATCTATAAATGCGGCAATGCCGCCTTTCTTTTGACACTCTGCAATGGCATGGATAGAAAGTGTTGTTTTTCCTGATGACTCTGGGCCATAGATCTCAACGATTCTTCCCCTTGGAAGGCCGCCAGTGCCTAAGGCAATATCTAGTCCAAGTGATCCTGTAGATATAGTGTCTACGGCAACGACCTGCTTGTCTCCTAGTTTCATGACTGCACCCTTACCATAGGTTTTCTCTAGTTTGTCTACGGCTAAGTTGAGTGCTTTGAGTTTAGCTTCTTTCTCTTTAGTGTGACTGCTCATTGTTTTTTGTTATTTACGCTTTGTTTAAAAATAAGGCTGTTTGTTCTTAGACAATCATCCTCACGGTTAGCTATCTTATTAGAGAAGTATTGTAAAAGTACACCCAATTATCAAATAATGTCGTAAAAAGCGACAATTATTTCTGAGTTTATATATGCTTTTTCCTCTAATTGTACATTTACAACCACATTTGTCGAAAAAACTGACATATTTTGTACAGAGCTATACCTCTCTTATTTTCTATACCACAATATTAAATTCCATCGTGTAATCTATTTGCACGACGGTTTAACATACGTTAATGTATGGGTAAAGCAGTTAAAGGGGTAGCGTAGACAGTACCTAGTTTGTAAATTGTATGAAATTTGAGAATTCAAAATGAGAAACTGCACCCTTCTTATATGCATACTACTAGTGTGCTTAGCCCCAAGAAGCAATGCACAAGAGTTAAGATGCCCACAAGATGTCACCATCGGCTGCGAAAACTTTGATGTAGAACAACCCACTATCATAGATGGTACCGATCTTGAATTGATAGAACAAAGAGAGTTTGATAACGGTGGTAACGCCTGTGAAGAGGACCTAGTTACTATTACCTATTCACTAATTAATGCTGGTGGCGAGACAGTAACGACCTGCCAATATAGGATAACCGTCCAACCATTTATAGCGACGCCAAAATTTCCTCGAGATACTGTAGTGAGTGGATTTCATGTGGATGAAATATTTAACCAACCACTTTTTACAGATGGGCTGCTGCCTGAATCTAGTAATGAGTGCCAAGTGACTTATACCTTTGAAGATGAGTTTGTGTCACTATTTCCTAATGGATTTATATTCAGAAACTGGGCCGCAACAAATGCCTGTACTGGACAGATAACAATTGCAAGGCAGAATATTAGATTGAATGATATTCCGAATAATGCCCTATCATCCATGGTTAGGGACTGTCAGGACCAACAGATTTTTCCAGAAGAAATCAATTTCCAACTTAATGGTGACATCATAGATCCACGATCATGCTTTACACCATTTGATTCTCTGCATAATATTCTTAATTGCTTAGCAGATAGTCTAAGCATAGACGATTCTGATATTTTATCTATAGATATTCCGCAACTCAACAGCCCCTTGATTGGCATTAATATCTTGGATGTCATTGATTTACAAAGACATATATTGGGACTCAGTAGATTCCAAGATGATTGCCAGCTGGAAGCTGCAGATGTTAATCTTGATGGTCGTATTAATGGCATAGATTTATTAGAACTTACAAGATTAATCCTTGGCATCTATACAGAATGGCCAGATACGCAACCTGCGAGTAGACTGATCGTAAATGGCGAATCCAGAAACAACTTGGACTTTACCATAAGTGACTTTCCGCTGAGTAGATTAGATGTCGTCATCATCAACAGAGGTAACGTATCTGCCAGATAATTAAATTGGATTTATTTCCATTTGATATTACAACCAGCACTCGGTATCTGAGGAGAGATTTCAGTGATACCCAATAGAACTGCATCCATGGCAGATCGGAGATCAGATCCTGTTACAGGAATATCATTACCTGGTCTGGAACCATCCATTCGCCCTCTGTAGACCAGTGAGTCACTACTATCAAACAGATAAAAGTCTGGCGTACAAGCAGCATCATACGCCTTAGCTACTTGTTGTGATTCATCATACAGATAAGGAAAAGGATACTTCAATACCTTAGCCACAAGTCGCATTTTGTCAGGATCATCATCTTTATAATTGACAACGTCGTTAGAAGATATGAGCACAAAGCCAATCCCCCTGCGCATATATTCAGTGGCCATATTGACGATTTCGTGATTGACATGGACCACAAAAGGACAATGATTACAAGAAAAAACAACCACAGTGCCTTTGTCTCCACGAATATCATTGTAAGTAAGTTGACCACCACTAATAGTGTCAGGAAGTGTGAATGCCGGTGCTGTAGTGCCTAGCGAAAGCATATTGGATTCTGTGAGTGCCATGTATTTCCTTTTTTAGTAAAGCTACAAACATAACACAATACAGAAGAAGCCATTCTATATTTTGATGAAGATTACTTAGTGGACACAACCGCTATTAATCCCAAGTATATAATTGCCAACGACATCAATTTCCTCACTGACGTCGTCACCCATAAAACCTCTTATCATCTGATTAGATAAGTGTCTCTTTGCCAGTTGTGTCAAGCTATCGGAGAGGGGAGTATATGACCAGTGCCATTTCTCTTCGTTGTATCCAGCAGGTCTTTGGTTATCTTTGGCGGTATAGGGTCTACAGTAACCGTATTCGTGGGCATGCGCTTCCATCCACTCAAACAACTTGAGCCCATCCCCACTTTCAAACCAGCTATTATTAAAGTTATTGAGATCTATATCAGTACCCCAGTGATGGCGACTTGTTCCAGGCATAGAACTATACTCCAGGATTTTTAGTGCTCTGTGCTTGGAGTCAGGAAAGGTCGTAGCGGCATTTTCACCAGAGCTCAGAATAGTTTCTCCTGTCCACTTTCTTTCCCAGATACCCTTTTGGTAATCAAAATTTCGGGCAGCAGACCGTATTTGTAACTCAATCCCAGCACCCAAGGCTGCCTCTTTCATTTGTTTGAATGCAGCATATGCTTCTTTCCGCATATACATACCAGTACGATCAGCATCTGATTCTGCAATAGATACAAAGTTCGCGTTGTCTTCTGGCGAAAAGCGACCCATCAAATATTGAAGTTGGCTCGAATCTATGAGGCTCGTGCTAAGTAACTTGGGATTAAGTGAATTATGCTGAATAGAAGGCGCTGGATTATTATTAGGTTGCGGTTTGCAACTATAGGCAAGGAGCGCAGTGATGATTAGTCCAATAAGTATTAACTTATTCATACGCCAATGAGATAGTAGAACTATGTCCAGATGAAAAACCAAGTAATGACCTATGACCCATAGTTAAATAGATTTTTGTCCTTGATAACCTGTACGACTTCGTGAGGAACCAAATCTTCCCAAGAGTTATCATGATCTTTGATCGCATCAATGATATTCCAAGGCATGATATCCAGTTGTTCTTTATTATAATCTTCTATCTCTACAATCTGTCTGGCATCTATGAGGTGCTTGTATAGGAAATGAATTCCTTCAGGGACAATTAAGGTTCTAGCAGAAACAAGTTCTTTCACACTTTTTCTAAGGTACGCAGGGTACACAAATACCGTTATGTTTCGATTAAAGAGTTCTCCAAAGGCAACGAGTAATCTCCCGTCCTGATTATTGTGAAATTTCTCATCGATGATATCATATAATTCTCTGACACCAATGACCAGACCGAGTTTACCTATATTGAGATCAGAAAGATAATTGACCAAATTTTGGTGATTATCGCAATCAGAGATAATGACATTCATACCAAGTGCGCAGAGTGCATCAGCCCTTTCTAAAAAATCTTTTTCACTTACTTTCCCATCCACCTTGAGATTAGTAATGGTCAACTCTGCCATGATGGTTGCCCGATCTGGATCAGCCCCTTCGGCTATAAATTGCTTGATACCGGCTTTGAATACATCAATCGTCACATTGGTAGGTGGTCTATAATGCCCTCGCACCACCATCAGATCTTTTTTCCAAAGGAATTCTGAAGCATGTATGCTTTTGTTGTCTTTACTAAACATGGCCACATCAGCCAAATTGTATTGAATAACCTTCAGGGTAATGAGTCGGTTATCTACTTTTTCGAAAGCAGGACCTTCCAATCGTACCATATCTATCTCCACACGGCCCCAAATACCATCTGCCAATGATTGGATAAATTCGTCCATGTCATCATTGAACTTATAACAAGCATAGACCATATTAACACCTAAGACACCTATTGCCTCTTGCTGAAGGTGATTACTCTGGTCCTTTAAGTTGACATGTATGATTAAGTCATTTGCAGGGCCATCAGGTGTTAGTTGGAATCTGACACCTAACCACCCATGACCATTAATCGTTCGCTTATAATTAATTGCTGCAACGGTATCTGCAAAAACAAAGAAAGAAGATTCTGGTCTGACATCGGTTAGTCTCTCGACCATTAGTCCGTATTCATGATCGAGCATCTTATACAAGCGGGATTCACAAACGTAACGACCACTTGCCTCTGGTCCGTATATAGAATCTGAATAGGTCTTGTCATAGGCAGACATAGTTTTGGCAATGGTTCCAACTGCGGCTCCAGCTTGGAAAAAATTTCTTGCAACCTCCTGCCCAGCGCCTATTTCTGCAAAAGTGCCATAGATTTTCTTATTCAGATTAATGTTGAGCGCCTTCTGCTCTGCTTTAAGTATGTGTCTTGTAGCTTTTTCCAACGTATTAAATGTCTATGATTCGGAGACGAAGATAACGGATATGTTATAATCAATAAAAACCCATATGTTGTAGGCCCCAACACCAACAGCAATGAAAGGTATAATTTGGACTTAAAGGGGTTGTTTTTGCCTATTGCTGGCTAGAGACTTACATAAAAAAAGGTGCTGAAGTCATATCCTCCAGCACCTAATATTTTATTTGACTATAAGAGTAGTCTATTCTATTCAGTAATAATCATTCGCTTAGTTGTGAATGCATTTCCACTCCCAAATCTGAAGTAATATACACCTGGTGTTAGGTCAGAAGTATCAAATGTGATCTTTTGAGTACCAGAGATAGTTCCGTAGTTATCAGAAGCAACGATTCTTCCCATGGCGTCACCTAGTGTCATAACCATATCTGTAGGCTCATCCATCTTAAGGGTGATCTCAGTATATTCTCTAGCAGGATTAGGTGCTACAGTTATAGAAGCATCTAATATAGGATCTATAGTGCTCGTAAAACCATTACCTATTGCATCCTCGACAGTTGAGATTTGCGCATTGCCAACACTACCGTCTTCATTGATAAATGCACTAATGATACTCATGTTTTGCACAGCCCAATCAGCGGGTAATTCCATTGAGAATACATGATTTTCAGAATTGCTTGCTCCTACATAAGCATCTTCAAGACCAGCAAATTCAGTAAATAGTACTCTAGCTACTTGGTTAAGCGTGACCTCTGCAGGATC
Organism: uncultured Saprospiraceae bacterium; assembly: GCA_964589705.1. Classification (GTDB taxonomy): domain Bacteria; phylum Bacteroidota; class Bacteroidia; order Chitinophagales; family Saprospiraceae; genus RFSX01. The sequence continues at coordinate 2,411 of CAZPUF010000027.1, read as the reverse complement.
AGCCAAATTTTCGAATCCACCCATAGGACCATTTAAACCTCCTGCAAATGCATTTGCTTGTGTAAGTCCAGTTATGCCATCTTCTAGAAGACCAACAACAAGACGACCACCAGTTAATGGCACAAGGGTAAAATCAGTTGTTACATTGACATCCAAAGTCCTAGTAGTACCATCCCATTGCGCGCCATGATCTAGAACCATGAAAGGAGCATTAGTAATACTTGATACAAAATCTGCTTCTAAAGAACTGTAATTATCTGTTAAAAAACTTCTTTCGATCAATGGTAAACGAGTTGTCATGATAAATGCACCTAAATTGGTACCTTCATTATTCGGAGTGTTAGGATCATCTTGTTCACCAATCCAATCAAATACTTCTAAATCATCCACCCAATGTACATTAGTTCCTACGAATAATTCTGGATATTTGTTTGTCATATAATTGAAGTAGACAATATTCTCGGGACACCCTGCACATATAGTAGTAGAAGTTAGAGCCTCAACCCATACTCTTTTATCTGCCGCTGGGGTAAATCCAATTAGATTAATAGGGCCTGTATTGTTACAGGTATTTTGATCATCTGTACCATTCACATTTCCTATCGTTATCGTACCAGGTTCGTTGTTATTATTAAACATGATTGCCTCAGAAAATGAAACCTGAGTACTTTCACCTTGAGGCAAGTTGACCACAAAGTCTTGAGAGACACTCTGGCTACCTGTTTCGAGAGTCAATGAAAAGGACTCGATTGTTGTTTCCGAATTATTACCGATAACAACATCCAATAATTGGCCTGTTCCTGAGATACCAAAAAACTGGTTTTGGGTCACACCGATGCCTGCACTACCATCTACGGCACTGACATAAGCGGCATCCAATGCAATATCTACTGGTGCTGCAGTAGGATTATATGTCCATCTGACATCATCAACAAACGTCAGTGAGTTTGCGTTAGTCGGGAATAAATTGACTGAAGCTACTTGATTTTGGTCATCTACATTACTGAATGAACCAAAGCACTCACCATCTATAAATATTCTCCAAAGATTCTCAGTCATGTTAATATCTACATTGATATTAAACCATTCTCCTTGTGGATATCTATTCTGAATTACAAATTCTGGTCCACCGCCAGTACCTCTGTTAACTTCAAAAATTCCTGTTTCTCTAAAAAAGCACTCTAGTACCCAAAGTTGACCCGCAGGGCTTTCTCCCTGAAAATTGAAATAAGATTCATTTCCTTGAGGTACAAACATTTGCATGGTATAGTTTAATGATCCACTTTCATATGTCTCATCAAAAGGAAGGATAATATCTACATCACCACCACCCTGTAGCAATAGAGAATTACTGCCAGATACAGATCTCTCATCTGTAATAGGCGCATCTGTCGCGATTGGAGATGGCCACAATTCCCAGTTAGTGGAGCTTTGGGCCACAGTGGCGCCAACAGCATATGACTCGAAATTATCAGAGAATGAGCTCTGTCCGATCACCATAAACGCAGATATTAGAAGAATACTCGTAAGTAGAAGTTTTTTCATATTTAAACTATTCGTGAATAAAAGAATGAACCTCGAATATATGTCATTTCGATGAGGTCAAAAACAATTCAGGCGACCTTATAAACAATTCTTAGCAACAAAATAGCCTCAAAACGAACAAAATGTATATTACATCTACAAATTCCAACTGTATCTCTTGTCTAGGGAGTAATAATCATCTGTCAACTTTTAAGTGATTTCATTACATCTAGACCTTCAAATAGGTTTTCTTTTAGGCTGCAATGAACTTAGATTTTCCTTAAGCCACCAAGAAGCCATTGTTTTGGCATGCCCTTTTTATTGCCTGTAATAGGTAACTAAATATCGCTACCCTTAAGTGAATGAATCTTGTATAGTGCTAGGTAACATGACTTAAAGAATTAGAACATTGTAAATCTATTACGTCTAATTAAACTCGTTGTATAGACTTGGACTATCGGTGTGACTCATGATGGAACAAAAAAAACCCAAAGCCACTTCTCTGATCGACTTTGGGTTTTACAATAGATTGCCTCCTCTTTAGAATGGCAATTCTTTCTTAGTGAAGGAAACAAATTCCTTAGCAATAATCTCAGTGATATACTTAGTGTTACCATCATTGTCTTCATATGACCTAGACACTAATTTTCCTTTGACAAGTACTTCAGAACCTTTCTCAAGAATAGACTTCATGTTTTCAGCAATTCTTCCCCAGGCAATAATGTTGTGCCATTGGGTATCCTGAATTTTTTCACCCTTATTGTTTTTGTAATACTCATTGGTTGCTAGTGTGAAGGCGGCTTTTGTCTTGCCGTTATCAAAGTTTTTGTAGTCAACATCTCTTCCAAGATTTCCAATTAGCTGTACAGAATTTCTAGTAGTATTCA
>CAZPUF010000026.1:0-21117 GCA_964589705.1 uncultured Saprospiraceae bacterium | reverse complement strand
ACCCTCTACAGGTCGGCGCCACTTATCACACATTTATAGACATAGGAGCTTTAGAAGAATGCAACAGACAACCGGTATTCAATGGTTGGCCGGAAATATTTGCTTGTCAAGATCAACCATTTGTATTTGATCATTCCGGTGTAGATACAGATGGGGATGATATAGTGTATAGATTATGTGCACCATCTTCCGGGGCTAGTTTTGAAAATCCATTTCCATCAGTACCATCTTCACCACCTTACGATGATGTGGTATTCAGCAACGGGCATTCACTAGGAAATGTCTTGGGATCTGGCATACCACTGATGATAGATGAACAGACTGGATTGCTTACGGCGACTCCTGGTACATTAGGAACTTATTTGGTAGGTATTTGTATGCAAGAATTTAGAAATGGCGTCCTATTATCTGAAGTAAGAAGAGATTTTGAAATCACTGTAGTCCCATGTACGGACGCAATAGAATTTACTCAGTGTAATGTTCAAGGCACAGATTGTAATGGAGGTAACACTGTTTCATTATCGGTAGCATCCACAAATGCAGACAATTTTACATGGTTTTTTGATTGGCCAAATACGGATCCTGCATTCGTATCATCTGGACCTAATCAAACATTTACCTACCCACAAGCTGGGCAATATACAGTTAGAATAGAAGCTCAAAGAGAAAGTGACGGTTGTGTCAGATTTAAGGATACAGAAATTACTGTAGGTGGCATTGCTCCAACTGCAGAATTCACAGCCATACCTATCAACTGTAGCGGAGATCAAGTCACAGTTCAATTTTCAGATTCAACAATAGGGGATGGTAATTATACTCAGTCGTGGATAGTAGATGGAACGACATTCTCCAGTAGTCCATTCACGCTTACCTTCGATAGAGCTGAAACAATAAGGGTCGACTATAGCCTTGTGACACCTGAAGGATGTGAGAGTATTCAAAATCAATCTATAAATCTGGAGGATCTTATTAACAGTGCTTTCTTTGATGTTGACTTGATAACGTGTTCTCCTTCTGGAAATACTATCCAATTAACTAACCCTGCAGGTACAAGTGCTTCATGGACTATAACCGATGGTAATGGGAATACACAAACAGCTTCAGGAGCAATGGCTACAATAACGGTTCTTACAGATCTGTTTACAGTTACTTTTGAAAATGACAACGGGTGTAACATTGGACCGATTAGTGAGACTTTCAGTATTGATGATTTTATAGACAATGCTTTTGATGTTAACATAACATCTTGTAGCACTTCTGGTAACACATTTACACTTACTAATAATACAAATGCCAATGTCACTTGGACAATCCAAGATGGAAGTAATTCAGTGGATTTGACTGGAGACTTTGTATCTTTTAATATAACATCAGGCACATTTATAGTGACTGCCAATTATGACAATAGTTGTTATGGAACACTCACTGAATCTTTTAATGCTAATGATTTTATAACGCCAGATATAGATATAGACTTGGTGAGTTGTGGACCAAATGGCAATATAATTAACATCATTAATCCAAGTGGTACAATAGCCAATTGGACTATAAATAATACAACAACGGCTATAGGTCATACGGTGACGACAATGGTTACGGGCGAGGTATTTACTGTGACAATAGACTTAGACAATGGCTGCAGTGGACCATTCACCAGAACTTTCAACATCAATGAGTTTATTACTCCTATTGTAGCAGAATTTACGGCTATACCTATTACTTGTTCAGGTGACCAGGTCACTCTCAGATTTGACGATATAACAATCAGCGATGGTAGTTTCACCCAAGAATGGATCGTTGACGGGAACACTTTTACTAGTAGCCCTTTCACATTAACATTTAATAGGAATCAAACAATAAGGGTTGATTACAGTGTCACTACTACCAATGGATGTAGCTCTAGTACACAGAATCAATCTATAAACTTAGAAGAGTTAATTAACTCTGCATTTTTCGAATTGGAATTAGTCTCTTGTTCTCCAGGAGCAAATACCATCATGCTTACTAATCCAGCTGGGACCCCTACAACGTGGATCTTAAGCAACGGAACTACTCTTTCTGGGCCATCAGTACAAGCTAATGTTTCAGAAAGCATATTTTCAGTGACCATGATAGCAGACAATGGTTGTGATGCAATACCAATCACTCAAACATTTAATCTTGACGACTTAATCAATGCAGCCATTTCAGTTGACCTCATTTCATGTGGACCTAATGGCAACTTGTTTAGTTTTACGAATACAACAAATGCCAATGTATTTTGGACTATTGAGGATGGTAATAGTGCAATCATATCAGAGACTGGTAGTGTAATTACTGCCAATATCACTTCATCAACGTTTACAGTTACAGCAGCATTTGACAATAGCTGTTTTGGCACAATAACTCAAACATTTAATGCAGATGAATTCCTGACTCCAGATATTGAAATTAGTGCTGTTACTTGTACTGATAATGGCAATATAATTAACATTACAAATCCTAGCAGTACTGTTGCCAACTGGACTATTGATGATGGAACTACTGTCACTAATGAAGTAGGGCATACTATTACAGCTACAATTGTAGGAGATATATTTAGTGTCACAATAGACTTAGGCAATGGTTGTTCTGGACCTCTGACTGAGACATTTGATCTTAGACAATTTGTAGAGACACCAGTTGCACAATTCACAGCCATACCTCTGACTTGTAGCGGAGATGAAGTGACTGTCAGATTTGAAGACAGCTCAATTGGTAATCAACCATACACACAATCGTGGTCAATCGGTGGTTCTGAGTTTTCAAGCAGTCCTTTCACTTTGACTTTCAATAGAAATGAAACTATTAGAGTAGATTACAGTATTACAACGCTGAATGGTTGTGGAACGAGTATTCAAAATCAAAGTATAGACCTGGAGGATTTGATTAACTCTCCGTTTTTTGATTTAGATTTAGTAGAGTGTGCACCAACAGGAAATACAATTTTGTTAACTAACCCAGCAGGCACTCCTACGACTTGGACTATTACTGATACTCAAGGGACGACAACTCTTATGGGTCCATCTGTACAAACGACAGTGGTTAATACTATGTTCTCCGTAACTATGGCTGCTGACAATGGATGTGAAGCCGTTCCAGTCACACAAAACTTTGACCTAAATGAGATACTCGATGCTGCTATTTCCGTAAATCTTATCAGTTGTAGCAGCAGTGGTAATCAATTTAGCTTTACCAATAATACAGCTAATGCAAATGTATCATGGATCATTCAGGATGGGCCTAACAACATGTTTACTTTGAATGGTGATTTTGTCACTGGACTAATAACTTCAAATACATTTACAGTAACTGCCTCTTTTGATAATGCCTGTTATGGAGATATAACTCGAACATTAAATGCAGATGATTTTCGAACACCAGAAATTGATGTAGAATTGGAATCTTGCGGTCCAAATGGAAATACCTACAACTTTGAAAATACACAAATGACTGTAGGGACTTGGACTATAGAATCGGGTGGAGTAGTTATTGCAACTGAAGTAGGTCATACAATAACTGCTACTATAAATGCAGATAATTTCTCAGTTACATTGAACGTAGATAATGGATGTTCTGGACCAATCACAGAAACATTTAGCACAACGGATCTAGAGCCGACAATAGCAATTCTTGATAATGTTGGGAATGATTGCATTCCGCCAAGTGGACAGGTTGTGACATTGAGCTCATCTATACTTAATAATGCAATCAATTCTAATCCAATAGGACTAGAGTGGGTCTATAATATATCTTCCGGTCCTTCCATGACTTCTATGAATCCAAGCATTGATATTGAGTTACTTCCAGGGGACGTCATTAATGCACAATTATCAGTTACCTATGCTAATGGGTGTGTATTTTCAGTATCTGATGTTATACAAGCAAGAAATAGTGGGACCGGAGAATTAGAAATTGTAAATGACGCCAATTCTAGCTGTATTTCTGCAGGTGGTCAGATTATTACATTTTCTACCAATCTTGACCCTAATCAAATAAGTACTTATAACTGGGTATACAATATTTTAGGTGCGGCTAGCCAAACTAGTAATGAGCCTACAATATCAGTATCAGTGATGCCAAGACAATCATTGGAAGTGAGCCTAAGTGTTACATTGACTGATGGATGCACCTTGCAAAACTCTACCACATTTACACCATTTAGCAGCCCAGATTTAGACATAGCTATACAAGAAGATTGTAGTGATCCGGATCAAACAGTTATTACACTAACGGACGCGACCAACATCGTGGGATTTGCTGTAAGTTCTCGGGAATGGATAGTAAATAATCAACCATTTTCGAATGAGGCTACAATTATGATAGGCGTCATTAATGCACCTGTTACTGTTCAATATAATGTTGAATATGTGAACGGATGTACAGCTACCTTCACTCGAACATTTAACCCTGCTGATTACCAACCAACAGTAGACTATGATGTAGAATGTATAGGCGATGGCATCTTCGAATTTACATATACTGGTTTTGTACCTGATTGTTTGGATTTAAATTCTGTGAATTGGACAATTAATGGCATGTCATTTACTGGCCCTGTTGTTCGTGTAGAACTACCGCCAAATACAATAATAACTGTAGATGTTACAGGCACATATTCTAATGGTGAAGAAATAACTCTATCAGAAGATGTTGACACAAACTCATTCCTCGAGATGATAAGTTTTGATGTCACCAACAATTTGCCAGGAACTTGCTTGGATACTTTTGACTTATCAGTTGATGGATCAATGGGTGGCACCTTTATATGGTCAGATGATCCTGACTTCAACAACATTTTGCAGATAGGTACAACTTTTATGGGTATGCAATCAGATTTGTCAAGTGATTCTGTTTTTGTTCAGTTTATTAGCGAGGATAGATGTGGTTTTGGAGAGTCCTTAGAGATTCTAGATAATAACATGGTAGATATCAGTTTTGATATGCCATTTATTATCTGCCCTGGTGACACCACTATGATTGAAGTAAATAATCTGAATGCAGATCAAGATATCACTTACCTATGGAAAGATAGTAATGGATTTATAGTCGATGGTGGTGACACAAGTTCCCCAACCATTGGCGTTCCTTCTGACCAATCTGATGACTTCTTTATGATTCTCTGCACCAGTAATCAATTTGCATGCGAAAGAAGTGACACCATCAGATTTGAAATCGGATCACCTGAAGATTTGAGTTTCACTTATATGGCCGTTGAGTGTGGGTCTTTATCAGTAATGTTTATGTCCGGTTCTGTATTGGACACTAGTGCCTTGCAATGGGATTTCGGAGATGGCAATATGTCCAATGAAACTAATCCTACTCACACCTATGACATGGAGGGCAACTATACTGTGACACTTTCTAGTAACAATATGGTGTGTGGAGGAGAACCAGTAAGTATGGAAATTGAACTCCCTGATCTGCCACTAATAACTGTAGAATCAGATACTATAATAGTACCAGATGGTGGCGTGGCTGTATTAGAAGCAGACACATCAGAACCTGGCGATAGTGTTACTTGGTGCTTGACTACAGGGGAAGAAATAGGTACGGGTAATCCTCTGGAATATATGCCTGTTATGGATACAACGATTGTCATAGCAAAATTTGTCGATGATAAAGGGTGTACCGCTCAAGATACAACAGTACTGGTGCCTGAAATGATGGAAGATGATGATTCTCTAGATGATGTTAGTGTGGATGGGCCAATGACTGTATGCGCCAACGATACTTTCGAATTAACTGTTGCTTTTGAAGCCTTTAATGAAGAAACATTTTCAATTGACTGGAATCCTGATGAATGTATTGTTTCAGGAGAAAACGCGGCCACAGTGACAGTAACAGCAGAAACAGATAAAGTATTTGATGTACTTGTGACTAATCTGGAGTCAGGAGAAGATACCATTATCACCTTCCCTGTTGTCGTAGAAAATGTTCCAATTTCCATAACTGCTGACAATGGCATACCTGGACAGGAAGATCTTCCACAAGTTTGCTTAGGTAGCAATATTACCTTATCTGCAATGCCAGGTGATGACAATTGTGATTTTGAGTGGAGCACAGGAGAGAGTGGTACTTCAATTGAGGTTTCACCAGATGAGGAAACCACATTTTCGCTAACCTGCACAACGCCTTTAGGATGTGTTTCTGAAGCTAGTTCTACAGTAACCGTATTACCTCCTCAGTGTAATGAAGATGATATATTCGTACCTTCAGCATTCTCACCAAATGAAGATGGCGTCAATGACAGACTTTTCGTAAGGAGTAAGTTTATTCAAAATATGGAATTTTTCATTGTCAACAGATGGGGGCAGGAGGTATGGAGAACAACCAATCAAGAACAAGGATGGGATGGTACATTTGAAGGAGAAACACTTTCACCTGACGTATATGCTTATTGCTTAGTCGTTACCTGTGTGAATGATACAGAGTTTACAACTACTGGAAATGTATCCATAATCAAATAAAGAAAATATCAACCCGATACTTACACAAAGAGAGGCAGTACTTTATAAGTACTGCCTCTCTTCATATATACAATGCAATGAAAAAAAAGTTAGGCTTCTTTGTTGCCATGTAGTTGTTCAGTCATTTCTTTAGAAATAGCCCCTTTAACCACTCTTATAAATGTTTTCTCTGCTACCATCAAGTGCACTATACCATTTTCTATCTTATTAATTCTACCTATAATTCCACTGGTGGTAACAACTTCCTTTCCTTTTGTTAGTTCTTCTGCAAATACATCCTGAGCCTTCTGCTTCTTTACAGTTGGTCTTAGGAAAAAGAAATACATGACTGCAAACACAGCAAGTAAGAATACCATATTTATTATACCTGGCGCAGCTGCTTCCTGAAGAAAAATCATATTGTATTGCATGGACACTTTTTTTTGGTTGGTAAAAATACACCACTATTCTGATTTTGCTAATACTTTTACACCAATACAAAAGCGAGTTATATTTTGAGTGCCATTTACAGCAAGGTTTATCTAATAGGTTATATGGCCAGTGGTAAAACTACTATTGGTAGCATGTTGGCGGATAGATTAGGTTACACTTTTTATGACACAGACCATTTAATAAGCGCATGGAAAGGCAAAAGTATAGAACAGATTTTTTCTAATGAGGGAGAACCAAGCTTTAGGCAGTTCGAAAATGAGATGATTCGATTTATCTCTGAATTAGATAAAGTAATTGTCAGTACTGGAGGGGGCTTGCCTATCTACCACCAAAATCTTTCTCTAATGAAAAAAACTGGAAAGGTAATGTACCTTAAGACTGAGGTCAATACGCTAATTACAAGAATAAAAAATGATACTCAAATAAGGCCCCTTCACCCATCTAACCAGTCAGAAGACGATATGAAAAGAGCTATAAATGAAAGGTTAGCGAAAAGAGAGGCTTATTATCTACAAGCAGACCATGTTATTGATACATCCAATGACTTGGAGACCATTCTACAGGAGATTCTATGCCATCTTCATTAATACTCGAAAGAAATAAAGTCATCGTACTTATTGGATCAAGGATATTTATGCCTTGTTTTTTATAAGCAGTTTTGTTGATGTATTCGAAAGCTTCTTCAGTGGTTAGGTTTCTTTTATATGATTTCATTACCGCAAGCAGACCTGCCACTAGTGGGGTCGCCATCGAGGTCCCATTGAAAGACTTATACTCATCTCCTGGAAATGTACTAAAGACCATCGTTCCAGGTGCATAGATGCCATACTCTATGTTTGATATATCATTGGCAAAGTTGGCTTTCCTAAGTAGGGAATCTACTGCTGATACAGCTATAAGACCTTTAGAATTAGCAGGTGAATAGTTAGTAGCATCTCTTGCAGAATTGCCAGCAGCAGCTACAACTATACAACCTTTCGATCTGGCATATTTAATAGCTTCATTGTAGGCTTTTTGTTTTTTGTCAGAAGAGACACTTCCTAAGGACATAGAGATAATATCATAACCTCTATCTGCAGCCATTATGATTCCTCTGATTATAGTTTTTTGTGTGCCTACTCCCATATCTCCAAGCACTTTGATACCTGTCACCTTTATATCTGCATCCTTAGGCACCAGAGACGCAATTCCAATTCTATTACCGGTAACCGCAGCAGCAATCCCAGCACAGTGTGTGCCATGTCCCTTCTTATCATAATCACTATTAGATGATGTCGAGAGGTAATTAGCTTTTAGATCTTCGTGCTTACTGTCTACACCTGTATCTAGTATGGCTATTATAATAGGTTTCTTTTTATTAGTCGAACTATACTTATCCGTCAGCTTGTGAAAGTTATCCAAATCATACGGCCCTTTCATCCTTTGTTTCGAGACATATGGATCATTAAGCTTGGATTTTTGAGTACTTGCATTGATCGTTGGACTTGACACGAGTGGAGTAACTGTGATGGTTTCATTGATCTCTACATGATCAATAATATTCGAAGATTCTAATAGAGTCATAAATCCACTAATATCTCTGCCACTATAATCAAGCATAAGATATTCATCCAAAAGGAAACTATCATCAGCTGGTTCAAAAGCAGGATAGGTGATGGATTCGGGGTATTCATAGGTTATCATCCATTGTTCCAAGTCAGCCTTTGTTTTAAACTGGACCAATAACTGAGCATTTTCCTCAGATTTCTTGCCATCAACAAATTTTTGAAACTCAACCTGATGAATCCCGCTCAATCCAATGATTCCAGAAAGAATCACTATAAATTTTACGAAGTATTCTTTACACCATATAAAGAAGGTGGTCATGAAACCAATAGCCAACAAATTTTTGCCTACAATATCAATGTTCTCCATGCCACCAACGCTGACATTCCAAATTGAATCCAAAACAATGAGGGATAAAGCAAACAATATTCCTGTTTTAGACTTCTTATTGAGGGCTATTATTAATAATCCGCTATAGAGAACTATTAAAAAGACGTGGGCAATAATGGATAATGAGAGGAAGGTCATAGCTATGAATTAAGATAAATCCAAAATTATAAACCCCAAATGTGAATTTAAAGTTCTATAACACTTCTATTCTAATTAAGAACCAATAATAAAAGAACCTTATTTTTGTGCCAAATTAAAAATACACTCAGTAATTATGTCTGAAGAAATACGAAACTGTACCATTATTGGCTCTGGGCCAGCAGGATACACTGCCGCTATATACGCTGCAAGAGCAGGATTGAAGCCTTTATTGTTCACTGGAAAAGAACCAGGTGGACAACTTATGATTACCACTGAGGTAGAAAACTATCCCGGCTATCCTGACGGTAGAACAGGTCCTGAAATGATGATGGACTTTAGAAAGCAAGCAGAAAGGTTTGAGACTGATATTCGAGGAGAGATGATTACTGGGGTTAATTTTGATGGGCCAGTACATGTATTAACAACTGAGAGTGGCGAAGAGATCAAAACGCATACAGTCATCATTTCTACTGGTGCTAGTGCTAAGTGGCTTGGATTAGAATCCGAAAAAAGATTAATGAATCAAGGTGTATCAGCTTGTGCCGTTTGTGATGGGTTCTTCTTTAAAGGACAAGAAGTAGTCGTTGTAGGTGGTGGAGATACCGCAGCAGAAGAAGCAACTTATCTGTCAAAACTGTGTCCAAAGGTACACATGCTTGTCAGAAGAGATGAGATGCGCGCATCTAAGATTATGCAAAAGCGGGTAATGAATACCAGCAATATAGAAGTCTATTGGAATACAGAGACTGTGGAGGTACTTGGAAAGGATAGTGTAGAAGGGGTCAAAGTAAAAAACAATAAGACAAATGAAGAATCTACCATAACTGCAACAGGATTTTTTGTTGCGATAGGCCACAAACCTAATACTGGCATATTTGGTGACTGGTTAGATATGGATGACTCAGGTTACCTTGTTACTGGTGCCGATAATACTAAGACTAAGGTTGCTGGTGTTTTTGCCAGTGGGGATGCACAAGACAATGTATATCGCCAAGCAGTAACAGCTGCAGGTACAGGTTGTATGGCTGCCCTAGACGCAGAAAGATATCTGGCTGCCCAAGAAATAATCTAATAAGCTCATTCTTATAAAATTTATCTATGTCAAAGTTTAGAAAAGGTGTGTTACATGGTGATGAAGTCACAGCACTATTGGACCATGCCAACGAAAATAATTATGCAATACCAGCGGTCAATGTCGTAGGCACCAATACCATCAATGCTTGTTTGGAAACTGCCAGAGATTTAAACTCTCCTATTATAATACAACTCTCAAATGGAGGTTCCACTTTTTTCGCAGGTAAAGGGCTTTCTAATGAAGATCAAAAAGCAGCAATTGCTGGAGGCATTTCCGCAGCTCATCACGTACATCGTATGGCAGAAGCTTATGGGGTTACGACTATACTTCATACAGATCATTGTGCTAAGAAACTCTTGCCATGGATAAGTGGTCTTACGGAAGCTTCAGAGAGACACTACGAAAAATTTAAAGCGCCGCTATATTCTTCTCATATGCTCGATTTGTCTGAAGAGAGCATCGAAGAAAATTTAGAAATATGTGAGGTGTTTCTCAAGAGATTTCATGCAGTTGGAATTACACTTGAGATGGAATTAGGTGTTACAGGTGGAGAAGAAGATGGCGTAGACAATACCGATGTTGACAGCTCCAAACTATATACACAACCAGAGGAGGTGGCCTTCGCTTATGAGAAACTAAAAGCGATTAGTGACAGGTTTACAGTGGCAGCCGCATTTGGCAATGTACATGGGGTGTACAAGCCTGGAAATGTAGAACTCAAGCCTATAATCTTGAAAAATTCTCAGGAATACGTTAAGCAAAAGTTTAATCTTGATTCTGATCAACCCATAAAATTTGTATTCCATGGTGGATCGGGTTCTACACCTGAGGAGATTCAAGAAGCAATAAATTATGGTGCTGTCAAGATGAATATTGACACAGATCTCCAATGGGCTTTCTGGAAGGGAACAAGAGATTATTATGAGGCTAGAGTTGGCTACATGCAAACTCAAATTGGCAATCCTGAGGGGGAGGACAAACCAAACAAAAAGAACTATGACCCTCGTAAGTGGCTTAGGGAGGGTGAGCTTTCATTTAAGCAAAGACTAACCAAAGCATTTGAAGATCTTAACTGTACTAACAAAGCGGTATAATCGATAGAAATCTATTATAAAAGAAGACCTTAGTTATTACGATTAAGGTCTTTTTTTTGATTTAATATAATCCTTTCATTGCATATTAAAGGATCACGTTCCCAAGTTTTTCCGCAAGCACCTTCTTTTCTTCTTGTAATTTTTTAAAGGCCTTAAGCAAAGTGACTTTTGTTTGTTCATCCACGCCATCATTATTTATCCTTACCTTCAATTCATCCAGCACTTTAGAAATCTTCTTAAGCTTGAATCTTAGAATGGCCTGCAGACTGTCTTCAAGATAATTGTTATCAGGCATTTTTTGATTGAGATATACCCCTATATTTTCCCAATTAGCTAACTCGTATGGACTACTGATTCTATCAACGGCGAATGTTGATACAGCTTTATCCGAATGGTTAATGAAATGCTGGGTTATATCCATAGATGCCTGATCAGATTCTGTAAACTTAAATCCTGCCTCTATTATCTTTTGACAAAGTGGATTATCAAAATATTGAAATACAACGCTGATATTGGTATACACAAATTCTGCTACACTCATTTCTTCTCCATCATCCTGAGTGATCATCTTATCGCCATAGGCGATTACTATCCTCGCCAAATCCAATTCTTGATAATCATGTTGGGGGACTACAAAGTCTTGTTGTCTGTGTGCTAATCTCTCTTCTGGATAATGATCTAACTCATGGTAATTATCAGGAGGTTCGAATGGGGGAGGCTCAGTTGGAAATGGACTGGCATTTCCAGCGATTGGAGCAGATGAGTCTTCTCTTATCTTCCTGATTTGCTGCATCCGCTCTTCCCGCTTCTGCTCAAGTTGCTTCTGCTTTATTTGATTTCTAATCTGTTTATTGACTTCTTTAACCAGAATGGATTCTTCTATATTCAGAGATTGAGAACATTGGCGTATATACAAACTCCGTTTGATGGGTTCTCTAAGTCTGGCTACACTACTAATGATATCCTTAATCATAGAAGATCTTTTCACAGGATCATTACCAGCCTCTTCCATCAGCAAATCCATCTTGAAGAAAATGAAATCTTTGGCATTATCTTTCAAAAAGTCTTCGAATGCAGCGTTACCAAGTTTCTGCACATAGGAGTCTGGATCTTCTCCTTCTGGCAATAAGACCAAGGAAACATTCATTCCATTTTCTAATACGATATCCAGCCCTCTGAGGGCTGCTTTTACACCTGCCGCATCTCCATCATACAAAAAGGTTACATTATCGGTATACCTCTTAATAAGCAACACTTGCTCTCTAGTAAATGCGGTTCCTGATGAGGCGACTACATTCTCTACACCATTCTGCACCAAACTGATTACATCCGTATATCCTTCTACAACAAGACAGTTATCAACCTTCCTGACTGCAGATTTAGCCAGATGCAAACCATACAGTGTCTTTCGCTTATTATATATCGGTGTCTCAGGTGAGTTGATATATTTAGGCTGGGACTTTTGAGTGCTTAAGGTACGTCCTGCAAAGGCCACAATTTTGCCAGAGACATTATGTATAGGAAACATGACCCGATGTCTGAAAAAATCATAACCCTTCTGCGAGGTCAAGCCCAAGTCTTTGAGATAGTCTTCTTTATATTGTAGTTGAAGAGCTTTATTTGTCAGCGCTTTGGATTCTTCAGGAGAATAGCCTAATTCAAATTTTTCGATAGTAGTCATCAAAAAGCCCCTTTCCTTAAAATAACTCAACGCAATGGCCTTCCCGTTCTGAGTCTCGAGGAGCTGCTTGCTATAGAATTCTGAGGCAAACTTATTGATGATGAAATAGCTTTCTTCCAGACGGCGTTGTTCAGCAACCTGGTCAGCATCTACATTCTCATCCTCTTCTATGGCTATATTATATCTCTGCGCTAATTGTCTGATTGCCTCTGGATATGATAAGGAGTCATGTTCCATTAGGAACTGGACAGGTCCCCCACCTTTACCACAACCAAAGCATTTATAGATGTTTTTACTAGGAGAGACTGTAAATGAAGGTGTTTTCTCATCATGAAAGGGACAAAGGCCAATGAAATTGACACCCCGCTTCTTGAGATTGACATATTCCTGGATTACGTCATCCACCCTTGCCATCGCAAATACCTCCTGTATGGTTTTTTCAGAAATCAAGCTCTAATTTTCTCCTTATTTATCTTGAGTCCATAATATTAAAATAATACCGCTCGAGTACCTACTTTTGAGCCTTAATTATATAAACACTGTGCAAGAGATACAAGGAATAAAATTATTGGATTTAGTAGATAAGTATGGTGCGCCATTATACTTATATGATTCATCAGCTATAGAGAACAACTATAAACGATTTGTCAATGCGTTTGATGTACCTAAGCTGGGGATTAATTATGCCTGCAAAGCATTGAGCAATATTTCCATCCTTAAGCTCATGAAGCACTTAGGCACTTCTCTAGACTGTGTCTCTATCCAAGAAATAAAACTCGGTCTCGCGGCAGGATTTGAACCTTCTGAAATCCTCTTTACGCCTAACAATATCTCTGAAGAAGAATATGCTGATGCTGTTAATCTTGGTGTGGGTATCAATGTAGATAATTTGGAGATGTTAGAATACTTTGGTGATACCTATCCCGATGTACCTATCTGTGTAAGGATCAATCCTCATATGATGGCAGGTGGTAATCGGAATATTTCAGTAGGACATATTGGCTCCAAGTTCGGGATTTCTATACACCAGTTGCCTCATTTAGAAAAAATCATATCTAGTTTCAATATCAATGTCAATGGCATTCACGTGCATACAGGATCAGACATTTTGGATACGGATATATTCATCAAGGCGGCAGAGCTGATTTTGGATGTTGTCGCCAAATTTGATTCAGTGGAATTTGTAGATTTTGGTAGTGGCTTTAAAGTAGCTTATAAAGAGGGTGGTTTGGAAACGGATATAGAAGAACTCGGAAAAGCATTCAGCGAAAAATTCAATACTTTCTGTGAAGCGCATAACAGAGATTTGACGCTGAAATTTGAACCAGGTAAGTATCTTGTTAGTAATGCCGGATATTTCTTAGTAAAAGTAAATGTGATAAAGCAGACACCTGCAACAACCTTTGTTGGCGTAGATTCTGGCATGAATCATCTTATAAGACCCATGTTTTATAATGCCTATCATGACATCCTCAATGTCTCTAATCCACAGGGCAAGGGTAAGATTTATTCAGTAGTGGGATACATATGTGAGACAGACACTTTCGGAGCAGACAGGCGTATAAGCCAAGTATCTAAGGATGACATCTTAATGTTTAAAAATGCGGGTGCATATTGCTTTAGTATGACCTCTAATTATAACTCTAGATACAGACCTCCTGAAGTCTTGATACATAATGGAAAAGACTTTCTAATCAGAAAAAGAGAAACTCAGGAAGATTTACTGCGCAATCAATTGGATCCTGAAATCCTATAAATAAAAAAGACTGAAGTTTGTGCTTCAGTCTTTTTATTGGGGTTACTTCAATTTATCGAGATGCTCTGATCCCGAAAAATTAATATTCTTGGCAAGGTCTCCGATTTTATCTAATCTAATTTTTCCTTTGAAACTCATCAGCACAAAATCATCAGTGCCTCCTACTAAGAGTAAAAGTTCATTAACTATATTACCTCCTTCTGAGTCCTTCACCAAAAACTTCACATCTGAATTTCCATCTCTTACCGTCATTAGTTCCTCGTAATCTGACATCTCAACCGTAGATGTGAATTCTTTGTAGACGGCTTCTGGATTTTCCTCAGTTGTTAATATCTTAAGTCCCTCTAGAGATTTGATCATCTCCATCGTCTCTGCATCCATATCGATATCTGTATCCATCTGTGAGAACATCTCGAACATCTTCGGACTGATATTTATTTGGGTAAAAGCACTATTATCAGCATACTTCTCAAAGAAATTAGTGATTGCAGATTGCTGAGCACTAAGACTACTAACTGATATTGCTATAGTGAGGATTGTAAATATTGTTTTCATTGATTTAGTGTTAGCTTATTGAGCTTTATTAATTTTAAAAACATTCGTTTTTTCTAATTGCTTTATATGTTGCATTGGTGCATATCCTTTCTCATAATTTTTACCAAGAAATGCCAGTGCTTCCATTGTTACCTCTAGGGCTTCTTCTGCTTCTGCGGCCTCTGCATAAGTGTGATGCTTATTCGCAGCATTATCAGGCATTAAAAAAACAACAGACAACAAAAGAACAAATACAGCAGCCAGTGAGGCAATTCTTGGCATAAGTTGTCTTACTCTAGATTTCTTAGATTCCTGTGGTGGAGCTACATCATCCGTATTCTGCTCACCACCCGAAGTGATAGTTATTTCAGATGCGTTAATCCTTGAAGTCGATTTTAACTCGGCTGCTATCTTGAAGTAATCAAATTGTGGCTTAAGGTATTGGTGTTCTGCGGCAATATCATCCGATTGAAAATAGGAGATAAGTCGACTTTCATCCTCATCAGAAGAGCTGCCCGCCCAGTAACTTTCCAGAAGTTCATCTATAAGCTCTATATCTGATGTACTATTTCGGGTGCTCTCTGCCAATCCGATGATATCAGCGCCAAATAGCTTAGATGGCATATGCTGCATACTTGACTTCTTGTTGAATTCAAAAAGCTCCACAAGATGCTGATGCATCTCGGCCACCTTATCAGACATCAGGTATGCCTTGAGATGTTGTTCTTCCTCTAAAGTGGTAGAACCGTCCCAATATTTTTCTATGATGTTATCGATATGCATCTATCTGATACTTTTTAATTTATCTTTTAACTTAGTTCTTGCACGATGAAGATATACTTTAACTTTCTCTAGGTTATACCCTGTCATTGCACTGATTTCCTTGTAAGTATAGCCTTCAATATCTCTCAAATGAATAACGGTTCTGTGATTCTCCGGAAGGCTATTGACAATTTCCATCACTCTGCTTAATTGCTGCTTTCCAACCAAAGTTCTTTCTGGATCAGCAGATGTAGATTTTATATCCCAATGTTCATCAATATCTGAAGTCTCCATTTTTCTTGCTCTTATCTTATCTATCCCCATATTTCGAGTAACTGTCATAAGATATGCTTCTTTGTTCTCTATGGTTGCTAGATGCTCTCGTTTACGCCATACCTTGACGAAAGAATCTTGAACAACATCCATTGCTTCTGGCTCATTTTTAACGATTCTTAGCGCCAATCGAAACATTTTATCCTGCATTTTGGCTACTAAGTTGTTGAATTCTTCGATCTGCATTGACTAAATTCTTGACGACAACGTTTTTGTTATTGTTACACTAAACACAATATATTTACAAAGATAGTCACTATTAATCCGTTTAACAGACGACTTTTGTGATAATCAAGCTATGAAGAAGATTGACAGACTCATATTATCCAATTTTATTCCTCCATATATCATGGCTTTCTTGACCGTGGAGTTTGTTTTGGTCATGCAATTTTTGTGGAAGAGCTTAGATGAAGTCATAGGGAAAGGTATCTCATTGGGTGTCATTCTCGAACTCATTTTCTACTTTTCTGTGAGAATCATACCTGAAGCTGTCCCGGTAACTATACTGATCTCTTCAGTTATGGTGTTTGGCAACCTTGCCGAAAAATATGAGTTATCGAGTATGAAATCGGCGGGTTTATCCTTGACCAGAATAATGGCAGCTGGTTTTATCCTAGCCATTATGACTTCGGCCTTATCCCTAATTGCCTCTAACTACCTGAAGCCAAGGGCTAGTCACAAATTCTTCGAACGCCTATTTTCAATTAAAAAGCAAGACTTAACCCTCAATATAGAAGAAGGTGTCTTTAGCTATGATTTCAAGAACTTTACTATAAGAGTAGGTGAGAAAGAGCAGGATGGTCAAGGTATCAGCGATATAATCATCTATGACAACTCTGGTACGGATAAGAAAAAAATTAATATGCTCGTTGCAGAAGATGGCCTGATGTACTCCAAACAAGGAACCAATCAGTTTGTTATGGACCTTGGTCTAGGAGAGCAATATCGTGAAATGACCCCATCTAAGAAGGATGGAAATCAACATGAGTTTGTCCGAACCAAATTCAAGTCATGGAGCAAAGTTTTCGATTTATCAGAATTTGATTTCGAAGCAGAAAATTGGAATAGTACAAGAAGGGAATATGACTTACTTAATGCGATTCAACTCAAAGCAAGCATAGATTCCTTTTCCAATAAAATAGAGACAACCATACAAGATAACAGGTATGACTATAATCAATTATTGGAAGTATCAGCCATAGATCTGGAAGATCAATCTAAGGAAGCGTCCAAGGATGATGAGAAACAATTACCTGACAAGTTATCATCAGCCATCGCCAATAAAGAAAAGCAGGTTAAAGCAAATAGAAATACTAAGAAGCTCAACAAACCTCCTAGGCAGAAGACAACAGTAAAAGTCACAACATTCACTAATCTGTTAGATTATTTTGAATCCAAAGAGACCAGTAAGCTTAGCAAAAGAATGAAGTACTTGGCGGATAAAAAATCAAATACTATAACCAAAAATAAAAACAATAACATAGTCTTAGGCAAAACCAGAAATAGATATGTCTTAAGATTGCATCAGATGTTTAGCTGGTCTTTGATATGCACTGTGTTCTTGTTTATTGGGGCCCCTTTGGGGAGTATCATTAAAAAGGGCGGATATGGGTACCCTTTACTTACCGCAATTTTATTCTTTATGCTGTTCATCATCCTTAATATAATGGGAGACAGACTAACTGCATCAGGTAAGATACATCCTATTTTGGGTGCTTGGATTCCAAATATGGTACTCATACCAATAGCCATCTTTACTACCTATAAAGCCTTGCAAGACTCAAGTTTTTCTGATATTAAAGATATGTGGCTGTTTAGAAAAGTAGGCGAGTGGCGTGCCGCTCGTCAAGCTTGACTTCATTTTAATCACAAATAAAGGTCACTCCTGGAATAATATCTTCTGCTACAATATCTGCTATAGGCCTGTCCAACATCTGAGCCTTTATTCGACTTATTTGATAAGTAACTTCAGAATGATTGATAGTAGCTACTACTGAGGGGGCTGCTTCGAAATGCTTTTGAGTCACCTTTATATCCAATTGCTTTAATGTATCCAGCAGAGTGCCCATGACGCTGTAATCAAATTGAATGACTAAATCTT
Source organism: uncultured Saprospiraceae bacterium (assembly GCA_964589705.1). Classification (GTDB taxonomy): domain Bacteria; phylum Bacteroidota; class Bacteroidia; order Chitinophagales; family Saprospiraceae; genus RFSX01. The sequence continues at coordinate 2,788 of CAZPUF010000026.1, read as the reverse complement.
TGGTCTCATAACGAACAACAATATTTGCGGCTTGTATCGCCTCTATTGTGGCCCCTTTATAAGCAGCTATCAATCCACTCACCCCTAATTTAGTCCCGCCAAAATACCGGACACAGACAACGCCAACATCAACAATATCTGAACTGAGCAACTGATTGAGCATAGGCCTACCTGCACTGCCTGAAGGCTCGCCATCATCACTAGACCGCTCTAGTCCAGTCCTCAACCTAATAGCGGTACAATGGTGTCTTGCTTTGAAATGCTCATTTTTAATCTCTTGTAACACTTGATGAAACTGCGCTTCTGTCTCTGCAGGAAATAGATAGCCGATAAATTTAGAGCCTCTATCTTTATAAAGACCCGTAGTCATCTTTGTCACCGTTCTATATGCATCATCGGACATCCAAAATACTTTTTACAAAGAGATAAGAACCACCACAAGCAAAGCACAGATAAAGCCAATGACATTTATCTTATTAAATCGTTCTAAGAACAAGGTAATACCAACAACAGCTGTTCCCAAAATGACTCCTACATTTATAAGTGGAAAAAAGCTAGACCCTTCCCATCCTGTTTCCAAAGCAACGATAATAAGATATATCGTGAAGAAATTAGGAATACCTAAACAAATTCCAGCCAGTACATCCTTCCATTTAATATCAAATCGACCTCTCAATATCACAAACAAGGAACCCCAGCAGCCTGCCATAAAAAATAAATTTGATGTAAATACTAACCCTGCATTTTCCAAATGCCCTGTCTCTTCTGCATAAAATAATACTGACTCTATCAGGCCACTTCCAAAAAACACAATGAGTGGCCAATACCAATATTGCTTCATTTTAGCACTTAGTTCAGAATCAGAATTGTCAGAATAATTAATCATTATTATGGATAAGATTGCCAATAGGAGAGCAAAGTACTTTCTTGGATTACCTGGTTCGCCAAACATAATTATACCCACCATCGCAGGTGCGACCAAGGATAACTTTTGAAAGACACTGGTAACCGTGACTCCTACTTTCTGTATCGTATAAGCATTGACATTAAAAAACAAAATAAAGATCAAACTCAGAAAGAGTGCAAATGGGAACCAAGGTTTACTAATAATATCACCTTGCAGTGTAATGGCGCCATTGATACTGCTGCCAAGAAAAAAGCAAGTGAAATAATTGACGATAATCGCATATAAATTAGTCACTTCATACTTAGGAAGTAGTCGAAAAATGATGGCTAAGAGGACATTGGTGATTATGAGGATGACGATTAACAGATTATTGACTTTTTATGTTGAAAGAATTAGAAAGATAATCTAGATAAAGACTGATATTTGAATTGTAAATATATAAGCCTACCTCAAGATCTAAAAATATCGCAAGGGCTTAATAATCAGGATTTTATAGATATAAATAAAATTATTTTTTATACAATGTCAATGTATATTTGCTAAAAATAATGGAATTGCATCATACCTCATCTCAATTCGATAAAGTCATGGGACGCTGTCAAGAGATTTTTGAACTCAAAACAGACGATTACGGTACCGCATGGCGTATACTAAGACCTTCTTCGCTCACTGACCAGATATTTATTAAGGCATCCAGAATTAGAAGTATTCAAGAAAAGCAGACTCAGAAAATAGATGAGGGTGTGGAATCCGAATTTATAGGTATCATCAATTATTGTATCATGGCTATGATACAGCTCCATGTACCTACAGAAGAAGGCAATTTTGATATGGAACCTAAAACTGCCAATACTTATTATCAAAAATTCCGCGATGAGACTAAGGCACTTATGGTTAAAAAAAATCATGACTATGGTGAGGCATGGCGCGACATGAGAGTGACAAGTATCACCGACCTTATACTTATGAAACTATTGCGCATCAAACAGATAGAAGAAAATGACGGCCAGACTAAGATATCAGAAGGCCTCAAGGCAAATTATCAAGACATGATGAACTATGCTGTTTTTGCGATGATCTTACTATCTGAAAAATCAACGGTGAATCCACTTGTTAACCAATAAAGAAGAAAATAATGACTTTAACAACGTTACTTATAAGAATTGGAATTGCATCCATAGTACTCACTATGGCGATGTTCTTTGGCATTATTAAGACCAGAAGAGCAACTGCTCTTGTTGGATCTGATAATACTACAGCCGAGGATATGGCCAACTATGATGGTAAACAGGCATTTAGAAAGCCAGGAAATTTCATCATGAGTTTATTTCAAAATTTTTGTGGGGTATTGTTCCTTTTCTCTGGCTGGGTCAAAGCTGTAGATCCTCTAGGCACTGCGTATAAGATGGAACAATACTTTGCAGAGTTTGAAAGTACCTTTCAAGGCACTTGGATGAAATTCATAGCACCTCTATTTCCGGTGTTATCTGAATCTGCCATTGGCTTCTCGGTTGCTATGATTGTTATAGAAATTATTCTAGGGTTGATGCTTATTATGGGAATGCGAGGGAAGTTTACTGCCTGGGCATTTTTCTTGTTAGTGGCCTTTTTTACATTCTTGACTGGTTTTACTTATCTGACTGGCTATGTACCTAATGGAGTCAATTTCTTTGACTTTGGGAGTTGGGGAGATTATCAGAAGAGCAATATGAAGGTGACGGATTGTGGTTGTTTTGGTGATTTTATAAAGCTAGAACCATATACCTCCTTCCTTAAAGATGTCGCACTGCTATTACCTGCCTTGTTCTTCTTGTTCAGGTCAAAGACCATGCACCAGGTATTTAATAGGCCAATAAGAGCGGGTATCATCAGCTTAAGCAC
>CAZPUF010000025.1:0-21382 GCA_964589705.1 uncultured Saprospiraceae bacterium | reverse complement strand
TGGCGATCTCTTGTGTTGTATGTTCTTTGACGATAAGATTCAGGACTTCCTTTTCCCTGCGGGATATCTTGGGAATTTCTTTTTTCACCTCTTTAGACCCAGTCCGTTGATTCATAAGACCCTTCATTATCGTGTCTGTCACATCATCACTAAAATAAGACTTGCCAGACTGCACTGTAGAGATAGCCTTGAGTAGCTCTTCTCTTCCTGTATTCTTCAGTACATATCCTTTTGCACCATTATTAAGTATTTCAGTAACAAAACTTTCTTCGTTAAACATAGAGATGGCGATGACTTTGGTCTCTTTATACTTTTCACTAACTTCTTTGCATACATCTATACCACTCATCCCAGGTAAGTTAACATCTAGGAGGAGTATATCCACCTCATTCTTTTCTAAGAATTCTAATGTGGTTGGGCCATCCAGGCATTGGCCAATTACTTCTATGTTCTTCTCAGTATTGAGAATAGAAGAGATACCATCTGCAAACATGGCATGGTCATCAGCTATAAGTATTCGGGTCATAGTCAATATATAAGGCTCGAAATATGTAGGTATCATTATCTTATAATTTGCGTAAGCGAAGATACCTTCTATTTGTATATCAAAATTCGGGGTATTCCCTAATATGCAAATTAGGGAATTACAAGGAGGAAATAAACTTCAACTCTATTCATCTTTACATTGTCGTTAAGACCAAAATGGCAATGAACAATTCGACATTGACATCTATCCAATGTCGAATTGTAGTTTAGTTAGTTAGTTTGAGTTGGATGATTATCACTGACTGTATAATCCTCGAACAGTAGAAAAAAGGCAATCAGAAAGAGATTATCCAACTCATTTTTCTTTTAAAACCGAGAAGAATTAACTCATTGGGATTGACTATTGCAAAAAGTTTTAGAAAGCACTCATAAAGATGAGTGCTTTCTTCTTTTCTACACCCCCTATAATCACGGTACTTCAGTTGTTGTATCTTCAATTATCAATATTATCTTGTGTGAGCGAGTAGCTAATTCTAAAGATGAACCTCAACAAAATATTAATTATTCTGATCGGCCTCTTGGCTTGGACAAGCGTTAGTCTAAGTGCTCAGAAAGATATCAAGCTCAAGGCACTTACAGAAGAATTAGAAATTGCCAGAAGAACCAATGATTACGATGATTTGGCTTTAGCATATTATAATCTGGCCTTGCATGACGAGGATGCCAATCGTAATTTGGAAAGGTCATTCGAGCATCTATCGCGCAGTCTTGAATATTATGAATTAGCCAGAGATACGGTTGGAATTAATAGAACCAAATATCACATTGCTAGACAATTGCTGGGTAATGATATGTATGATGATGCATATAATCGGATTACGGAGTTGAAAGTGTACTTTGACGATAAGGAAGATCTAGAAATGCAAGCTTACGTAGATCTTCTATTATTCGATTATCACATGGAACGACTAGAAGTAGAACTAGCTCAAGTTACTCTCAAGAATGTTAAGACCCATTTATCCACTCTCAACGAAAGAGCTTTACAATTGGAAGTTATCAGCAGAGATCTTGAATATAATAATCTGATGCAGGATTATAAGAGGGCTTTGGATATAGCCAATGACTGTTTTGCCATAAGTGCTGAATTGAATGATACTAACAAGAAAGCCAATTGTTTGCTTGCGAGAGGAATGGTGTATAGACAACTTCAACAATATCAACTTAGTATAGATGATTTGCAATCAGCGTTGGTTATTTTGTCACCAATTCCTTATAGCAAGGAGCGCCTCATGGCATACAAACTAATGGCAGAGAATCACAGAACTTTAGAATTGCACGAGCAAGCTTATAGGTACGCAGAAAAGTATTCTAGACTTCAAGATAGTATATTGAATGAGAACAGGATATTAGCCATTAATAATCTAACGTATAAGTACGAGTCTAAAGAGAAAGCAACAGAGATAAAGCACTTGGAACAAGATAAAGCATATGTCCAGAAAAGTATTCAACAACAAAAAAGAGCGCTTATAGTATTAGGTCTGGCTATGGCTGGGTTGCTATTGGGGATTTATTACATTATCAGATTTTATTCGGAAAAAATTAAATCCGCTCAAATTATTGAAGAACAGAATGAAAAAATATCTCAACAAAAAATAACTGAGTTGCGAGATAAGTTGCAAATCAACTCTATGGAGTCTATGATAGTTGGTCAGGAAGTCGAACGAGAAAGAATTGCTAAAGACTTGCATGATAGTCTTGGTGGTCTACTTTCTACAATAAAGTTAAGGATAGGGAATTTGCAGGATAGAGAAGCTAACCCGGAACGATTTTATGAGTATAACCAAGCAACAAAGTTGCTTGATGTGGCGGTATCTGAGATCAGAACAATATCACAAGATCTGCAGCCGGGAGCACTCAAAAGACTGGGCCTTGTCTCGGCAATTAATGACCTTATCAATAGATACCAAAGTTCTAATGGGCCTGAGATTACGTTTCAGCATTTCGGAATCCCAAAAGAACTTGACCAAAATTTTGCTATGGGCATATATAGGATAGTGCAAGAAATATTTAATAATGCCATTAAGCATGCAAAGGCTTCAGAAATATTTGTCCAACTAAATGGAGAGGGAGATGATATTGTCATACACATAGAGGATGACGGTATAGGGTTTGATGCTAATAAGAAGTACAAAAGTATGGGGCTAGAAAACATTAAGTCCAGAGTCAATTATTTGCAAGGGACAATCGATATAGACTCTCGAATCGGACAAGGCACTTCGTTCATAATTCATCTCAATAGTCAATTTAGAAATGTAAGCCCTACCTAGCATGAAGGACTGGTCTAACTCGTTGGTTTTACCTTCACCGGTAGACAAGGTATTTCACTCTAGCCTGCAAGACTTTACAGGCGCTTTGTATATCAAGAGAGAAGATATAATTCATCCAGATTTTGGCGGAAATAAATGGCGGAAGCTAGTATATAATTTGCGGGAATTTGAACGAGGATCATATAGTCATATCATAACGATGGGTGGTCCTTTCTCTAATCATATAGCGGCAACAGCAGAAGCGTGTGCTACTTTTGGATACCCTTCCGTAGGCATAATAAGAGGGATGATGAAAGACCTCAATAATCCTACTCTTAGTAAAGCAAAAAAGGCAGGTATGGAAATACGTCATGTACCCAAAGATGCCTATAGAAATGGTAAGAAATCTCTAGCTATTAGCCAAATATTGAAAGAGTATCCTGTCCCTTATTTTATTCCTGAGGGTGGAAGTAACAAGTTGGCACTTAAAGGGGTAAGGGAGTTGATGTATGAACTGCACCAATATGAAGAATTGTACGACTATATAATAGTTGCAGCTGGAACTGGTACTACCGCTGCAGGGATTATTAGTGCAAGTAATGAAGAGGTAATTGTTATCAATGTACTCAAGAATCAAGGTCTACATGATTCCATAAGGTCAAAGTTGGATCCTTCTCTTAATCATTGGCGGATTAACCATGACTACCATTTTGGTGGCTTTGCAAAAACTACTGAAGAGTTGATTTCTTTTATCAATAATTTTAAAATAGAGACCGGTATTCCGTTAGATCCTATCTATACTGGTAAAGCGATGTATGCCACGCTGGATTTAATATCCAAAAAGCAATTTGATGGGAAACGAATATTGTTTATACATACAGGAGGATTGCAGGGGGTAGCTGCATATAATTACTTGAGAAAGGATAAGACCAGACTGATTTAAGATGTCTGTTCGATAATAATGGATTCGATGATGCGGGCATAATGTCGGTGCTCTAGTTCTAGAACTTTTTGTGCAATGATGTCTGGGGTGTCTGAGGCTTGTAGCTCGACCTTTTCCTGAAAGATAATATGCCCTTCATCATAGTGCTCATCTACATAGTGAATTGTCATTCCTGAAGTCCGCTCATTATTATCAAAGACAGCTTGATGCACTCTCTTGCCATACATCCCTTTACCGCCATAATCAGGAAGCAAGGCGGGATGGATATTGATAATTCTATGCGGGAAAGCTTTGACCAAATAAGCTGGAACTAACCAAAGAAATCCAGCAAGTACGATAAAGTCAATATTATACTTGCTTAGATTGTCCAGCATTTTTTTGTCAGAATTGAAATGTGCTTTATCTAGGATTAGAGTATCAAGGTTATGATTCTTTGCTCTAGTGAGCACATAGGCATCAGATTTGTTGCTTACGATTAGTGAGACATCAATGTCTGTCTTTTTGCTAAAGTAGTTAATTATACTTTCAGCGTTAGATCCACTACCAGATGCGAATATGGCTATGTTATATGGCAACCTATTCTGGACAAATTAATTGATAGGGTCGTATTCAGATGCTCTTGCCGGATCCACTTTTACCATGATTCCATGGACTTTAGTTTTGTCTCCACGTGGGGCACCTTTGAAAATTTCTATGATTTCTATTCTCTTGCTATCACTAAACATCTGCAGGATTCCACTATCCAGAATTGACGCATTGACTTCACCAATAGATGTTAAGGCACTAGTCATCACGGCTCTGGACTTAGCAGCATTTTCAGTCATATGATCCAGACTCTTAATGTGGTACTCGTAGATTGCCTGACGGTAAGGTCTCATTCTTGGACTAAGAATTTCTTCTATGACATTAAACCTGCTAATATTAGATCTGTTTTTCGGATCCCAGCCAGGACGTTCTGCTACTGAGGCCGGTAAGCTATTGATGATGTCTCTAGCGACCTTGAAATGATCATCACCACCATATATCTCAAATGAGTCATAATCAAATCCTAATATCATAAAAGCATAAAAGGACAATAAGGATGAAAGAGGATCAAAATAGCTATTGAAACTGTTTCTTATCGGTTGCAATTCATTGTAAGTTATTATCACACCTTTGTCCTGATAATTTAGCGTCTGCGTTTTGTATGTGCTATTAAATACTGGTCTGATCGCCTGGACTTGTATATCTGCCCTGAAGGTCGTCTCGTTAATATCTTCTATAATATTGACACTGACATTACCTTCTATCTTTTCAAAATCTTCAAACTCATCTTCAGTCCATTTAGTATTGTTGAAAAAAATAGAAAGTTCAGATTCGAAGGTCTGAAATAGTTTGGGGTCAATGTTCTGAATCCTTGGTGCATTGACAGACACATTGACTTTTAATTCCTGTCCCATTACAGATGAACTATATCCTAATAAAAGGCCTAACAGCGTGAAAGCTATAAGCGTCTGTATCTTAAATGTAGAACCTGAAATCATAATCTTTTGCATTGACTACTACTTAACGAAATTATTGACCAAAGTATTGATTATATCTTGAGCAACTTCAGTTTTTAGTTTGAGTGGGAAGTCTTGTTGCTTACCATCACTGAGGAAGATCGTGATTTTATTGGTATCATGTTGGAATCCAGCACCCTTATCAGACAGAGAGTTGAGTACAATCATATCTAAGTTTTTCTTTGCTAGTTTGGCTTTAGCATGTTTTTCAGGGTCATTGGTTTCTAGGGCAAAACCAATATGAAATTGGTTTGGAGATTTTGCTTTGCCTAATGCAGCTGCAATATCTGTGGTTTTCTCTAATTCAAGAGTCAGCGTATCTCCTGTTTTCTTTATTTTCTTATCGGAAATTTCTTTGGGTCTATAATCAGCTACAGCTGCTGCGAAAATGCATATCTCAGACTGTTTGTGAAGCATATTGCATTTGTCATACATTTCTGCTGCAGTACCCACTTCATAGGTATTGACTAACGGATGAGAGATGCTAAGACGTGATGGGCCTAGCACCAAATGTACTTGTGCCCCTATATCTGCACATGCTTCAGCTAAAGCCAAACCCATTTTTCCTGAGCTATGATTCCCTAGGAATCTTACTGGATCTAAAGCTTCATAGGTTGGACCAGCAGTAATGAGCACTTGTTTTCCAGCCAAATCTTGATGAGCGACCAAGTCTTTGGTAAGTCTTGCAATTATATTTTCGGGTTCTGCCATTCTTCCCTTACCAATCAAGCCACTGGCCAACTCACCTTCCTCAGCATCAATCAATCGATTTCCATATGATTGTAATGAGGATATATTATTCTGAGTCGCAGGGTGGAGCCACATATCTCTATCCATAGCTGGTGCTATATACACAGGACATTTTGCGGATAGATATACTGCCGTAACTATATTATCACTAATGCCATTGGCCATCTTGCCTAAGGTAGTAGCAGTAGCAGGGGCAACAACCATGGCATCAGCCCATAGCCCCAATTCTACGTGATTGTTCCATGCTGCATTATCTATAACATCAGTGTGTACAGGATGCTTGGATAGGGTAGAAAGGGTCAACGGACTTATGAATGAAGTAGAGGCTGGAGTCATGATCACTTTGACTGTCGCACCACTTTTGATAAGTAAACGAATGAGGGTAGCTGATTTGTAAGCAGCTATGCTACCTGTTACAGCAAGTAAGATTTTTTTACCCTTCATAGGGAGGCGTGTAGGCAGATTCTAGCTTTCTTCTGTTTTTGCAACAGGTTCTTCTACCTCATTTCTATATCTGTACTCAAGACCATCTTCTAAAAACTCAGTCATTGCAATCACAGCAGGATTAGGAAGTTTCTCGTAGAATTTTGAGATTTCAATCTGCTCCTTATTTTCTTGTATTTCCTCTATAGTCTCAGAGTTAACAGCAAACTCTTCCAGTTTTCCGTGCAACTCGTGCTTGATATCTACTGAAAGTGCCTTTGCTCTTGAGGCTATGATAGCCAGTGCTTCATATATATTTCCAGTACGTGAGATAAGTTCATGTATATCTCTTGCTTTTGCGTTTGGATCTATACTTTGAACTTTATTTTTAATGTCACTCATTGATAAAACGTTTTAATTCTTGCTTACAATAATCGATTGTATTTCTTATATCCTTCTTGTTGCTTGACCTAGGATAACGGTCCAGAAATTTACTGCTCTTGGCTATAGTAGACTCTAGTCGCTCTTGCATCTTTTCATAGATACTATTTTTAGCAAGTTGGGCACTAGATTTTACAATAAGATAATTTATCTCTTCAGCTCTTTGAGTCTCAGGAAAATCTTTAAGTGTATTTTCCAAGGCAGTCATAGCAGATTGATAGTTCTTAAGATCATAGTACAATTTCCCTTGCTCAAAGGACTTTGCCTCTAATTTACCCCTGATTTCATCCATTAGCTCATTGCACTCCTCCACTCTAGGGCTATTGGGATAGGTGTTGATGAATATTTGAAGCTTATCCAGTGCCTCAATCGAGGCGGTTTGGTCCAACTTTGCATTTGGAGACATCTGATAATTGGAGAGTGCTGACATAAATGCCATCTCCTCCTTTCTTGGAGAATTATAAAATGTCTTGGTGAAATTATTGAAGTAGTGTGCTGAGAGTATATACTCACCTTGATAATAGTGAGTATAGGTATAGTTGTAAAAAAGATCTTCAGCCTCTGTTTTCCCTCTATAGAATGGAACTACGACCTCATATAATCCTTGGGCTTTGGTGTATTCTTCGTTTTTGAAATATCTGTTAGCCTCTTTCAGTATTTTTTCAGGATCATTACTATTCCTGATTGTCTCATACTGAGACTTACAACCTGCTGATAATGAGATTGTTACGATCAAAATATAGAGTAGAAATCTAATTTTCATAGAGCCTGCAAAGATAATTTATTTTATGGGAATACGCAATCATACTAAGAAACGAAAGTCCTGATAATCATTGTGTTAGAATAACGCCTCTTAAGAGGATTTTAATACAGACAAGTATTGTAAGTCTATAATAATTGTAGTTTTTCGACTAACGAACGGTCATTTTTGAGTCGGGGTACTTTATTCTGTCCTCCTAACTTACCTATGGAATCCATATACTCGCGAAATGCCCCAGTCACAACCCTTCTTATTCTGAGTGGCCGCAAGATTTGACCATCTATCAAGTCTTTGTAGTAAATGTTCTGCATTGTTACAGCATTGTCTATGGTAGCTTCTATCTCTGAGATTGGGATATTAGTATTCTCCATATCTACAAACCATTCATGATAAGGTAAGCTACCGTCTGGCGGATTTACCTGAGGCGCTACCGAAAATTCATGGATTATAAGATTGTGCTTCAATGCAGCAGCCTGCATGGCCTCTTCTACTTCCTTGCTAATAACATGCTCTCCAAAGGCTGAGATGAAATGCTTAATCCGACCACTAACAATAATTCTATAAGGGTCTAGATTAACAAATCTGATGGTGTCTCCAAGGTTATAGCCCCAAAGACCAGCATTAGTAGATAAGATAAGTGCATAATCCTTATTTATCTCAACATCCCTAAGGGATATTCTATTTGGCTTATTCTGTAAGAAATCTTTGATTGGTACAAACTCAAAAAACATCCCTGCATTAGTATTGAGCATGAGACTCTTTTCTAGGTAGTTATCCTGATAGGCGATGAATCCTTCCGAGGCAGGATAGGTTTCTAGTGTCGCAATCTCTTGACCGTGTAGCCTATCAATACTTGCCTTATAGGGTGTATAGTTTACACCACCATAGATAAATAATTCAAGGTTAGGAAATATCTCTTTGATCGTAGCTTTCCCTGTCTTGGAGAGGAGACGTTCGTAGTACATTTGCACCCAGGGTGGGATACCACTAATCAGCCTCAGGTCTTGGTTGTAGGTTTCTTCTACAATGTTATCCAATTTGGTTTCCCAATCTTCGATACAGTTTGTCTGCCAAGATGGTAATTGATTGCCCTTAACCCATGAAGGAATCTCGTGATTGACTATACCTGAAAGCCTACCAGTAGCTATGCCAGACTTCTTAGTCAAAGTTGGGGAGCCAGAAATAAAAATCATTCTACCATCAAACAGGTTGGATCTAGTGTCCGCTACATAGTGAAGGATAGCATTACGAGCAGAGCTGATATGATGTCCAATAGAATCTTTAGTGATAGGAATATATTTTACCCCACTCGTTGTGCCAGAAGTCTTGCCAAAATATTTAGGACGACCGGGCCATACAATATTAGCTTTACCTTGGACAACTCTGTCTATATAGGGTCTCAAGCCTTCATAATCTCTGACTGGAATATTTTGCTTGAAATCGGAGTAAGATTTTATTTTATTAAAATAGTGGTCTTTACCAAATTGGGTATGCTTTGCTTTTTGGATAAGGTTTGTCATCCATTTATCTTGATCGCTAACGCCATTTCTAGATTGACGCTGAGTACTAGCCTTTATATAAGGCGCAATACTTTTGATGGCAATCGACTTTAGTGACATAGCTGCTAAGATATATTCGAGTTTCAGATTTGAGAAACAATTGATGCAAATTATCAGAGAAGTGAGATTGGTCTATTGTCTACTAATTGTTAATACTATAAAAGAGATGGACTCCGATATGATTATATTCAGAGTCCATCATGTGCCTATTCTAAATGTGTTTATTCATTTGAATAGGCTAGAAACCAATAATATTTTCCAATTTCAAACTACATTTCTTTACTTGATTTTGTCCTTGTCTGCCCTTGAAGAAATTGTATAAGTGAGGATTTATACTTTGTGCTAACAGGAATAATTTGATGTCCTACTGAAACAGTATTGAATGAGAATTTTTGGATTTTTCCAGCATTAACGATATAGGATCTATGGCATCTTATAAAGTTACTGTGCTTAATCATATTTAGAATATTGGTTAATCTCGATCTACAATAGTGTTTGGAATCCTTACAAACAATCTCAACATAGACATGATCAGATTTTATGTAAAGAATTTTATTTAGATAAATTCTTTGAATGCCTTTACTGACTTTGACATCGATATATTTATCTGCTTCAGTATTCAGTATTTTTTTGCCAACCGCCAATTCTACAGTAGACCATAATTTTTCCTTTTTTATGGGCTTATTCAGATAGCCAGAAGCACCAGCACTAACAGTTTGATCGATAAACTTATTGCCGAACTGAGCAAATACTATGATGTAAGGTATTCCAGTTGTTGAACTTTGGAGAAATTTAGCCACTTCTATCCCTGACTTATCTCCATATAGTCTTACATCTAATATGACGATATCAGGTTTATGTTTTTTAATATTTTCTACGGCTTCATCACAAGAAATAGCAACACCTACAACGTGATGTCCTTTTTCATTTAGGTAATACTTAATCGTTTCAGCTATGAGTACCTCATCTTCTACGATAAGGGCATTAATCGCTTTCATATAAGGAGTTTAATTGGCCTATTTATTATTTCGAGATACTATAGCAGCAACAATTATTTGCAATTTAATTATTACGTATATAAAATAGCCTCACTTGGATTTTTGTAAATCTAAGTATCCATTAGATGTTCGGACCTCGTCTGTCCCTAATTGGATCAAATTATAATAACTTCTAAATATGAAATCTACTCAAGTGAAGACCCAAGCGATTGGAAATGTAATTTTCATTGTTTTCAATTTTTTTTGTTTTTTTTGGTGTGTTACGCAGTTTGGGGAAACTGTTTCACTTAATAATAAATGTAAGATACTTTCAGTTCAGATGCGTCAATTTTCAGTTTTAATTTTCATTTCAATAGAATAATTAGCAGCTAACGGATTTAAATCTTCATTCTTCGGTGTGGAATAAATTCTTAATGATGAAACACGACTAACGAATAGCTGTTTGGGTCTTTTCTTACTAATATAAAGGTTAACAAAGACAGATTACTTCAATCGAATTACCTTCTTATTTGATAATTGGAATTTAATGGAAGGTGAGAGATTCTATAGTTTTCTATTTTAATATTTTGACTTTACAATGCTAAAGTTTGTTCATGTTAAAATTTGGGTTGTATTGTAGGGGGAATCGTATCATGGTCACAATTAGTGGTACATATTTAGACTATAAAATTTGGATAGAAGCTGTTGCCCTCACTGTAATTAAAGTGTACATGATAGACCTTGACCTTTCTGTTTTTGGGATTCTTATTTTTTTGTACACACTTATTTTATTAGTTTTCTAGTAAAATCAACTTATTTATGGAATCAAAAGCAATTGAACATTTGGAAATGGCGCTAGGCCGAGCGAACCTCACTTTTGGAAATGCATGGTCTGAAGGATTTAATATTTGGAAGAAGTCACTGGGGCCTTTATTAGGATTCGTACTAATATATATGGCTATATCAACGGTGCTAGGACTAATACCTTATGTCGGAGGCGTAGTCAATAACTTAATTTTTGTACCTGTTCTAACACTAGGTGCTTACAATTATTGTCATAATTCCTTAAGGCAAAGAGAGGAATTTGGCGACTTCTTTAAAGGGTTTCAGATGCTGCCTAATATATTATTATTAATGCTTCTTACCACAATAATATATCTAGTACTTGCCTTGCCTGTTGTTTTATCATTTGGGATTGAGAATATTATGGGTCTAATTACACAAGAGGAGGGGATGGCTTCTTTGATTCTTGAGGATTTTGATTGGACCATATTAGTGATGTTTATACCTGTGGTGATTGCGACAATATTATTCAGTTTTGGCTTGCCAATGATGTGGTTCTACAAGCTATCTCCAGTAAACGCAATAAAGTATAGTGCTAAGTTTGTGTTTAATAATATTTTTACAATCCTCGGATTGGCAATTGTAACTATGCTTTTCGCATTGAGTGGAATAATCGCACTTTTCATTGGATTTTTTGTGACACTTTCTATCTTTTATACTGTTTCATATGCTGCTTTTTCACAAGCAACTGATTTACATGGATATCTGGACGAAACTAATGATTTGGATATTTCGGATCATTTAGTAGAAGAGGTTTAAGTTTTCAAAGCTACTATCCTTGACCGATTAAAATCGATGAATAAAAAAAGCCTCAGAGTTTGATCTCTGAGGCTTTTTAGTAAGTATATATCTTTTACTATGATGCAATGAATGGCGCAATTACTAGAGCCACTACTGACATTAGTTTCAATAGTATATTTAGAGATGGTCCTGAAGTATCTTTGAATGGATCTCCAACTGTGTCTCCCACAACAGTTGCCTTATGTGCATCAGATCCTTTGTAATACATCTTGCCTTTGATTTCTACACCTTCTTCGAACATCTTCTTTGCATTATCCCAAGCACCACCGGCATTTGATTGGAAGATTGCCATCAAAACACCACAAACTGTGACACCCGCTAATAATCCTCCAAGCATCTCAGCACCTCCGCTAAATCCAATTAATACAGGACTCAAAACAGCAATAAGACCAGGTATAATCATTTCTCTAATGGATGCCCTTGTGGATATTTCCACACACTTGTCATACTCCGCTTTTCCATCTGCTGCATTGAATGTGTCTCGGTCCGCTTGTGACCATGATTCCATATCAGTGCCCTCATTTTTTTTCATAACAGCTAACGCTTTAGTTAATTCAGGAATTGACTTGAATTGTCTTCTTACTTCCTGTATCATATCCATTGCAGCTCTACCCACCGCACCCATAGAAAGGGCAGAGAATAAGAAAGGTAACATGCCACCCAAGAGAAGTCCAGCCAATACTTTAGGCTTTGCAATATCAATTGTACTGATTCCTGCTGTAGTCATAAATGCCGCAAATAATGCCAAAGCAGTTAGTGCAGCAGAACCAATTGCGAATCCTTTACCTATTGCAGCGGTTGTGTTGCCTACAGCATCTAACTTATCTGTTCGTTGTCTTACCTCTTTTGGTAGCTCCGCCATCTCTGCAATTCCACCAGCATTATCAGATATAGGTCCGTAAGCATCTACAGCCAATTGAATACCAGTGTTAGATAACATACCTACGGCAGCAATTGCAATACCATACAATCCAGCAAAGTGGAAAGCGCCTATAATTGCTGCTGCTAATATTATAATTGGGATAGCCGTTGATTGCATACCTACACCCAAGCCTGCAATGATATTAGTGGCAGACCCTGTTAGAGATTGGTCGACTATGGATTGTACTGGCTTAGTGCCAGTTCCTGTATAATACTCTGTGACCTTTCCTATGGCTAATCCAGATACAAGTCCAATGATGATTGCAATGAATACACCAGTTGAAGTAAATGTTGATGTGCCTACCCTCCATTCGCCAGGTAACATCCATGTTACTATAAAATAAGTCAAAATGAGCATTAATAATGCAGATGTAAACTCTCCTAAGTTTAATGCCTTATGTGGATCTCCACCTTCTTTTACTTTTACTAAGAATGTACCAATAATAGAGGTGATAATCCCAGTAGCTGCTAAGGTTAATGGTAAGAGAACTGCTCCTTTTCCACCGAAGTTAGATGCAAACTCAGGTAAGGCCATGAATGTAGCACCAAGTACCATAGTACCGATGATAGAACCAACATATGATTCAAATAAATCAGCGCCCATACCTGCGACATCACCTACATTATCACCTACATTATCCGCAATTGTAGCTGGATTAAGTGGATGATCTTCAGGAATTCCAGCTTCAACCTTTCCCACTAAGTCCGCGCCTACGTCGGCTGCCTTTGTATAAATTCCTCCTCCTACTCTTGCAAAAAGTGCAATTGAAGAAGCGCCAAATGAGAAGCCAATTAAAATATTAATAACTCTTTGCATCTCACTCACGGATTCTGCGCCGAACATATTAGAATATACTAGGTATAATATACTTAGACCAAGTACCCCTAGTCCAACCACGCCTAATCCCATAACAGCTCCACCTCCAAAAGCGACTTCCAACGCTTTGGCTAATCCGTTACGAGCAGCATTGGTAGTCCTTACATTAGCTTTGGTAGCAACTCGCATACCCAAAAATCCAGCAAGACCAGAACAAATAGCACCTAGTATGAATGATAAAGCTACAAGTGGTGAAGAAGTCTCCGCATTTGCTGAGAAAGCAAGTAATGCGGCAACTACTACTACAAATATTGCTAAGACTTTATACTCAGCTTTAAGAAATGCCATAGCACCATCTGCTATGTTTTTGGCGATTCGGTCCATTTTTTCGGTACCTGAATCCTGTTTTCCTACCCAAGCAGATTTCCAGAAGGCATATAATAATGCAATGACTCCGGTTACAGGTATGATATATGTGAGATTTTGACCCATATGTTAAGAATTGTTTTTTAGTTCGAGTAATTCAGCGGGCAAAAGTACGGGGATTTTGACTGAAAGCCAATAAATGCATCCTATAGTTATATATGGGAAATGATATTATATAACTGTCTAACAATCTGTACAATAGGTGAAGTAAAGGGGTATGCTTAACGCCTCATGACTAAATACGTCTATATATTAAATAGGCAGTTGGTTCAATTTATCAACATATTCTGGGCATAAATTAAAGAGAGGAGAACAAGTTGCGATCTTATTCTCCTCTATGATGGTGCCACATAAGCCACACACATCAAATCCTTAATTAGAAATAGATGGGAAGTCTATTTCTTGGTTTTACCGGTGGTGCTAACTTCTCAGATTGGATAATGATAACAATCTTGATCTCATCATTGAAATAATTCAATTTCAGAGGTCAATCTCCAGTGGGGGTTCATTAGCATTCATTCATGATATGAAGTCAAATTGTCGCTTATAGCTTGACCGCGTTAGTCTAGGTATAACCCAGCTATACATTTGCGGCATTAATGATTTGCTCATCCCTGCTTAACATTAATCAGAAAGACTTATCCAATCTGCGCCCAGATTAGCGTAGGTCATACTATCTAATATCATTGATTAGACTGTACTGAAATCCTAATGATGTATATAAATCGGTATTCTAGAGAACCAGTAACCTTCTAGTAGGCTATTCTAAGATACAAAATCTTGGCCTTTGTGTGCGGTACTTTAATTCACAAATAACTAACAATCAATAACATATAATAATCATTAATGTGTAGAGAGCTTATTATTAACGATTTAGAGATTGATTGTTATATGGGATTAAATATTTGTCCATCTGACCTGTGCTGGGAAATGGAAGGTTTTTGTTGACTGTTTTCTTATCGGCATCTATCAGAACATAGGTAGGTAAGGCAACAGTAGCAGAACGACCTGTTCCATCATCTACTGGTCTTAAGGTATACCACTTTAATCTGTTTCTATCAGAATCTCCAATCCAATAATCATGTGGACTAATCTTTATCTGGCGATTATCATAGAAAGTCTGTGCTTCAGATAGAGTCTTATCTATTGAGATAGAAATAAAGTGTATGCCAGGATATTTTTTTTCCATTTCTCTAAAAATGGGTTTCTCCTTGTAGCAAGGTCCACACCAAGATGCCCAAAAACTGAGCACCTTTGGCTTGTCATTATATTCATTGATAGAGTGACGTCTGTTAGCATAGTCATACATGAAATCCACTAGTTGGTGCTGACCCGCATCAGCTTCTGCAGCTTTACCTGCTTTAGTCAGGGTTCCATTTTTGATTAAAAGGTTTTGCTGGTTTGTTTCAGCTTTTTCAAATTTCGGTGTGGTATCTACCATAGATGGATTATCTACCGGTGTACGATTTGGTTTGCATGAGATGATCAATATGGAGGCAGTAATCAAAAGCAGTAGTGTCGATTTCATGTTGGATAAGTTTACAGCATTAATATCGCAAATTCTTAGTGGTGTGCTAATATCTCAAGCTGAATATCATCTCATATAAAATATTAGACAATCAAAAATAATATTTTAAGTTAGCCTAAAATTGTCTAGATTTGCTTGTAAAGCACATTATGGCAACTGAAACAGAAGAAAATTATATCAAAGCCATTTATAAAATTACAGAGAAGAATCAAGGCTCTGCTAATACAAACGCCATAGCCGCTCATCTATCTACTTCTCCAGCTTCCGTTACTGATATGCTTAAGCGGCTCTCTGAAAAACAATATTTTCATTACGAAAAGTATAAAGGTGTCTATCTGACATCCAAAGGAATCAAATTAGCGACAACACTACTCAGGAGGCATAGATTGTGGGAAGTATTTCTAGTGGATAAGCTAGGCTTTGCCTGGGATCAAGTCCATGAATTAGCGGAAAAACTAGAACACATAGATTCAGATAATTTAATTCAACGCTTGGATGACTTTTTGGGCAATCCTAAGTACGATCCTCATGGAGATCCTATCCCCACTGCGGACGGCAAATTTACTATCAGAAACCAAGTGACTTTACAAAGTTTATCTAAAGGCGAATCAGGGATTGTGGTTGGCGTGAGAGAACACGACAGTTCCTTTCTCCAATATCTCGATATACTGGGCATAAATCTTGGCACCTCGATAGAGGTCCTAAGCAATATAGATTATGACCACTCTAAAAAAGTCCTTGTAGACAATAGTATAGAGCACATTATTACACAAAATGCCAGTGTTAACTTATTTATGAAGAAAAGAAACTAACAATATGTACAAGAGTATATTTTTTATTTTAAGCATAACCTTAATGACTGGACTCCAGGCAGCTGATGATGAGAAAAAAATCGTCGTCTCATCTGCTTCCATGATATGGGATATGGTGAATAACATAGGTGGAGACATTGTAGAGAGTCAGCTCATAGTGCCAATCGGTAGTGACCCCCATTTGTATGATCCTAATCCAGGTGATGCGCAGAAGGTGACAAATGCCGATATCATATTTATGAACGGATTAACTTTTGAAGGGTGGATAAATCAATTAATAGAGAGCAGCAATACCTCAGCACCAGTTATTACAGTTACTGAAGGATTGACACCGATATCAAGTAGTGAGTATCAGAATGCCTTTGATCCTCATGCATGGATGGATGTCAGCAAAGCACAGACTTATATCAAAAACATCTATGAGGGTCTGGTCTCAATTTTGCCTGAAGAACAAACTAAGTTGCAAGCCAACTATCAAGCTTACGCCAAAAAACTTAAGGACTTAGATGATTACATTATACAGGCAATCAATCAAATACCTAAGGCGCAAAGAGTGCTTGTCACATCTCACGACGCCTTTAGCTATTACGGACAGCGATATGGATTACAAATAGAAGGTGTGATGGGGACCTCTACTGAAGCAGAAGCCCAAACGTCGGATATGCGTCGCGTGATCTCAGTCATCAAAGAGTCTGGAGTACGAGCCATATTTGTAGAGACGACGGTCAATCCTAAGCTCATGAAACAGATAGCAACAGATAATAATGTATCCATAGGTGGATCCCTATATGCTGATTCGATAGGAAAGAAAGGTAGTGATGGAGACTCATATTACAAGATGATGAAATCCAATACCGATGTTATAGTAGAGGCACTGCTAGGAAGTAGTAGAGTCGCTGAAAAAAGTTCAGGACAAAAGAGTGGATTGGTTACCTATGGAATAATCGGTGGCATAATGCTACTCAGTCTAATTCTACTCATATTTAAAATGAGAAATTGACACCAGGAATCAAAACCAATATTGACGTTAAAGGTCTATCCGTTAATTACGGGACCAAAAGGGTACTTACTAATATTCACCTCAATATAGTATCAGGAAATGTCTATGGTGTCATAGGTCCAAATGGCGCTGGAAAGTCAACCTTATTTAAGTGCATTCTTGGGTTGATAGAATATAATGCTGGTCAGATAGAGGTGTTGGGTGATGACATAGAGGATGTTAGAAAGCAGATTGCCTATGTCCCACAAAAAGATGAGGTAGATTGGTCTTTCCCGGCGACAGTACGAGACATCGTCCTGATGGGCAGGTATCCATATAAGAAGATACTGCAACGCATGAACAGTACTGATTTATCTATAGCAAAGGAGGCAATGGAATTGGTGGGAATCGCTGATCTGGCTAATCGCCAAATTGGGAAATTATCTGGAGGGCAGCAGCAGCGGGTATTTATTGCCAGAGCCTTGTGTCAACAAGCTGATATATTCTTTCTCGATGAGCCTTTTGTTGGCGTGGATATATTGACTGAAGAGAAAATTATAAGCATTCTGAAAGATTTAGCTTCACAGGGCAAAACTATCTTAGTCGTACATCACGACTTGTCTACGGTAGAAACTTACTTTGACAAAGTCATCTTGCTTAATCAAAGGCTGATAGCGTACGGTGACACATCCGAAGTATATAACCAAGAGAATATAGCAAAAGCATATGGGCCTCAACTGACCATCCTACACAAAACCGGACTGATCAAAAAATAATAAATCCAACATATATACTAAGTAGCACTAGCTACTGCGTTATATTTTCAAATTTAAATCGTACTATGAAAAATCTATTTAGCCTGATAATACTTGGAAGTTTATCACTTCTTCTTGTGAGTTGTGGAGATGATAATATTCCTCCAGTCATAACAATCAATTCTCCAGCACCTAATTCTATACTAGGATTGGATTCAGTATTGAATTTGGATGTGACCGTAATGGATGACACAGAAGTAAGTTCTCTCACATTAGTGAGTGAGACAGCTGCGGCAGGACTTGATGAGAATTTTGATTTGTCTTCTTTTGCGGACCGCACGATTATTCAAATTGGTGTAGAAATTAATTTAGAGACAATTCCTTCTGGGGAATACACCTTTGTATTGACAGCAACTGATGATCAGGGAGAATCTACCTCTGAAGACATCAACTTTACTATACAATAATAGTCTTAAGACTAAGAAACATATGTCAATATGAGGCCTGTCCTTCGATGAAGGATGGGTCTTTTTTTGTATAGAAATCAGGATTTTTTGACCAATCTTTGTTAAATGGCATTTTTATTGCCACCATTTAAGTTGATTTTGTTTCACTGACTTATATTAGTCTACGATAGTCAAAGGTGTTGGGGTTAGCCAATCTCCAAGATCAATCCAAATACTGTACAATGGCAAGAACAAGATACGGCCAAAAATCACGTAATCCACTCTTAAAGTGGGCCTATATAGTTGTATTTGGTGTTCTTGCTATCTGGCTAATCACAAGTATCGTTGCTCAGAAGAGCCCTACCGAAGTTCTCGGTTCTTTCTTTTCTAAGATCCCTAATCCTAAAGCCCAAGACCAACAAAGACTCCTCGCTGAGAAAGATGCCATTATAGACTCGCTACAAACTGAACTAGACAAACTACAAGGTCAAGGCACTTACAAACGTGGAATGGTAATCGTAGATAGCGAAACTATGAATCTACGTTCTGAGCCCTCACTGGTTAGTAGTGTTGTCATGCGTATACCTTCTAATTCTGAGGTCGAAGTCATGTACTATGACACCAAGACCTTCTATCTAAATGGGAAAGCAGGCAAGTGGTGCCGCATCAGGTATGCGGGTACGGAAGGCTGGGCTTGGGGTAATTTTATAGAAGAGTTTTAGTATCTGTTAATTAAGGTGGATTTTATTTGTCTTAGAGACATGTAGGCGAGATGGTCTATGTGTTTGGCGACAGCCTACAACAAGCAAGCATACAAGCAAACAAGCTTAGGTGTGCACTTAATTACCAAATACTTAATTATATTGTCAATTGAATATCAATAGAATGGATATCAACGTACTAATATCAAAAGCGAAGTATCTGATTGAAAGTGGTCATAGTCAAGAAGAAGTAGAAAAGAGATTGCTGCCAGAAGTTAAGAATGACAGTGACAAAAAACTACTCACCAATAAGATTTTTGACTTATGTTTTCAGGAAAAAGTTAAAGCAGAAATGCAAAGTCAATTGAAGGTAAATATTGCTGCTGGTCTATTTGTAGTTGTAATTAGTTTTGCATTCATATTTATAATAGGAAGGCCAAGTCTTGTGTTGTTTTTTGGAGGCCTATATTATGCATACATTCATTATCGCAAGCTACGATTGTCAGCGAAAGAATTCTATAAAAGAAAAAGTAAATTTCATAAGGAAGAACGACGATTCTAGATAGTAGTTTTCAGTTTACAGATGGCTTAAGACTGGTTCTAGATTGAAAACAAAATTTGCAATTATAGTTACTACCTAGTTGGCTGGACACTGTGCTAGTCTATAGCCTACGCCGACAAGACAATTTCATCGGGCTAACTTATTTAATCGAAAGATAAAGATGTACTTTGTAGGAAAAAGATGAGCCTTGTAATTTGCTTCAATAACAAAGACCAAAATGCATGGAGCAAGATTCTAAAAGAAAAACTTCCTGATGTAGATGTAGAAATCTACCCACACGTAAAAGACAATTCTAGGATAACATTTGCGCTCTGCTGGAAAGCTGATAACAATATTCTCGAGCAATTTCCTAACCTAAAAGTCATACAGTCTGTTGGCGCTTCTATAGATCATATCACCTCTAATCAGAATATCGGTCCCAATACAAAGGTGACAAGGATTGTCGACCCTTATTTGTCTCAAGATATGTATGAATTTGTTCTAGCAGGTATTCTATCACATATCAAACAGTTCCAGGCTTATCACCAGGATCAGACTCGAGCACTATGGCAACAGAAACCTTATCATACAATTAGTAATACGACTATAGGTATCTTGGGTGCTGGTCGAATCGGAGGGCATGTAGCAACTAAGCTAGCACTGCTCGGTTTTAAGGTTAAGGCTTGGTCGACATCAGACAAAACCTTGCATCAAGTTTCTTGTTTTTATGGTCAGGAAGGCTTGAGTGATACTTTACGGCATACAGACATACTCGTTAATATCTTGCCCTTGACTGGTGCAACTAGGGATATGCTTAACTATAACACCCTGTCTCATCTTAATCCGAAGGCATACTTGATTAATGTAGGTAGGGGAGAGCACTTGGTGGAATCAGATTTAATCCAATTGCTTGACGAAGGTCATCTCTCAGGTGCCTTACTTGATGTATTTAGAGAAGAGCCTTTGCCTAAGCAACATCCTTTCTGGCAACACGATAAGATTCAAATCACACCGCATGTAGCTGGTCTGACTAGAATAGACTCAGCTAGTGACATCGTTGTGGACAACTACAATCGGATGATGACCGATCAAGAACTGATTAATGAAGTTTCGATACAGAAGGGATATTAACGCCAATGCATAGCTCCAGCCTATATGGAACAAGGATTTTTAAAGTAGGAATTATCTACTTTACAATACTAAATTTCTGTGATTGTACTTTGTCGAAAGAAGGTGTATTTAATTGTAGTAAATATACTCCTGTAGGAATATTTTCAGTATTTATAAAAGGTTGGGTTAGTCTTCCATTTTGAATTTCTTGTCCATTTAAATCTCTAATAATAAATTGAGAATCTGAATCCAAATTCACATTCTCTATATATAGTCTATTAGTAGCTGGATTGGGAAATACTTTTAATGGAATAAGACTTTCTTCTTCTACACTTGAGGGAAAGTCAAAAGTGAATTTTGCAATATTATTTCCTATTGGACCCACCATCATTATGGTATCCTTGTATTCAATAAGTTCAAATACTTGTGATGGGATTCCTTCTATTGAATCTTCAAGGAATTCGTAAAGCTGTCCACCTGATCGTACACTTACTTTAATCGTAAAAAGTCTCTCAG
>CAZPUF010000024.1:0-21702 GCA_964589705.1 uncultured Saprospiraceae bacterium | reverse complement strand
GACCTTTCGCATCAATTTTCAAATCATACTCACCAGTTAGCTGGTACTTCATTTTCTATCATTCTTTGTGGCCAACACCTCAAAAGTAACAGAGCATCCCACATTTTCCCACTGTTTGACTATTTTTTCTACAAAAAGACATATTTTTTATTGTAACGTGTAACAGTCTGTAAGTGCATTACTTACATATATAATTCTATTTATTATTGTAAATAATTGATATTCAGCTATTTATGCTGTAATTGTATCACTTTCATTCTATTTCAACAACAATAACATATAAGTCAATAAAATGTGGAAGAGGAGGTTCGCTACACTTTCGAACGAACTATATCACTTGTTAATGAGCCACAATATCAGTTTACAATCTATATTACCTCCTGATATTCAGAAATAAATATATAATATAAAAATATAATATGTTGAATTTAACAAATTAAGTCTACAGTAATGTATCTGTATTGTTTAGCCTTGTTTAAGAAAAGTGGGAGGACTACATCCATTATGGATGCAACAATGTCTACGAAGTGAGTGAAATCTTGTTCTCGTGTGTGATAAGCAAAGTTTAGGTATACTTTCTCAGTCGCATTTGCAAGACGCCAAGAATACCTTCTTGTACTATACTCATATCCATCTTGCTCGTTCCTAACTCTCTATCCACGAAAGTGATTGGCAGTTCTACAATTTTAAACCCAAGAGAATAACAATAGTATTTCATCTCTATTTGAAAAGCATAGCCAACAAAGGAAATTTTATCTAAGTCCATCTTTTGAAGGACCTCAATACTATATATGACAAATCCAGCGGTAGGATCTTTGACTGGCATTCCAGTAATTAATCGAGTATACAAGGAAGCTCCATATGAAAGCATAAGACGATATTTGCTCCAATTCTTAAATCCGCCTCCTTTGACATATCGACTACCTACAACCATACTTACTCCTTCCTTTTTAACAGCCTCTATGAGTCTGGGAACATCTTTAGGGTTGTGACTAAAATCAGCGTCCATTTCCATGACATACTGATAACCTTTTCCAATGGCATATTTAAATCCAGTTATGTATGCTGTACCAAGACCCAGTTTACCAGACCTTTCAATAAGATGCAATCTGGAATCATAAGATCCTTGCAGGTCTTTTACTTTTTGTGCTGTACCATCGGGAGAACCATCATCTACTATAAGTACATGATATGTATTCGACTGATCTAAAACAGCGCTTATAATAGCTGCGATATTTTCGATCTCGTTGTATGTGGGGATAATTATGAGGACCTGCTCCAAAAGGAATCTTTACGTCAAAGATATTAAGATTAATCTAATATGTTGCCAAAGGAAATTCTCAGACGTCATTTAAAGAATAGGAAGTTCCTAATTAGAAAATGGCTTATTCGGCAAGCATCGCCAATATTACTTCCATTATATCTTCTACTTGAGGCTTAGAAAAATAATCACCATCAGAACCAAATGCACATCTATGGTCTTTAGCAGACAATGTCCTTGGTTGCCCATCAAGATAGAAGTATCCTTTTTGTTCTTCCATTACTTTTTGCATCATATACGCAGTTCCTCCACCAGGCACATCTTCATCCAGAAATAACACCTTATTGGTCTTCTTTAGTGATTCTACAATCTTATGTTCCAAATCGAATGGTATCAAAGTTTGTATATCTATCAGTTCTACTTTACTAGATAAGGCTCCTAGACTTTCTATGGCCTCTTGTGCATATCTGACACACGGTCCGTAGGTAACAACTGTGAGCTCATCACCGGATGTAATGATATCTGGTACTCCAAGTGGTACGGTATATTGACCTATATTATCAGGCATAACTTCCTTAATGCGATAACCATTAAGTACTTCTATAACTATGGCTGGATCTGTAGATGAGAGTAAGGTATTATACATACCAGCAGCTTGGACGTAGTTTCTTGGCACACAGACATACATTCCTCTAAGACTATTGATCACCATACCCATTGGAGAACCAGCATGCCAAATCCCTTCCAGCCGGTGCCCTCTTGTTCTGATTATAGCAGGGGCCATCTGGAGGTTGTTAGACCTGTACCTCAAAGTGGCTAGGTCATCCGTTAGAGGTGCAAGGCCATATATCAAATAATCAAGATATTGGATCTCTGCTATTGGTCGTAGACCTCGCATGGCCATCCCTATAGCTTGACCCATTATACTCCACTCCCGAATACCGGCATCAAATATTCTTTCCTTCCCGTACTTGTCTTGCAGGCCAGCAAATCCTTGGTTTACGTCTCCAATATTACCTACATCCTCTCCAAATGCAAACGTATTAGGTCTATTACCGAAAGCGATATCAAAATAAGTATTGATGATTTCGTATCCATTTTTCATCACAGAATCTTCAGTATATTCTGGAGCTACTACAGGTATATTAAGTGCAGAAGAAGAAGCTTGACTATATAGATGGGTATTGTATTTATCCTTTCCGTATTCAGTCAATTCACTAATTAAATTGTCTAATTCTGGAGAAGCAACTTCAGCATTAACCTTAAGATTAAGCTGGACCTTTCTTGCCAATGCAGTCACATCTGCATAAGTCATAGGAAGAGGTTTAGACAATTCTTGTGAGGCCTCTTCAATAACTGGTGAATGAGTCAGTGAAGCCAGCACGTTGGATAAGTTTTGTCTATATATATTTATACCATCCTGATATTGCTTCCATACCTTCTTAGATCCAGCTCTTACCTCCGCCTTGACTTGCTTTCTTAAATCATCCAATTCTGCACGGCTTCTCCATCCTTGGTCTATAATCCACTGCTCCATTTTGGATATACCATCAAACTCCTTTTCCCATTCTAATCGCTCTTTGCTTTTATATCTCTCATGTGATCCTGAGGTAGAATGGCCTTGAGGCTGAGTACATTCCTGAATATGTATCAGGGTCGGTCTATGCAATTTTCTTGTCTGAGCAATAGCGCGATCGTAGACACTTACCAATTCAGGGTAATCCCAAGCTTTAGCAGTATATATATGTATACCATCTCCTTTGTCATCCACTAGAAATCCTGCACAAGCTTCGGAGATGCTGGCTTTTGTAGTTTGAAGCTCTATCGGAACAGAGATACCATAGCCATCATCCCATACAAGAATGACCAATGGTACTTTCATCACAGAAGCTGCATTAACAGTTTCCCAGAATATCCCTTCTGAGGTACTGGCGTCTCCTATAGAACAGAAAACAACTTCATTTCCATTATTAGTAAAAAGCTTTTTCTCATCCAGACTTGGAATATCTCTATACTTTTTGGATGCTAAAGCCAAACCAAGGGCTCTAGCCATTTGTCCACCTGTGGAGGATATATCTGAAGTGACATTGTATTGATCCAAATGAGATATCCAATTATCATTATCGTCCTTGAATGGTGTGGCAAAATGATTATTCATCTGCCTGCCACCACTATATCCATCCTGAACAGGATCTGCATACAATTGCGCAAAATAATCTTCTATACTGCACAAGCCTAAGGCCATCATCCAAGTCTGGTCCCTATAATAGCCTGACCTAAAGTCTCCTTTCTCAAAAAAGTGAGATAGAGCTACCTGAGGTAGTTCCTTCCCATCTCCAAGAATGCCAAACTTTGCCTTACCAGTTAAAACTTCTTTTCTCCCTAACAGACTTGATTCTCTACTCACCAAACAAATCCAGTAATCGCTGAGCACTTTTTTAATGTACTCATCTTCCTCTGCATTTTTTGATTCCATTTGGTCGAAGTCAGGCATTGCTATCATCAGCGGTGATTTTTGAAGTGGAAAACAGTCACAAAATTACTACATAAAGTAGATTCGTTATACATGGCAATATGCCTTACTTCTCAACAATCACGATTACTTTTAAAACTATTAGGTACATAAATGTTGAATCTTTGTCTTTAAACACTTTTTTTTCACATCTGTTCGACATATTAACGTCTCATTAAACAAATTATCGTTTACAATTCGTCTTAATAGTGTTAACTTTGATAACGAAAAATTAAAATCAGATATGTTTAAGAAAATTTCAATGCTTTTCGTAAGCTGCTTAGTTGTGGGAGCTGTTATGGCCCAAGTGACTCCTACCCCGATTACACATCCTGATGCGCCTCAACCAGAAAGAAGTGCAGAAGATGGCGGCCCATTTATGGAATTTGAGTCATTGACTTTAGATTATGGTACAATAGATCAGCACAGTGAGCCTCTTAGAATACTTAAGTTTTCTAATAATGGTGTTGAGCCTCTTGTAATTACTAATGCAAAAGGAAGTTGTGGATGTACAGTACCTACATGGCCAAAGGAGCCTATTATGCCAGGTGAAACTGCTGATATCGAAATCAGATATGCAACTAATCGATTAGGTAAATTCACTAAAACAGTGAAGTTTACAACTAACGAAACATTAAAAGCACCTCAGCATACTATTAAAGTGACTGGAAATGTATTAAAAGTGGAAGAAGAAGAAACTGTGCCAAAGAACGAACCAAGTATGCTTAGCCCTGGAGGCAACTAATCTTGCCCTTCATTCAAAATATAGAATCCTCAAGTTATACTTGGGGATTTTTTTGTTTTAATACATAAGATTTCTCCTTATAAATCGTATAACCAAATAGACATCTTCATGTTACTTAAAGAAGAGATCAGAGACAACCTTTTAATAATTTTCACTATTAAGCCATGCTAATATTATTATCTCCAGCAAAGACCTTAGATGAAACGCCAGAAACCAATCAAGGGAATGCGCTTCCTATATTAAGGAAGCGAACAACAGAACTAGTCCACATCTTAAAGGATTATACACCGGCTAGATTGGGCAAATTAATGCATATTAGCGACAAACTTGCGGAGACTAACTATAGCAGATATCAGAAATTTTCTTCCAGATATACTCCTAAAAATTCTAAAGCCGCCATTTATGCCTTTAAAGGGGATGTGTATGTAGGCTTTGATGCTGAGTCCCTTAAAACTAAGGATATCACCTATGCACAAGAGCACATGAGAATATTATCTGGCTTATATGGATTATTAAAACCATTGGATAAGATGCAACCTTATAGATTAGAAATGGGCACCAAACTCCAAAATGAATATGGGAGCAACTTGTACCATTTCTGGGGAGACGATATAACCAATGAAATTAACAAAGCCCTTAAGTCTCATCATGATAAAACCATCATCAATTTGGCCTCTAATGAATATTTCCAATCAGTCAACAAGAAAAGTCTCAGCGGAGAGATATTAGACATTGGATTCAAGGAGAATAGAAATGGGAAACTTATGTTTGTTTCATTTAATGCAAAGAAAGCTCGAGGAATGATGGCACGTTACATCGTAGAACAGCGTATTGAAAACAAAGAAGATATAAAAGGATTCCAAGTGGATGGATATCATTTTGTGGAAGAACTTTCGACAAGCAAACAGTATATGTTTGTAAAGTAATTTCAGCAACTAGGATAGTTACGTATTATAAATATTTCTAATATATAACTAACTCATTATTATATATTTATTAATTTATATGTGTAATTTACCATTGATAATACTTTCTAATATGTCAGGTCTAATTTACATTTGTTTTCCACCTTATACCTAGGGTGTACGGCGACTCAAAGAGAAACAGCCGTGAGTTCATTATAAGATACTTTGGAAAGTATCAACTTGAATTTTAAAGAAAACTGTGCATCATTAATGAATGAGCCAAGGTCATTCCAAAAGCCGAGAAGATATATCTTCTCTTATTATCCCATGATCTTAGGAAGATGTATGGTTTTCTTTTTTTAAATTTCACGATTTTAGCCCTCAGGATGTCTAATCATAATGGCAGCAAAGAATTCAGCCACTTCAGAGAACGGCTCTACGAAATAATCTTCGAAGCAGATACACCTGCTGGAAGGACTTTTGATATCGTATTATTGATTGCAATTGTTGGTTCTGTTATAGCCGTTATGCTAGAAACTGTGCCATCACTCAAAAGCTATGTCAAACTGTTCGTTGTCGTAGAATGGATCTTTACTATCTTTTTCACTATAGAATATTTCACTAGAATATATACTGTTCACTCTCCCCAAAAGTATATGACTTCATTTTTTGGGATTGTTGATTTAGTCTCAATACTTCCAACTTACTTATCATTCTTTATTCCTGGTGGTTCATCTCTAATGGTAGTGAGAGCACTAAGATTATTGAGAGTATTTAGAATATTCAAACTAGGTAACTTTCTCTTTGAAGGTCAAGTCATCATTAAGGCGCTTAAGGAATCCAGAGATAAGATTTTTGTTTTCATGTTCTTCATAGTCGTGATGGTCACCATTTTCGGTTCTATCATTTACCTTATTGAATCCTCTCATCCAGATGGGCATGAAGGGTTTACCAGTATTCCAAAATCTGTCTATTGGGCTATAGTGACTCTATCTACAGTAGGTTATGGAGATATATCCCCTAATACGCCTCTTGGCCAGTTCCTTTCTTCTATTCTAATGATATTAGCGTATGCCGTTATTGCAGTACCCACAGGTATTGTAACAGCGGAATTCTCTAAAGGAAAGAAAAAGAAAGCTGTTGCTAAAATCTCAACACAATTGTGTTCCTTCTGCTTTAAAGATGGTCATGACAATGACGCTGATTATTGTAAGTTTTGTGGAGAACATCTTCACCTAGCTGACATTACTCCTAAAAGTGAGCAACTAAAGAAAGAAGCCGAGAAAAAGAAAAAAAAGGTAGAAACAAAAAAAAACCAAAAGTAAATTAATAATTACAACTCCTCCATCAATAGCTCTTTAAGCCCTAATTGTGATTTGACTTCATAGTGTGGTCTATATTCACTTTCATTGTCAGTCATATAATAATTATACCAACAAGTATGGTAGCCAAAATCTAATCCACCTTTAATGTCAGATGTTAGCGTATCTCCAATAACTAATACCATATCTTTTAAGGGTCTACCTGCTAATCCATGACAATGTTCGAAGAAGTCTTTCGCGGGTTTTGCATGTCCCAATTGTTCTGAGATAACGATATGCTCAAAATATGTGTGAAGGCTTGTCAATTGTAATCTTTGCAATTGCACACTAGCCAATCCATTAGTAATGAGCATTAATCTATACTTGCTACTTAATTGCTTTAGACTTTCTAATGCATCCTTGACAAATATTGGATTGTTAGATATATGCGAAAGATAGTTATCATTCAATAGGACTGGATCTGCTTTAATCTTCAATTCTTTGAGGAAGTCTGACCATCGCTGTACTGTTAGCTTTTCCGCTGAAATCTCACCTTTTTCCATACTTACCCAATATTGATGATTGATTTCTCTGTACCTTTTATAATGTTGTTCACTTAAGGAAACAGGATGGGAGTCGAATATATGGTAGAATGCCTTCTTTGAGCTGGCCCCAAAATCTAAAATCGTATTATCTAAATCTAGGAATAGCCATTCATAATCGTGAGTTCTTTTGGGCATAACTCTTTATTTAGGTAGCCTGAGTACATGCAAAATTCGTTTTACTGACCACCCAGAGGCACCATTGGCCATGAGAATCAGTAGTCCTCCACACAAGGCCATATTTCTACTAAAATATGTAATGGCTAGTGTTTTTTCACCTATTGGTTCTGTCCAAAATGGATATACAACCAAAGTGAAAATGAACCAATACACAAATAACATCGTTGCACCAATACTGGCATAATATCCTATAATAACCATCGCTGCCCCAATCAGCAATAAGATGATAGAGCCAGCCACTAATATGTTGGGGCCCCAGGTGATGCCATAGTCATAAAGTGTTTGTTTGGTTTCTTTGAAGTACACTATAGTATCTATAGCTTCAAAGAAAAAGAAAAGACCAATAAGAATTCGGCCTATTAGATCGGTTATCTTTTTAAACATCGTTTTCTAGATTGCTGAGCAAAGAAAGAGATTTTTAGGAGGATCGAAAGCGCAATGGACAAATTTTCTGACACTCCTTAGCGACTTAATGGACACCAAAATCAACAAGAAAATAAAGTGAAAACGGTATCGAATTATTAAGTGCATGTATATAGATACTTCCACCTATATGCTTTCTCATTCTGACATAGCCAAGATATAAAGCTAGAATAAATTGAGGCAAAACAAGGAATGGTGTCATATACCACCTGACATTTGATATATCAAAATTACCAATGTGCACCAGTGCAAACACCAAGGCAGTCAAATAAAATATAAATGGATACATCGCTGTGATTCCGGCAATTGGTACTGCTTCACTGATCATAAAAACAATGGCTACTGTAACCAGTACTGCGACTAGACTTATAGCTGTCAGGAATGGATTATGTATTAGAATCGAAAAATTTTGTGAAATTTTACTGAAGAAATCAGGAATGACCAACCATATTGCAAATCCTATACACACCACAAATAAGATTATTAAAAATAGAATTAGCAGCCACTTATACTTGAGATGTAGCCTAAAAATTAGTTCTTCCAATACAGGGGCAACTATGATAGCAAGACTAGCAATGGTTATGATAGATTGGTCTTTCATAAGCGATTCCATCGCATGAGGAATTTCATCCAATCCAATAAGTGCGGACATAGCAGAGAGGGCAAGCATTTCCACAACAAACACTAGAAGGAATAACTTAGTAATCGTAATCCAATCTAGTTCTTCCTTCCATTGATGATTAAATCTTGGACGTCGTAGAAAACTTAAAAAGTCTCGTATGGCATCTTCTAACCTCATCTCTTCTAATATTTGCTCAATCTAAAACAAACTAGAGCAGCAAATGGAATAATCAAACAAAAAAATCGATGAGTTCTTGTCAAATCTACTTTCAATGATATTGTTGGTATTATATATGGATTTTCAATCATATTTTGTCTACAAAATTCGGACATTCGCATTATGGAAATTACTGGCTTGGATAAGGATTACTTAGGGACATTGAATGATGTACAAAGACAAGCCGTTACTACCCTTGATGGTCCAGTAATGGTTATAGCTGGGCCAGGCTCTGGAAAAACAAGAGTGTTGACTTTTCGTATAGCTCACCTTCTCAAAAGTGGTGTTCCTCCATATGCTATCCTGGCTTTGACCTTTACCAATAAGGCGGCAAGAGAAATGAAAGAACGTATCGAAAAAGTTGTCGGTGGATCGGCTTACAAGGTATGGGCTGGCACATTTCATTCGTTGTTCGCAAGGATTTTGAGAGTCGAAGCTCACAAAATCGGTTACCCTAATGATTTCTCGATATATGATACTGATGATACCAAAAGTGTATTAAGGGAGATCATAAAGTCTATGAATTTAAATACAAAGCAATACAATGTCAGTGCCGTCAGGTCCCGGATATCATCAGCAAAAAGTAATCTGATTACTCCCAAGACTTATGTCACCAACTCGGAACTCATGGAATTGGACAAAATGAACCAACGTCCGATGACTCACCAGATATATGCAAAGTACGTGGCGAAATGCAAAAGGTCTGGTGCTATGGATTTTGATGATCTGCTGTTACAAACTTTCAAGCTATTATATACCAATCCTGAAAATGTAAGAGAAAAATACCAGAGGCAGTTTAGCCATATCTTAGTGGATGAGTTTCAGGATACTAACTTCCTCCAATATGAGATTCTAAAACTATTCTCCATATATCCAGATAGCCAACATAACATCTGTATTGTTGGAGATGATGCCCAATCGATCTATTCCTTTAGAGGAGCGACTATAGAAAACATCCTACAGTTTGAGCATGACTTTCCTGAGGTTCAGACTTTCAAACTAGAACAAAACTATAGAAGTACAGGTCATATTGTATCTGCGGCCAATGAGGTTATAGGTTTTAATCAGAGACAAATTCAGAAAAAAATCTGGACGGAGAAACCGTCTGGTAATAAGATAAAGGTCATCAAAGCGATGACAGATAATGAAGAAGGCAAGCGTGTAGCCGACTTGATTATAGAACAAAAAAATAGGTTTAATCTCGCTAATCAGGACATAGCAGTACTCTACAGGACCAATGCCCAATCGAGAATATTTGAAGAGCATCTGAGAAGGAAGAATATTCCGTACCGTATCTATGGAGGCTTATCCTTCT
This sequence comes from uncultured Saprospiraceae bacterium, assembly GCA_964589705.1. Classification (GTDB taxonomy): domain Bacteria; phylum Bacteroidota; class Bacteroidia; order Chitinophagales; family Saprospiraceae; genus RFSX01. The sequence continues at coordinate 11,620 of CAZPUF010000024.1, read as the reverse complement.
ACCAAAGAAAAGAGATTAAGGATCTCATCTCCTACCTGAGATTAGCTGTCAACTCAAAGGATGATGAGGCACTCAAGCGAATTATAAATTATCCCAGAAGAGGTATTGGCCAGACAACAATGCAAAAGCTAACGGAGCTGGCTGAAGACAATGAGGTTGCCATCTGGGAATGCTTGACTATGATAAAACTGAGCAATGCAGCTCAAAAAAAGGTCGGTGATTTTGTAAGGATAATTAGCTACTGTAGAGAGCAAGCTAAAAATGAAAATGCATACAAAGCTGCACTCAACATTGCTAAAAAATCTGGCATCATAGATTTGCTCAAATCCGAAAACACCATCGAGTCCCAAAACAGAATGGATAATATTAATGCCTTATTGGATGGCATCCAGGAATTTACTGAAGATGATGTCTTAGACCCAGGAGAAGATATAGATAACCAAGAAAGGACTCTGTCTAATTTTCTGCAAACAATTTCTCTCATGACAGATGCAGATGAGGAAAAAGATAATGTGGATACAATAACTTTACTTTCGGTACATGCTGCAAAAGGTTTGGAGTATCGATCTGTATTTGTTGTTGGATTAGAAGAAAATCTATTCCCTTCATATATGTCATTATCCTCTCCAGATCAATTAGATGAAGAGCGAAGGTTGTTTTACGTAGCTATCACAAGAGCGGAAGAATTGCTTACATTGACCTATGCTAATAGTCGATACCAATATGGAAATATGCGCTTCAATGATTCCAGTAGATTCTTAGAAGAAATTTCTGAACATGACTTGGAATCATCTATCATGGTCTCTAAATCGAAGAAGCCAACGTTTAATGAGCCTAAAATTCTTGGCAACTTCAAAAAACTAGGTAAGGCCAAAGTCAAAAGCTTAGTGGCCCCACCAGAAAACTTTAAACCAAGCGATTCATCCCTAATCAAAGTAGGCCAGCTGGTTATGCATCTGAAGTTTGGGAAAGGAAAAGTAATGAGCATCGATGAGAGAAAAATAGCCACTATTAAATTCCTAGACATTACGGAGAGCCCTGAAAAGAGAATCATGCTCGACTTTACACGTCTTCAAATTTTAGAGGAATAATTAGCTAACAGCGTTTGAATTAAACAATTTCTTGTAAAGAAAGACAAGTCCAACCAGACCTAAGATGGCAAAAAGAATCATATGGTGATTTGCTTGTTTGGTAGACACTTCCAGTCCAGCAGGATCACCTATAAGCATAAGTGGCGCCCAGTAATAAGGTGATTTATATGGGTTTGCATTGATATAGTTGAGCTTGGCTTCTCTCAACGCCACAGATTTTTCTGTACTATTTTTTAATGACTTGTAGAAGTCCTTCATGACCTGCAATCCTGCCATCTCATTCAAGTTCCAGGCGCTACCTATTACAGCAGAAGCATCTGCAAAAAGAAAAGCTCTAGCTAAGCTATTAACCCCTTCTCCTGTCTGCGCCTGTCCATCTATACTTTTGCAAGAACTCAGCGTCACTAAAGATGCTTGAAGCTTCATCTTATATATATCATCCTGACTCACAATGGCATCTGCGAAGGCAATCCACGGCTTATTGGTAACGACATCTAATCCACTATGCGTCGTAAAGTGAATCACATCGTAATCGCCACTTAATTTCGAAAATTGTTTGAAGGTGGCTTCACCTAAAGACAAATGTCGGGTATCCGAATAACGTTCTAGTGCTTTTTGCTCTTCCTCACTTTGCCTTAATTGCTGTAATCCTAGTGCATCATACTCTTCTGGACTAACCAGTAGTAGGTTGTCAAAATCTCGTTTATCTTCTACCTTTTGCAATATAGCTAATGAAGGCACCACACTAAATATGTAATCCTGGATAAGATATCTAGGTCTCTGTTCTGTAATCTTGCTAATTAATACATCAAATGGTACATAGTCTATAATTCCATCTCCTATGATGATTACATTCTTTCTTCTGACTTTAATATCACCATACAACTGTCCATACAACTTATGAGATAAATCAATAAAATCAAGGAAGTGATGTTGGTATTCAAGGCTGTCCTTATTATTTAAATACGTGAGCAATTTGGACACATCTTCTTTAAATGACTTTGGTCTGGGACTGGTAATAAGTTCACTCCCTGTGTTCGTAATATTTAGAATAAAAAGGCTGTCAGGAGTTATCTGATAGTTTATAATTTGAGTAGAATCATCCAACATCGTATTCTGTACCTCTTCTATAGTTGGAGCTTCTATGTCAAACTTATATTTATAGTATGATGGGAAAGCCGTTTTTATTGAATCCAGATACTCAATGTAGACTTTAAAATGCGCTATATCTCCTTCATCCGAATCAGCAAATGCCTGTCGAAGTTTTCTCTCTCGTTCTGACAGCGTCTCTGGTATGAATGACATGGCATCTTTATGATTTAGCTCATCAAGCAATAATAGAGAACGACTTTTCTCCATATACTTCAGCACTTTTTCCTTATCACCCAGCCATACTGATATCTCAATAGCGGTATCATATATGGATCGTGTTTTTGATCTCCAATACACTTTAGTATCATCTGTTGTCAACTCTCCTCTCATTATATCTATCAAGTCTACAGCTGTGGCCAGATGACGTTCGGCACTTTCCGCATCCGCTTTGTTTTTGTGCTTGAGATATAGATGAGCATAACTGATGGCCTTCTCCTTCAAGGAACTGAGCAATCTCCACTTAATGCCTACTTTATAGAGTTTCTCTTTAGGAATAGCTGCTCTTGAATCCGAAAATTTTTCATCTTCGAGCAAACACTTAATAGCGTTCTGCTGATGTCTGATTGCAGATTCATAATCCTTTTGCCATGTATATTTTGTAGCCAAATTATAGTAGGTGAATGCATATGCGGGAGAATATGGTGCACCAGAAATTTTCTCATGCTCATCTACGGCCTTCTTGGCATACTTCATCGCCAAGTCTGCTTTGTTTAGTTTCCTATATTGATTGCTAATATTTGTATAAGCCCATACTATAGGTGGCTCTGCTCTGTAATCTTTGCTTTTCCTCAGATATTCAATGCTCTTCTCGTAATACTTTACCGATTGTTGGAACAAGGATCGAGAAAGTTTCTCATTCTCCTTTGCATTACTTCTCGCTCTAATATTGGTCAGCCATCCACTATGCGAATAAGCTCTACCTAAGTGAAAGACAAGATTTTCTGCTTTTGCTTTTGAATAAATTTTAGCTAAGGTTTTGTCTGCCTCTTCCAAATCACCAATTCTTGCATGGCCATTAAGCTCCAGATGCCAAGCTTCACATTGTTGGTCAGCGTCCTCAGCTAACTCATAAGCATGTCTGGCGTGTGCGATTAACAAGTTGTAATCTCCTTTGGACAAAAGCACTCTGGACATGCCTTTGTAATTAAAGTAATTAAGTGGATGGTTGTAATCATCCAATAATTCCATACTCATGGTATAATACCGCTCTGCTTCTATAAAATTATACATCTTAGTAAGTATCCCCCCTACTGCCGTAGTGGCCTTAACTTCCTCATGAATATTTGTATTTAACTCTCTGAGTGTGGTGAGGTGTTTGAGAGCAAAGTCAAGTGCCTCCTTGAAATTATTGTTTTTGGAGTGCCATTTTGATAATGAATTATAGACTTTGGTTGTCGTTGAATCTAATTCACCAAGTGTTTCTTCTGATTTTTGAAGACTACGTTCTAGAAGAAGTAATTGAGGATCGTTATCTAAAGTCTCGTATTGCGTTAAGGCATCTTCTATAGTTTGCCTATTGTCTCCATTCTGTCCAATACCTAGAACAGGTGTAAGACAGGTAAAAAGGATGAGGCATAATGATTTCAAAGATGGATGCTTACATTAATGATTTCTAATTCAAGTTCTGTAGAAGATGGTTGGCATCTGCATGGTTATATGATTTCTCTGTTACAATATGCTGGAGCAAAGTCTCAGCTTTTGCTGTATTGCCCTCTTTTATATAACATAAGGCATCAAACCAAAGATACTTTTTAACTCTAGGTCCCATGTTTTGAATCTGTAGATAGGTCTTGTGAGCGGCATCATATTGCTTTAACTCAGTCAGTGCCATACCTTTTGCTAGTAATACATCTAAATCTCTTGGATTATCATTCAAGAATGAGTTAATCAATGGCATTGCAGCGTTATAATCTCCTTCATTGAATAGGGTCTGCATCTTAGATACATCCACATCATTACTCTTAGTAATTAATTCAAGAGGCTCAACATATGCATACTGGGATAAATCTGGGGTTTTGTCCAATCCTGTAGTTGAAGACATCAGTTTCACTACAAAGTACATGGCCACAAAAAGTAGAACAAGACCTCCGAGTACTTTATAAATTAAGCTATTAGATGACTTAGGTACACTGTCCGTTACATTGACATCATTGGCTCTAATTTGGGACAATGTATCACGTAAGTCAGATTGTGCTTTATCAAAGCGTGATGCTTCTTGTAGTTCTGAGATGATATTCAACTCAGCTGTAAAATCTTTATCACTTTGTAGAAAAGCCTTAAAGCTATCCAGCTCATTGGGAGTCATACCCCCAGTAAGGTACTTATCTATAAGTGCATATTTGTTAATATCGTTGTGATTCATAACAGTTGTCCGAATTTACTATCATTCTTAATCATTTCAATAAGTTTTTTCTGGCACTTGTATTTTTTCTGCTTTGCAGCGTTTTCTGAATTGAGGCCTATTCTTATTGCAATTTCGCGCATGGGTACTTTATCGAAGTAGAGCTCCAGTAAACGCTTACACTCTCCACCCAATTCTTCAAGTTTTTGCTTGTATAACTCAAATCTTTCAACTTTCATTATGGTCTGCAAAATGTCTTGATCATCTTTTAATGTCCTTTCATTGTCGATGGTTACGTTTTTTTTATGTTTTTTCTTCGATTCGTTGAACCACTTGAACTTACATATGCTAACCAAGAATGTGTAAAAGGAGCTACTTAGCTGAAAATCAGGACTTTGTATCCTATTAAGGATGACAATTAGGCTTTCTTGAAATATTTCCCAAGCCTCATCTTTAGTGCCACCCATTCCCGCAATAATGGATTCAATTCTGGGTAAGTATGTATCATAGATCTCCTTAATCCCTTGAGAATCATTGACTTTTAGATAATGAATATACTTATCTTCTTTCTTATCCATTCAATATAGGTGCCATGTTATGTTAATTGCAAGCATTTAAAATTACAATTTGTGTTAAACTTTTAGTGCCGCAACTATAGCTTTCACTATCCTTTGGCCGTCCATCGCAGCAGATAATATTCCTCCAGCATATCCTGCCCCTTCTCCACAGGGGTATAGACCTATGACTTCTGGGTGTTGTAAGGATCCAGGATCCCTAGGTATTCTGACAGGTGAACTGGTTCTGCTCTCCACTGCAACTACATGTGCTTCTGCTGTAAAATACCCATCCATTTTTCGAGAGAAAGCTAACAGACCCTCTTTCAATCTATTATATATGAAATCAGGAAGCATTTCATGCAAAGGGGCTCTATACAACCCTGGTATATATGAACTATCGGAAATGTCAATCATATCTTGGCCATTGACAAAATCAATAAGATTCTGAGCTGGGGCTTTCTGAGAACCATCTCCATTCTCAAAAATTTTCTGCTCCAGTTGCTTTTGGAATTCCAAATTGCCAAAAACGCCTGTATATCCTCTTGAACTCATCTCCTCAGTTTCGATTGCGGTGACTATACCTGAGTTAGCGTATGGAGAATCTCTCTTTGATAGGCTCATCCCATTAACCACCAATTCACCTGGTGCTGTGGCCGAAGGCACAATGAGGCCGCCCGGACACATACAAAATGAAAATACACCACAGCCATCCACCTGAGCAACAAGCTTGTAGGATGCTGCTGGAAGATTTTCTTCTCTGGGATATTGTCCATATTGAATTTCGTCAATTAATGGTTGGGGATGTTCTATTCTGACACCTATGGCAAAAGGTTTAGGTTCTATTCTGACTTTCTGCCTGGCCAACATCTTAAATATCATCCTTGAAGAATGACCAGTTGCTAAAATAACTTTACGTGCTAACAGGACCTCTTTGTCACCGATGACTACTCCTTTGCATTGTCCATGCTCAATAACGAGTTCGGTAACTAAATTTCCAAATCTCACTTCGCCGCCATGGTTAATAATCGTTTCTCTTATCTTACTGATAATCTTAGGGAGCTTGTTACTTCCAATATGAGGATGGGCATCTATCAAAATATCTGAAGGGGCACCATGATCCACCAATATTTGTAAGGTTTTGAGAATCTTTCCTCGCTTTTTCGACCTTGTGTATAGCTTACCATCAGAGTAAGTTCCCGCACCTCCTTCACCAAAACAGTAATTGCTATGAGGATTGACTTCACCAAACTGCTGAATAGCTCTCAAGTCTCGTCGGCGTTCTCTGACATCCTTTCCTCTCTCCAAGACTATTGGCTTCAAGCCAGATTCAAGGCATTCAAGCGCTGCAAAATAACCAGCTGGCCCAGCTCCTACTATAATGACTTCTGGCTTGGAGCTAACATTTATGAAAGGGCCGTAGACTGGTTCAGCTTTCTTATCCAATTCATAGAAGGTCCCTACCTTCAATCTCAATAAATATTTTGGCCTTCCCTTACGTGCATCTATCGATTTTTTGATGATTCTGTAGGTCAGATTTTCATCTCTCTTGAGTTTGAGGGTACGATATATCTGATTCATGATATAAGCTTTATCATGAAGTCGCTCTGGTAGTACCTTAATTTCTATTTCTTGCATTAGCATTGGAAGGTACAAACTTATAATTTACATTGACTCAATCCAATCCCTCTTATAATTCGTCAAATTCTTAGGAGCATATATAGATGAATACTAGTGTCTTATACACAAAAGTGTACCTTTGCGACCTTATTTCAAGATAGACCACTCAATCTGGCTATCTGCAATAGATTAAGTACCCAAATGGAAAAGTCGCAACGAATAGGTCTACTCCTTTTATTCATTTTATTTGCTGGATATTGGTATTTGACCGCACCAAGCAAGGAACAGATAGCCCGACAACAATTTATACAAGACTCTATTGCCCAAACACAATTGGTAGAGCCTGTCAATAAAACCGAGCAGTTACAACAAACAACACTTAATGCCTCTGATTCTGTAGCAATGGCCAAGGCAACCAGCACCTATGGGTCCTTTGCAACAGCCATGACTGGAGAATCACAAGAAGGTGTATTGGAGAATAAGCATCTTAAGGTGATTTTTGATTCTAAAGGAGGAGTGATCAAAAAAGCACAACTCAAGGATTTTATCAAGTTAACAGAGGATGAAAATCATGTTGAGCATGAGAATGCACTCTACATGATGGAGGACGAAAAAAATAGATTTGAATATTTAATCCCTACCAGAAGCCATGGAAACATTAGTACTGCTGACCTCAACTTTAGCCCAAGTGTCAGTGGTAATACAATAACAATGACTGCTAATCTAGGGGAAGGTCAGGCTATTGTACAGAAATATGTGTTAAATCCTGAAAGCTACACATTGGACCATAGCCTCCAACTCATTGGTATGGCAAATATGTTAGATCAGTCTGCAGGCAAACTAAAATTTAGGTGGCACAATTATCTGGACAGAATAGAACTCAATACCAATTTTGAAAAGTACTATTCTACTGTTTACTTCAAAGAGTCTGATGAGCGATCGGATTATTGTAATTGTAGAAGTGATGATACCGAAGAAGTCAAAAACCCTGTAGAATGGGTATCGCACGTCAACCAATTCTTCAATACCTCCATCATCGCAAAGAACAAAAAAATGGAGAATGGTCGCTTTGAAACAGTGGCCACAGAAAAAGACAATCCAGACCTTAAGGTTATCAAGACTGAATACGAATATGCACTGGATTTTACCAATCAGGAATCTATAGAATCCAGTATCTACATAGGTCCTAATGAATTCAACAGACTTTTGGCTTTTAATAATTCCTTAGAACAAATCATTCCTTTTGGACGATCCATTTTTGGCACGATTAATCGGTGGTTAATCAGACCATCCTTCAATTGGTTATCCAAGTTTATAGGCAGCAAAGGCATCGTTATCATAGTGCTCATTTTTATAATTAAGATGATCTTGTATCCGCTGATGTATAAAATGTTGCATTCGCAAGCGAAAATGGGTCTGCTCAAACCCGAAATCGCAGGATTAAGAGAGAAGTTTCCTGATGACAATCAGAAGGTACAGATGGAAACGATGAAATTGTATAGAGAGTATGGGGTGAGTCCTTTGGGGGGCTGCTTACCAATGATTGTCCAAATGCCTATTTGGTATGCCCTCTTCAGATTCTTTCCGGCCAGCATCACTTTCAGGCAGGAGTCATTTTTGTGGGCGACCGATTTATCTTCTTTTGATGTAATTGCAAGACTACCTTTTGAAATACCAGCATTTGGATCTCACATAAGTTTATTTACTTTACTTTGGGCGGTGACTACCATCATATACTCATACTACAATATGAAGCATATGGATATGTCTGCTAACCCTGCTATGAAATACATCCAGTACATCATGCCAGTTACCTTCCTTTTCTTCTTTAACAATTATGCATCCGGCTTGACAGTATATATGTTTTTCAGTAACATGTTCAATATTGCCCAAACTGTGATCACCAAGAAATTTGTTTTCGATGACGATAAGCTCAGGCTAGAACTCCAAAATCAAAAGAATAAACCGAAAAAGAAGGGAGGTTTTCAGTCTAGATTGGAGGAAGCAATGAAGCAGCAGCAAGAACTTCAAAAATCAAAAACCAACGTAACCGCCAAAAAGAAAAAGCGTAAATAATTGGTATATTGACCTTATGTCGTTAAAGGTAGGAGTACTAGGATCGGGATCCTTTGGAGTTACAATTGCTCAGCTCTTGAGTAAGAGTCAAGAAGTGTTGATTTATACGCGTCGTCAAGAGGTTCTTCATGAAATCAATAGCCATAATCGTATCGGGAGATATTCCCTTTCTGAGAAAGTGAAAGCGACAATGGATTTGTCAAAGCTTGGCAATGAATGCAGATTAATTTTTCCAGTGATTCCTTCAGAACACTTTCGCTCAGCTATACGCAAGTTGTCACCTCATGTTGGACCTGGACACATTATGATACATGCAACAAAAGGACTAGATACTTCTCCCGCTTTTGAAGATGCCACAACACTATCTGAGATTAAGAAGAGTGTATTTACAATGAGTGAAGTGATCAGCCAAGAGACCAGTGTTGCCAGGATAGGAGCTATGGCTGGTCCAAATCTGGCTAAAGAAATCTTAGAAGGTCAACCTGCCGCTTCTGTGATTGCCTCTCCGTTTGATGAAGTCATTAAATTGGGACGGGAAGTATTATCCGACCGCCTGTTTATTGTCTATGGATCTCATCATTTGAAGGGTATAGAATTGGCTGGTGCCTTAAAAAATACGATCGCTATTGCTTCAGGAGTATTGAATGGAATTGGTTTTGGAAAGAATATGCAAGCCTTACTGATTACGAGAGGTCTTCGTGAGATGATTTTGATTTCTAAATCAGTTGGCGCAGCTGAGACACCGTTTTTTGGCACTGCAGGAATAGGCGACTTGATAGCTACGACGACAAGTACAAAAAGTCGAAACTTCACCTTTGGTTATAAATTAGGGACAGGAAGCACTAAAGCAGATATATTCAAAGATATGTCAGAAGTCGCAGAAGGATATAGGACTATTCGTATTGCTCATGCTATATCAAAAGCCACTAACCTTAATACTCCTGTAATCAAGACTTTATACGAGGTCGTCTATGAGGGTAAACCTATCAAAAAGGCTATGGTTGATCTTATGCACACAAAATTGGAGGAAGATGTGGATTTTCTCTAGGACTTTCGTGAACATGTAGTGCACAGTAATCCCTACATTGTGAATCATATATAAAATTTGATTCATACAAGTTACTAACCAATTCTGATATGCAAGACAAGATTCAATGCCCTAGCTGTTCTCATGCATTTGATGTAGAGGAAGCGATTGCGGGTCAAGTGCAAGCACAGTTGCAGAAGGAGTTTGAAGCGCGGATGGCAACGCAGAATCAGCTGTATCAGGATAAATTGTCTGCTTTCGAAGAAGAGAAATCAGCTTTCCAACAGACCAAAGCCAAAGAGAACGAAATATTTAAAGCAAAGCTGGAGGAAAAATTGGCTGCACAAATGGCCGTACTCGAAAAGGAAAGGCTTTCTTCATTGACTCTCGAACTAGACTCATTGAAAAAAGAGAATGAAGACAAGCGGTTGGAGAATAGAGCATTGAAAGAAAAAGAGTTGAATCTCATCCGACAGCAAAAGGAGATGGAGGACAGAGAGAAAGACTTACTCTTACAAATGGAGAAACAACTTCTAGAGAAAAGTGCGATCATAGAACAGAAAGGCCGACAAAAGGCTACCGAAGAATTCCAGCTCAAGGAGCGAGAATACCAAAAACAAATAGACGACCAAAAAAAGCTCGTACAGGAAATGAAGCGCAAGCAGGAGCAAGGCTCTATGCAACTACAAGGAGAGGTGCAAGAATTAGCTATAGAAGAATGGTTAAGAACTAAGTTTCCTCTCGATGAAATAGAAGAGATTAAGAAAGGAGCTCGTGGGGCTGACTGCTTGCAACTCGTCAAAACATATAACAATCCCAATTGTGGTCTGATCTATTATGAAAGCAAGAGAACTAAGGAATTCCAGCGCTCATGGATAGAAAAATTTAGGAATGATATAAGGGAGAAAGGAGCACATATAGGTGTAATCATCACTGATGCCTTGCCTAAAGGTGTAGATCGCATGACTTTAATAGAGGGCATATGGGTATGTACATTCGAAGAGTTCAAAGGATTGTCCTTAGTACTGAGAGAAAATATTATTGCCTTATCCACAATGGCCACCTCTCAAGAAAATAAAGGTGAGAAGATGGCTATGCTTTACCAATATCTAACCAGCAATGAATTCAAGTTGCAGATAGAAGCGATCGTAGAAGGATTCACCCAAATGCAAACTGACCTAATGAAAGAGAGAAGAGCGATGGAGGGGCACTGGAAAAAACGAGAAAAACAACTCCAAAAGGTATTACTCAATACCAACTATATGTATCATTCATTCAAAGGGATAGCAGGTAATGCAATACCACAAATACAAGAATTGGAACTTGAAGATGATATGGAATTACTTGAGGATAAAGCTCAATCGACACCAGGTGTTTTCAATCTAACAGATGAGGATCGCAAGGAAAGAAAGAATAAAAATTCTCTTTTTGAGTAAAAGTATTAAAGCACGATGGGTGTAGTCGGCGCTAAAGTGTCAATAGTTACACTTTCTTTAAAGACAAAAAAATGAGGCTGAATTCTATGCAGAATCCAGCCTCACAAGCGTTGTAATTTTTAAACCAATTGATTATTTAGCAATTGCAATTTTTCTTACTTCCATTCTGTCATCCACTCTAATTTCTAAGGTGTACACTCCAGTTTCTAGAGTTGTAACATCCATTGGATAAGTCTTTAATCCTCTGTCTAAATCAAAGTCTAATATTTTTCCAGTAGACATTAATTGGCCTAACTGGTCATATAATTTAACATCAATAGATT
>CAZPUF010000023.1:0-22133 GCA_964589705.1 uncultured Saprospiraceae bacterium | reverse complement strand
ATCAAATCTAATGCACCGGCAGGCAACATTTCCCAATCATCGAATAAGATCATATTGTTCTTCATATCATATTCCCAAAGCATCCACTGACCATTAACAGTGCCTCTAATAGTCAAATCTCTCGCTCTTCCATCACTAATAAGGTTATCGTCTATACTCAACTTCCATGGGTTATTCCGTCTGCTGTCAACTCTTATTGGTTTTATTCTTGGTGATTCTTCGTCCTTAATCAATACAAAGGTCCCTAATTGATCTACTTGACTCACAAAGTGATCTCCCGATACTTCCCCACCAAATTGGATCAACCTTCCTTTATTATCAAATGAAGCCATTGTCCACCTCCTATCTCTTGTATTTGGATCAATTGGACAAGAAATTTCATAGTATCCCTGCACAGAAGTATGCGGATCACCAATGGTTACGGAAGGATAGCTTGTACCAGCTATACTGCGGTTGCCTTGCTTGATTTTGAGAGATAGAGGTGCATAGAAAGCACCTTCATCAAAACTGACCTGGTATTGCCCAGCTTGCTCTACAACAACCGAATCACAAGAAATATTGGCTGCTTCATATTGCTTAAAAATACTAGACTGTTGAATAGTAAAACTAGTCAATGATCTGTTTCTGTGTAGGTCGGTAACAATAATCTCTACCCTATGTGCTTGCCCGTCAGAGAGATCAATGATGCCATCCTGACTTGAAGAATAGTAACTAAATGGGTTGCAACTTTGCCTATACATTAGATATACCTTTTGTCCATGCTTCTTATGCCGCTCATAATCCCAAAATGCATTTATATATCTGGTTTCTGAAAAATCAAATTCATCAGCTTGCCAACTGAATAATCGCTTATCATCAACTTTGAGTAGAAAACCATATATACCATTTTTATTCCACGACCCATCCATTCGGTCGTACATCTGCATGCCTATTCCCACCTTACTCCCACTAATTAATATATGATCCTGATGTAATTTGTATTCCGGTTTTTTTGATTTAAAGTACTTGACTTGTTTGTCCAATAGTGCTCCATCTTCGGATAGGCTATGCAGATGCAGAGACTCTAGAATGGGCGCTGATGAGTCCTCCGGTCCAAGACCAAGTTTTTCGGGATTAACCGGCATCTCCGATTTTGTCTTCCTTAATTCAAAGTGCAAATGAGGACCAAAAGACCTGCCGGTATTTCCCATCTCACCAATAATCTCTTTTTGAGAGATAATGAACATAGAATCTGGAAGATAAATGTCAACCTCGAATGATTCCAAAGCATATTGTATTTCCTTGACATACTCGGCAACCTGGTCACTGAATTTATTGAGATGAGCATAGACAGACGTATATCCATTTGGATGATCTATATAAAGGGCATTACCATAACCCCCTCCTTGAACCTTAATCCGGCTTACGTGCCCATTGTGTACTGATCTTATGATATCTCCAGACTGACCATTAGAAGATTTAATATCTATACCAGCATGGAAGTGATTAGAACGGAGCTCCATGAAATTTCCTGTCAATTTTATTTGATGATCGACGGGAGATGTGAACCCCAAAGAATCAATAATATTGGCAGATATCTGAAAACCTGTAAGTACAAAAACAACGACAAGGAAACATCTAATCATTATGCGCTTTAATCTTATCCTTAAATAGTTGGATGGCATGTTGAGGGGTCAATAAATTTTGAGATACTTTTAGCTTAATTTTCTCCAATAACTCTTTATTCTCACCTCTGCTCTTAAAAGTTGCAAGAATAATATCATCTATAGCTTCTTCAAAATATTTTTCCGATTGTTGTTGTCTTATTGTATTCAATCTTCCTTCTTTTGACATAAAGTCAAAGTAACTGTTTATAATTTGAGAAACATCTTCTCTATAAGCATGGGTCATTGAGGAATACTTAATGACTTGAGGCGACCAACCTTCGTTCTTGCTCTTAGTAATATTGATGGCTTGCCTATAATTCTTGACAGACTGTGACGAAACCTCAGTCAATTTATTATCTGCTTTAGTCACAATAAGTAGGTCAGCCATTTCTATAATACCTCTCTTGATACCTTGAAGGTCATCCCCAGCACCGGGTTGTATAAGTAGCAAAAACATATCTACCATATGCCTGGCTTCATATTCGGCTTGACCAACTCCTACTGTCTCTACAAAAATGGTATCGAAACCAGCGCGCTCACAGAGTCTTATGGCCGTCCTTGTCGCAGGTGCAATACCTCCATGCACAAGTGATGAAGCCATGGGTTTAATGAAAACCTTGTCCTCTCCTACTAAGTCATCCATTCTTGTTTTATCTCCCAGAATACTGCCCAATGAATTATAACTTGTAGGATCCACTGGAAGTATGGCTACCCTATTTCCTCGATCAATGAGATACTTACCATATGAATTAAGAAAGGAACTCTTACCAACTCCAGGGCTGCCAGATACAGCTATACGTTTGGTATTATCATTTGCATTAACTGACTCTAATACTTTTTGTAAAAATTCCAGATCTGAAGCATCTCGACTTTCTGCTTTTGAAATCAACCAACTGAGGACATACCGATTCTTAGTAATACCTTCAATAGCTTGTTTTAGAGTATAGTCTTTAGGAGCATGCTTGCGATACTCTGGATTTATATGTGCATTCTTGTTAGACATGACGTTACCTTAACCAAGATCACTGACGGCGACCATCGCATCCTCTACTTTATGAACCAAACTCACATATTGCGGATCTCGTTTAGTCTGTCTATTTCTAACGATTGGTAATTCTACTTTGATGTGTTCGGCTATCTTGGAGGGCTGAGATTTAAGGATATAGATGTCGTCACCAAGATATACAGCTTCAGAGATATCATGAGTCACAAATACGATCGTAGATTGAAATTTATGCCAGATATCAGTAAGTAAATCCTGCATACGCAATCTTGTCTTGATGTCTAAGGCGCCAAAGGGCTCATCCATCAATAGGATTTTTGGATTGGCCAACAAACTTCTTGCTATTGCAACTCTCTGTAATTGCCCTCCCGACAGACTAGGATACTGAGCATACTTATGCTCATGCCCAGCCAATCCGACAAGTTCTATAAGTTCCATGGCTTTGTCTAATCTGTCCTTTCTACTCATTCCCTGAAACTCTAATCCAAGTGCTACATTTTCCAAAACAGTTTTCCAAGGCAATGAAGAATATTGCTGGAATACCATACTTACTCTTTCTGATTCTGAAGTGGGTTTTCCATTGATATGTACAGTACCTGTTGTGGGTTGCTGCAGACCTGCTATGTACCTAAGCAGTGTTGACTTTCCACTGCCAGACATACCTAAGACAACAACGAACTGTCCTTGGTCTGGCTTATCTTCTATCAATAAGTCCAAATCTTGGATAATCCAATTTGCTCCACCATCGTAGCTTTGCGAGATCCCTCTAAGCTCTATAATATTATTTTGATTAGGATTATCTTCAAATGTGATCATGTCTTTTCAGTTTTCGCTACTGTAGTCGCAGTGTTAACTCTGGTAGGTAAATAGCGATATTTCTTACCTACCCACTTATTTATTTTATAACCAATAACTGATATCATAACTACATGGAAGGCCCAACAACTCTTTCCAAATAAGTAATCTAATACTTTTATATCCCCTAATATTCCAAAGTATTCATTGAATGTAAGGATAATATAGACTGCAAGTAATGACCATGTAAAGGCCGTAAATGCAAAGTCAAGAATCGTATCCAAAGTACCTGTTTTATGAATCATGCCTTTTTGGATTGCATTTTTCACTTGGTACTTGTGCGGGAACAGTTCCTTATCCAACTGAACAAAAATTCTGTCTTGGATCAATCCTATAAGGATAAATAAAATAAGAATCCCGAAAAGCTTCTCTGTCTGGGACTGACGCCTAACGATATAAGTCAAGGCGCCCAATCCGCCTTCTTCAGTATTAATTGTTTCTGCAACGACGATATATGTCCATGATATCGCAGTTAGTATTCTAATATCATCTATCAGCTTAGACATTACTGATGGAATATATACAGACCTAATCGTTTGCCAATTTGTAGCACCTATAGTATACACAGTCTTGAGATAAACATCTTTGACTTCATCTATCCTTTGGATAACAATTGGGAGTAAAAAGATAAAAATACCAAAGGCTAGAAAGTTTACCTTCATTGGTATGCTAATCCCAAACCAAACTATAAATAAGACTGTACAAGCAGCCAAAGGAACAAAACGAATAGCATCTATGGACCGATGAAACATCCCTCTAAACACTGGAAACAAACCAATGATAAAACCCAACGGCAAGGTCCACATCAAGGCTTTGATATAACCGCCAAGATTTAGTCCTATAGACCTAAATGTATGTTGTACTAAGTTGTTCTTAGCAATCATCTCCTTATATGACATGAGTACATCATAAGGTGACGGGAATGTCAACCTACTCACTACGGGATTTTCACCATAGGTTATAAAGTACCAGATAATAAGAAATATCCCCAGACCTATTAGTTCCAGAATTATTCTGTATTGTCTGGGAATATTCCCTCTTAGTTTAAATAACCAATCCACGTTATCCCTGGATCAATTGAAAATCTGTTCTTCTGTTTTTTGCCTTGCATCGTTCATTGGCATTGCTCTCACAACCAGGAACTGGTTTGTCAGGACCATTACCTACGATAACAAACCTATTAGAATCCATCTTGTATTCTTGCTGAAGGTACTGTGCAACAGCACGTGCTCTGGCTTCGGATAATTTCTGATTCATATTTCTGGCACCGACGTTATCTGTATTTCCTTCGATCCGAACTTTCATGTTACCAAATGACTTGGCAGTCTCAGCGAATTGGAGATCTATCAAAGTTTTGGCATTGACTGTCAACTCTGATTGTCCTGAATCAAAACTGATAGTCACTGGCTTACTTGCTATGGCTGGAGCTGTCCTATCCTTGGTCGTACTTGGTTTGAATGTTTTAGCACCTTCAGCAGCATAAGCAGATCCAGTCAATTTGTTATCCGCAGCCAAAATAGCTGTTGTACTAATCACCTTTTTCCAGGTTGGTCCTTCTCCTTCTGAATCTCCCATCTGTGCAAACTTTCTATTCATCTTGTTGTAGAGGTCTCCTCCTTGCATTCCTCTGTATGAGTTATTCAGTCCAAAGAAGTTCATGTTATCTCCATGACTTGCATAGTGTACAGTTTCCATAGACAACATGGCATCTGAGGTTGGTAATTGCAAAAATTCTCCCAGGTACTTAGCCGCCTTTTCATTATTCTTTGGATTTTTCATTTCTGCTACTGCTCTCATCCACCCTTCATAGAAGCCATTAAACATTTCTCTTTTCTCCTTAATCACACTCTCTTTGGCAAACATGATATCACCTATGATGTGAGATTGCTCTACAGTCGTAAGTAATATTTTAGACCCAGGTACTTTACTAGTTGCTTCTATGTCGAATGGGCTCCATACTACCGCTGCATCTACATCCGGAGACTGGAATAATTCCGCTGCGGCTATATTGTCAGAAGTCTTGACCACAATAACATCATCTATATCCATCCCTGCAGATTCCAAAGCAGTTATAAGCATTGTCTGTGCAGGTGCAGGAACGGCTAGAGCAACCCGTTTTCCTTTAAGATCATTAATAGAATTGATCCCCCTCTTTGCGATAATGGCGTCTCCCCCTCGTGACCAGTCCGTTTGGATAAAGGCTTGTGGATTAAATCCCGCTACATCTGGAATTGAAGTGTATAAAGGAAAGGCATCTGCAGTCTGCACGATAATGTCGTATTCATCCTGCATCCAAGCTTCCATGGCATTGATAAGGTCATCTTCTCGGACGAAATCTACTTTGAATCCATAATCCTTGAAATACCTACTTCTTGTGTTTGCGTCAGCTCCCTCATTGTAATAAAGTCCTGGTGCATATCCTGGCCATGTGACTAATTGTACTCTCAATGTCTTATCATCTCTGTCGCCACCACTATTATTATTTCTTATTTTATCTAAGAGTCCTCCTTCTTTTTTGTTAGAAGCGTTTGTAGAATTTGAACTCCCACTATTACTCTGACTGCTTGACCTTTCTTCTTGTTCTATCCGTTCTTGCTCTGCCTTTTCTTTTAGATCTTGCCCAACAGAAGTATTGTCCAAGATAAACTTGCCTCCAAAAAAGATAAGTAAGAGTATAGCTATCGTTATCAATAACTTGGAGAACATGGTTAATCGTCTTGCCATATTGTTATCTAGATTTGTATTATTTGATGATGTTATAGAAAATTAAATATTAATCGAAGAAACTATCGTACTGGTTGGACCTGCCGAGTTTCTCTGGTGTTTTGACTGGTTGATTTAAGTCGAGGACTTGATCATCGTCGTTGGCTTTAGAGATAAGATCGCTTTTTTCACCTCCTAGAAGAAGAGATGTTGACTCCTTTTCCCATTTCTCAAGCATTTCCATACCTTTCTCTTCAAAGATGCCATTTTGCAAATCTATCGAGGACATGAAGTCTTCTGACATCTCCATAAATCTTTCCATTTCTCCTACCTTTCCACTGACATCATCTGCAATTGCCTCAAGTGCCTGATCAAACATGGCTCTCTTATCAGAGTCACCTTTAATGATTGACATAGCTGATTTCATAGCTGAGTGACTGGCCAGAAGGGCTTTCCTCTCCTGCTCCTTAAGATGGACCTGGTCTTCTATATCTTCTGCCAATATCGCCGAGTTCTCATACATTTTCGTCAAGACACGATACATTACTTCCATCCTCTTGTAGAGATCATTCAGCTTGAGATTCGACTCCTTAAGTCTACCTGCTTTTCTACTTTTCAAAATCATGACAGCCTCTTGATTTTCACGCTTTGCTTTACCTGCCAGTTCTAAGTTAGATTTGATGTCTCTTTGATTATACACCATCATCTCCTTAAGCTTATGCATTTGGGCCTTTAGTTTCCCAATCTGCTTTCTCATTTTTTTGAGATTCCCCTTTAGGTCTGACACATATGCTTTAAGTATAGCCATTGGATTCATCTCTACGAAAATCCCTGTTATTTTCCTCATGGCACTTTTGTACATATATGAGATGAGATTTCTGGTCCTATCATCTATGGCAGATAATATGATCACCCCAAGTACACCAAAAATGGCAATTTTACCACCGATAGTTGCAAACAGTGAAGCAAGTATTCCTAAAGAGGAGGTAACAACCCATCCACCTACCAAAAACAACCCAATAAGAAAGATTACACCAGTAATACCTTCTGGCCGCTTCCAAAATGATTTGGCTTTTCGTTCTAGACTCATTTACAAATGTCAATGATTATCATATGTAAAAATACATATATCTGTTAGTTATCCTTAATGCTAACGGTTGTTTAGCATCAACAATTCCTAATAAAGTAGAGATTCTACAGGGTCTGGATGGGTATAGACTATATCTAGTAGGTAATCGACTAAGAGAGTTACACTCTATAGAAAAGAAAAAGCGACATCAAACTGATGTCGCTTTCTTTGACTTTGACACTCTTACCGAGTATCACTTTTGCTGCTGATAATTCTTAAAGACCACCATTTTCATCAATGATGCCAAGTAGTTTCAACAGTTCTAGTAATAAATCCATAATTTCTGGGTATTTGGTTTCATATACATGACATACCAAAATCGTTCCCACCCCAAAGTCATAAAGTGCTGATAATCAATGGATTTGGTCACCAAACTCTTGCATTTAATCCACTAGGCAAAAAATCTGATTTCTACTAAAAGATTGTTTTTCAATGGATTAAAAAGTATAATAATTTAGATATAAGGTTAATGCTAGAACAGATAGGTCCATAAATTGACCATTTATAGCTACTTTAATCTAGTCGGATACTTTGCAAAACATCTAATTTGAATATGGAGACCCTTAAAAAGCTCACCAAAATTGTTAATCGATACAGCCAAAAGAACCTTGACATTTTACTCGTAGAGTCCAAATCCAAAACAAAAATTGACATATTGTATGAGGCCTTGCACTCAGATCAGATAGATTCTGAAGAGGAAGGAATGGAACTAATATATGGTCATAATCATAACAAAAATAGCCAAGGCGCATTTACCAAGCTCAAATACAGACTGAGAGACAAACTGATAGATTCCATATTCCTAATTGACTTTTCAAAGACGAAGAGGACTGATTATGAGAAAGCAAAAATCAGAGTCGCAAAAGCTTGGTCTGCATCACGAATTTTTGAAGCCTTAAAATTATTATCCTTATCAAGGAAAGTTATGGAGCCTCTTTTAATCACTTGTAATAAGTATGAGTTAACCAGATTCAAAATGCTCATTTTGGATGAATTGATAGCTAAGTACACCCTAGAAACCTACGATAAAAAGAAGCTAGAGAACTACAAACAAAAATGGGAACAATCTCTGTATGAATATACTTTGTCACAAAAAATTTATAATCTATATCTCGAAATCGGAAGACATATTCTTTCTAATGAGAGACGTGATTATACAGAAGAAATCAATGATCTAGAAAAACGCTTGGATTCCATATATGATGATGTATTAGATATAAACCTCGTGCTTTCAAATCTTAATGCTTTTGAGAGTAAATATATTTTACTAGAGTATAAGGATGAACGACAAGCGCAATTGAAAATATGTGATGATGCACTTGCTGCTTTCTACAAAAAGCGCTTTGATCTACTACCATTGTTTCGTTTTCATCAAAAAAGAGGAGTTACCCTGGTCCGTTTAGAGCGATTTAGCGAAGGGTTATCAGAATTCAAATGCTGTATAGATATGCTTACAGTATTTGGTAATCTCAGATGGCACTTAACCAATTCGTATATCTTATCCACTCATTTATTTAAGAAAGATTATGTCAATGTCTACAAGACACTATCAGACGTCATATATCACAAGGATTTCAAAAAATTAGCTTCGGAGTATAAAGAAGGTTGGTATCTAAAAGAGGCTTTAGTACAGTTTATGGTACTTATAGGATTGATTAATCCTGATGATATAGATGTAAAACCGCTGAGAAAATTCAGACTGAGCCGATTCGTAAATGAAGTCCATGTCATGACGAAGGATAAAACTGGTAGTAATGTCACCCTCTATATTCTGCAGTTATTGTTTCTAATTACATCTCATAATACGGAAAGCAGTAAGAAAAAACTTGCAGCTGTACGCCAGTATAGTTATAGACATATGCAGCATCCAGATTTTAACAGGACTAAGCTCTTTATCAAGATGCTGAGTTTGTATATAAAGTATGACTATGATGTTGGTACAGTAGAACAAAAATCAAAAAAACTCTACGAGGAGCTTCTTGCTTCAAAGCCTCAAATAAAGGAACGTACGATGGCTACAGCCTTCATTCCTTATGATGTAATATGGCAAGGCATAATACATCATGAGCGCCGCCAAAGTCTTGCAACAAATTAAGTCAGATACTTCTTCATCTTTTCTAAGTCATCCGAAATCTGCTCTACAACAATATGATAGGCATGATAAAAGTTATCCTTTGTAGCTTGCACTCTAGCATTGGCTTGATTGTTATTGTTTTTTTGTTCCTCTAAAGATTTTTTAGCTGCCTCTATCTCCTGTTGCATTTTTTTGATCTGAGCCTCCCTTTGGGCAATTCCCTTTTGAAGATTTTCAATCTGTTGATTTCTGTTGCTTGTCTGTTTTGTTTGTTGTGTCTTAAAAGCATCGAGGAATTTGGCTTCCTCCTTAGATAAGACCTTAAGATAATGTGTAGCACTATCTATCAATTTGGTATTTGTAGCGCCCATAGTTTTGGCCATCGCTAAGGCAGATTGGTATTTTGTAGCTTCATCCATCTCTACTTTTCCCAAATTTTGAAGACTCTGCTTGTACTCTAGATAATCAAAACCTTCAACGTTGTGTTGTTCCAAAGCCCCTAATAATCGATTGATAAATTTCTCGTCTGGCCTTCCTTTTGGTGGATTGTTTTTATCATAAGTTGGTTTACTGACAGGCTGAGCATCTGGTTGTTTTGCAGCAGTAGTACTGGGCTTAGTGGCAGATGATTTACTTTGCACAGCTGCCTTAGGAGCAGTCTTCTGAGCACCTTCTTCTTCAATGATAAATATAGACTTGAGCTTCTTGAACATAGTTGTAATCTTGTATGAATCCAAATATAAAACCGATTGTTATGATTTTAGCAGGAATAACGACAATGACGTAGGAATATGCAATAACTTGCAGGTATGTACGAGCACACATTTAGAAAGAGAGTTAGATACGCTGAGACAGATAAGATGGGCTACCTCTATTATGGTCATTATGCCAAGTACTATGAGATAGGCAGAGTTGAAGCCTTAAGAGACTTGGGCCTATCCTATAGAGATATGGAAGATAAACTTGGCCTCTTATTGCCTGTGCTCTCCTTAGAAGCCAGATATAAGTTACCAGCCTACTATGATGATGAAATAATTATCAAGACTATTCTCAAGAACTTACCTTTAAAAATGTTTGAGTTTCACCATAAGCTACTAAACCCAGATGGTAAAATCATTAATACAGCTATAGTCAAACTATTCTGTGTAGATATGACAACAAATCAACGTGTGCAGCCGCCTCAAGAACTTATAGACAGATTGCGTCCATTTTTTTCGCAAGCATGATATAACTTTGTCATGAGTACTAGAACCTGAGTTGTGAGTCTATCGAAACTACCCATTATTAATAATATTGTAGAATTATCCAAGCGATTTTCTATTCCTGGCTTTTCTGGCATCTCTATATATAATGTCAGCCAGTTTGTATATTCTGAAGCCGTAAAGGAGGATAATGATATAGTCACCAGAGCAAACTCGATAGCCTTTAACTTTTTCCTCTCGCTCTTTCCCTTGATGATATTCCTCTTTACACTACTTCCCCTGTTTCCAATCGCGACAGATTTCATCTCATTGTTTAAAGAGTCTACAGTAAACTTTTTACCAGATCAGGCTCACAAGTATTTGTTTGAGGTAATAGATGATGTAGCCTCAATTAGGCGAAAGGGACTTTTATCATTTGGATTCATCTTTGCCATAATATTTTCAAGCTCAGGTATGGTCACCTTAATGTATGGGTTCCATAAAAGTTATGACGACGTTTTCAAGAGGAGAAGTTATCTAAGGACTAGGTCCATCGCCATAGGATTGACGATGATTGTGGCATTTTTGTTTGTCGTCTCTATGTTTCTTATCATTTTCGGCACCCCGCTTTTGACTTTTATAATAGACAAATTAGAGGTTGGACGCTTCTCTGTATATGTGCTTAGCTTTTTTAGTTGGCTGATTGTCATCTCTGTGATCTACCTAAGTATCACCTTCATTTACAGATATGGACCAGCAATGAAAAGACGTATTAGCTGGTTCAACACAGGTGCGGTGCTTGCAACCATGCTCTCAATAGCAACCTCAGTGGCCTTTTCCTTCTTTATCAATTCCTTTGGTCGTTATAATGAAATCTATGGGTCGATTGGAGCACTAATAGTATTACTGCTTTGGCTGCAAATTAATGTATTTATTATTCTAATAGGATTTGAGTTCAATGCCTGTATTGCAGTCAATATGGCAAGGATTATTAAAGACAATACTATAGAAGAAAGAGAGGAACTAGAGGAACAACAAAGATTAGAGGCCAGAGATGAAATGGTTATTCCCGAAGAGTAATAAAGCAGCCAATCGCAGGAGCTGACTTATTAGCAATTGCCTTCCCTTCAACTATATTATCCAAAACATCCTTCAATTCAAATTTTGTAGGGACTCTTCGTCGCTTTCCAATTCTAACATACCCATCATCTATCCGGCCTTTATATAATATAGATTCCTTCTCTGTATCATAGACAACTACCTCAGGTGTAATTGTCACCTCAAACAATTTGGTCTTAGTTGCAAAATATTCAAGCTTTAATGGAAATGGGATAGAATACCTCTCTGCGAAAGCCGTCACTCCCTTAGCTGACGAATATTTATTAGGAAAAAGACCTACAAAAGAAACACTGTCTGAGGCATAAGTATTATGATACTCAATCATTTGAGGCGTATAATATTGGCATATTTTGCAATCTTCACCCAAAAAATAATAGATGGTGTACCTAGAATCAGTGTTGTCTTGCGCAGAAACACTGAACAATGACAATCCTGAAACCAAAATACAGAATAGGTATTTCATATGTACAAATTAGGAGAATATCAACTACCAAGCTTTAGATAGTCAGAACTATATGAAATAATTAAGACTATAAAAGCATCAAACGACTTCGGCCACTGTAAATATGCTACCCGTTACAAGAATCAAGTCATTTTTAGTGGCTTTACGCTTTGCAATAGCATAGGCAGTTCTAATAGTTGCGTAAGATTTTCCTGCTAGACCTACCTGTTTTGCTTGATCTTCAAGTATGTTCATATCTAGGGCTCTCGGAATCTTAGCTTGAGAGAAATAATAGCAGGCATTCTTTGGAAATAAAGGAAGAACGCTTGATAAATCCTTATCAGAAACCACCCCGATTACAATATGTAGTTTCGTATACTTTTCCTTAGTTAAGTGCAAAAACAAATGCGTTAACCCCATTTTATTGTGAGCACTATCTAATATGATGCGAGGTGAGTTTTGGACAATTTGATATCTGCCTAAGTATTCCCATTGCTTGATTCTCGTATGCCAAGCTTCCTGGATTTGTGTATCATCCGTGTTAGGTAAGATGGCTCTTATTGTAGCTAATGCTGTATTATAATTTTCAAACTGGAATGTGGGTATAGATTTCGGTATTAATTTACTGACACTATAATTTTTGTCCTCAGCAAAGGAGATAGGACTTTGAGATTCCCTGGCTTTTTTCACAAATACAGATTCAGTTTCTAGCTGCCTTCGGCCTATAATAACTGGCACACCTTTCTTAATAATTCCTGCTTTCTCTGTAGCAATTGCCTCTAAGGTATTCCCTAAAAAATTTGTATGGTCCAAACCGATATTGGTTATTGTGCTGATTATTGGTGTGACAATATTTGTAGAGTCTAAGCGACCACCTAATCCTGTTTCTATTACTGCATAATCAACTTCCTCATCTGCAAAGTATTGGAAAGCCATAGCTACAGTCACCTCAAAAAAGCTAGGTCTGTTCTTTTGCTCAAAGACCTTTTTGCCAACAAGCTTTTTAACAAAGGTCTTAATGAAGGACTTAGAGATTTTCTGTCCATTAATTTTGATGCGTTCTCTGTAGTCCTTGTAATGCGGAGACGTATACAGACCTACTTTGTAACCAAGTTGGTCCAAAGCAGAAGCTATAAAAAAACATGTAGATCCCTTGCCATTTGTTCCTGCTATATGAATACTTTTAAAGCTATTCTGAGGATTATCTAGCAATGAGGCTAATGCTTTGATATTAGATAAATCTTTTTTGAAAGCTTTAGCACCTACTCTTTGATACATAGGTAGTTGCCTGAATAAAAATGATTCTACCTCATTATACCTGTTTAGATTCATAGCTTTGCGACGTGCCGCAAAAATAAGATTAACTGAAACATCATAACACATACGATCACATCATTGCAGGAGCTGGATTAGCAGGTCTAAGCTTGGCTGTCAAACTGTCTCAACAAGACGCCTATCGAGATAAGAAATTGCTCCTTATCGACAAGTCTCAAAAAAATAAAAATGACCGAACCTGGTCTTTCTGGAGCAAAGACAAAGATTTCTTCTCAGATCTAATATACCATCGATGGCCTACTGTTCGCTTTGCCTCTCACAAGCAAAACAAAAAACTGAACGCTGCTCCCTATGAATATTGCATGGTCAGGGGTATTGATTTCTATACTCATGCAAAGGACATTATTAATCAAAGTCCGAACATTAACATAATCCAAGAAAATATTATCGACATTACAGAATCTGAAGAAGACGTTACTGTAACTACGAATTCCAGCAAACATTATGCACCCATCATCTTTAATAATATCCCACAAAGTATATCCGTAGCAGAAGATATTCAAAATAGCAATCACATATTTGTATGGCAACACTTCAAAGGATGGTTTATAGAAACACCTGATGATGTATTTGATAAAGATGAAGCGATCTTTATGGATTTTAGAGTTTCTCAGGATAATGAGACGCGGTTTTTCTATGTCCTACCTACCGCATCTAACAAAGCACTAGTAGAATTGGCTATCTTCTCATCTAAGATACCCTCACCAAATTTCTATGATCCGTTTCTAGATGATTACATATCTACTGTACTAGGGATTCCTACATTCAATATCTCTGAAGAAGAAATTGGGGCGATCCCTATGACGACCTTTGATTTTCAAGTCAGCAGAACTAACAGGATCATACCTATAGGGACTAATGGAGGCTCTGTAAAACCTTCCTCTGGATATGCATTTACAAGAATCCAAAAGCATATCTCCATACTTGCCGACTATTTGATCAAAGGTAAATTGGATGATTATAGACCTAAAACAAGTCGATATGACCTCTATGACAGAACAATGCTCAATGCAATATTATCCGGTAAGACAAGTGGTGTAGAAGTATTCGATAAATTATTTGGTAAACTGGATGCAAAGACCATTTTTCAATTCTTAGACGAAGAAGGTTCTTTTCTTAATGACCTAAAAATATTTACCGCTCCCCCCAAATGGCCGTTTATTAAAGCTTTTCTGCAAGAACTATAGCAGATTTCTCTAGACAGATCAAACATTAATATTTTTGGTAATATATTTTTTATACTTTGAGTCAAAATCAAATTAATGATTAGCGCACTTGTTTTTCTAATTATAGGAGGAGCTTTTGTTGGCACCTTACTTAAAGGCATAGTTACCCTGATTTCAACTGATTTCGAAAAAGAAGGATTTAGTGGAGGAAAAATATTCTCCATTTTCAAGATTCCCCTTATTTGCTTTGTAGTCATGATGGTATACATCATTGTGATTATGCCTTACTTGAATGCAAATGGACTTGGCAATTGATTATGAGGAGTCAAAGCATATTTTTGATCTGTGTGTTTGCATTACTTACTTTGTCTAGTTGTAAGATAAATAAAGAACTGTCTAATGCCGGCCAGCGAACAAGCTGGTTATCAGAGCATCTGAATCTCATACAATCGCAAGACAGTGATACACCTATGCGATTGTATTTGCTTACCAATCATTCAGATTCTATCCTACTCAGAACAAAAAGTAAGCGAGTTACTCCAAATCAAGAAGATGTTGTACTAAAAAAATTAGTAGACCGTATGCTGGCTACTGTGCAAGATAGTATGTCGATGGGGGTAGGTATCGCAGCACCTCAAGTCGGCGTATTGAAAAATATCATACTAGTGCAAAGATTCGACAAACTCGATTTCCCTTTTGAAGCTTATCTCAATCCAACTATAACACAATACAGTAAAAAAACTCAGCCTTGCATGGAAGGCTGCCTTTCAATACCTAACAAAAGAGGTGAGACACAAAATCGATCGTATGCCATTCTTCTAGAGTATGATAAGATGAATGGAGAACATGTTATAGAAATGGTAGAAGACTTCACTGCTGTCATATTCCAACACGAAATAGATCATCTCAATGGAATTGTCTTTCTGGATCACCTGGAAAGTGAGGTCAAAAAAATTAAATAACCTAGGCTGCTAAAAATCGCTAAAGATTCTAAGAGGCCTTCTCTTGATTCATCGTTTTGATAATTACATAGGCACCAAGAAGAGCAGGTATAAGAATCATTATACTTCTTTGAATAAGCGTGAATGAACCAGTATAGGCTTTATCGATGACATTAGACATCAAGGCTGAATGTCCCACTTCTGCTATACCACTGCCTCCAGGACTTGGTGCAAAATATAATAGTAGATGGACTATAGACTGAAGAGCTATGACTGTCCAAAAATCCACTTCTAATCCAAAGGCAAGAACAATAAAGAAAGCCAAGGCGTACTTATTAAAGTATAATAAGATTGTAATGATAAAGCTCAAGGCTATCAGCCACGGTTTTCTTTTAAAGAGACTCAACGTCTTTTGTTGATAGTCATACATTGTGGATTCCGTCTTTTTGCTAAAGGCTATTAATTTTTCAGCCTTATCAGGAATGATTCCTTTAATTAACTTCCCTATCTTCTCAAGGATAAGCCCAATAACTTTTGGGAATATTAAGGAAACCACTATGAGAATACCGATGGTAGCAAATACCGAGAAACCGTAGTTTGCTAAGTTTGACACTATACCTTCAGGTATCTGACCTTGGAGTTTGTTCTTTGCCCAATAGCCTGAAACCAAAAAGAAAATAATGGTCGAAATAAAATTTATAAAACTGAGTATAATGAAATCAGGCGTATTCAATCCATTCTTCCAGAAGACGTACCAATGTGCCACCCCACCCCCAGTCTGCGAAGGGGTCACTGCACCTAAGAATATATTGGCAACATTGGCCTTCATAGCTACCATCGATGGAATTCCTGGCTTAAATTCTTTTGCGAAGACATGATTTCGCAATCCTCCTATCCACAGATCATTGAATACAAACACAAAACAAAGTAGGCCATATCGCCAATCAAGTTTATTCCATACGGCTAGTGTCTTTCCCGTATTGGTATAGAAAAATATAGCAGTAAGAGAAATTATAGTTATGGACAAGAACAAGAAAACACCTTTCTTGATGTTCTTCGGATTCACTATTTCATAAAACCTTGTCTGCTTGCTGCTATCACTCATTCACAGTCTAAGGTAATATTTCTATGTTGAATCTATGATTATACTTCAGGGGTTTTGTCCAGTTTACCTATTTTGCGTTGGAAATGGATGCTGAGAAAAAACAATACGACTACATAATTATTGGCAGTGGTTTTGGTGGTTGCATGACTGCGAAGAAATTGGTAGATGCAGGTAAAAGTGTACTCATGATAGAGCGCGGAAATTGGGTACAGCGTGGACCGCATAACTGGGGAAAGTCTGCTTCTCTAGATCTAACACCGCACTATGACAAGACTCTTCCTTATGAAGTTGTCAAAGGAGGCAACAAAAAGCAAATGGGAGTCTATGCTTGTGTTGGAGGACCATCAGTTTTCTATGGAGGCGTCTCTTTCAGATTTAGAGAAAAAGATTTTAGTCCAGGTGAAGAAATAACTACCAACTCAAATGCTGAGTGGCCAATCACTTACAATGATTTAGAATCTCACTATAATGAAGCTGAAGAAATATTAGGGATAGCTGGTGAATCCAATATAGATCCTACTGAGCCACGTAGAACCAAACCCTTCCCTCAAGAACCTGCACCCTTAGCTGATATATCTAAGAAACTTAAGCGAGCAGCTCAAGAGCTCTCACTTAACCCGTGTGCTCTTCCTCTTGCTATCAATCACAAGTCTGATAAACGAAAATGCAAGCTATGTACCACCTGTGATACGTTCGCATGCGCTATAAGTGCAAAGAATGACTTGGCTACAGTTATGATACCTGAGCTCATTGAAAAAGGGATGACCTTATTGGATGAATGCATAGTCAACCAACTGGTTCATAAGAATGGACATATTGAGGCAGTATCTTACTATGATAAAAAATCAGACACCAAGAAAACTGTCAAAGGAAAGCATGTAATACTCTCTGCAGGTGCACTTGGCTCTCCACATCTCTTATTATCATCAGGTTTGGATACTATAAATCCAGGTGGGCATATTATTGGGCGGTACCTCATGAGGCATGTTAATGCTATCATCTTTGGCATCTATCCAGGTGTCGCTGACAAACAAGGAAGATTTCACAAGGAGATTTGTATAATGGATTATTACTTTGGGCATAAAGATATCCTGGAGGTCGATGGTAAGTTAGGCAGTCTGCAACAAATATCTACCCCACCAGCAGGGTTGGTTGAAAATGAAGTCCCAGGACCATTAGGAAAGCTTGCAGGCAAACTCGTCAAACCTCTGACAGGTCTTTTGGCAATTGCAGAGGATCAACCCCAATATGACAACTATATCAAAATAGATAGAAGCAAAACCGGATTATATGGTTTGCCAGTGGCTGAGGTTTCGCACAGCTACTCAAAGAGAGATACCCAAGCCGTCAATGCGCTTGCAAAGCAAGCCAAGAAAATACTCCGTAAAGCAGGTGCTATATTATATTACACCCATCATATAAGAACGTTCTCTCATTCCGCAGGTACAGTCAGAATGGGGTTAGACCCCAAAACATCCGTTCTTGATCAGCATTGTAATTTTAGAGGAATAGATAATCTGAGTGTTGTAGACGCCTCATTTATGCCAACATCTGCAGCGGTCAACCCAAGTTTAACCATAAGTGCGAATGCCTTAAGAGTTGGAGAATACTTACTATCAGCAATTTAATAATTGTTCCAGAATCTGTGCACAGGTCATAAAAATGACAAGTAGCATACAGTTTAAATTAGCAAATGTCTCAGTGTAGTGTCGATGTAGTTCGTGACGGGGATTGCTGTAGTGTGCCTTTAGCAGGGAGACAAAGGAAATTAAATGTCTTAAGAATACTAAACTCCAAGTAGATATGAAAACAATAATCTCCACACTGCTTATAATGACAACAGCGACAGTTGTTTTTTCTTCAAGTCGACCAGAAGTGTTATTGTCTTCGCCTCAAATAGAAGTTGTCACTGTAGAATCTTTGGCAATCTTTAAGTCTACTAACTACGATAATGATACAAATAATCTCGTCTTTGAAACAAAAGAAAACATCTCTTTCATCCAAATATTTAGCATAGACAACGAATTACAATTTCAATTGCCGATCATGTCTAGCAATGTTCAGATTAATAAAAACCTATTTGAAGTAGGAGAATACAAAGTAGGATTTATGCTAGTTGGAGATAGCAAGGTTCATTTTACTAAGGTTAAAATCAAATAGTCAGAATACAACCATATAATTTAGGGAGAGATATAATCTCTCTCTAAGCAACAGCTTCAAGTCGGACTTGAGGCTGTTCCTTTTTAATGTATTAACAAATTGACGTATAGCAATTTAGTATATTTGAATTATGAATAAGATTTTTAAACTATTAGGGATTTTGGGAATGGTTTTTTTGTTTTCCTGTGGTACAGGTGATGAAGAAATGGATTGTCCTGAATTAGGACTCAATTTTGGAGAGCTATGCATAAACGCTATATCAGAAAGAGTTACTTCAGAAGGTGTCGTTAATGACAATTGTGAGTGTATATCTGAAGATATCGAACTACAAGATGAAAGAGATGATCACGAAGAAGATGATGAAAGTGATGTTAGAGGAGAATGCTTTGAACTAGTATACCCTGTTAGTCTATCCTTACCTAATGGGACTTCGATAAATATTGAGAATGCAGAAGACTTAGAGGCATTATTTGAAGAGTGGGAAGGCAATCCGACTACTGACCAGCGACCGGAATTTATCTTCCCGATACAGGTAATCCTAGAAGACGTAGACGAAATTATAGATGTTACTTCAAAAGAGGGGTTAGAGAGAATCTATAATCGTTGTGAAAACGAAATAGGTGATGATGACTTCGAAAGAGAAGAATGCTTCAGTCTTGTCTACCCAGTAGACGTAATACTGCCAGATGGACAGACTGTTGGTGCCGAAGATGACGCAGAGTTAGAAGATATATATGATAAGTGGTTTGAAGCTCATCCTGACTCTAGAGAAGAACCGAAGTTGGTTTTTCCAATTCAAGTCATTTTTGAAACTGTAGACAGACCGATAGATGTAAGCTCTGATGTCGAACTAGAAAGGCTATACAATAGATGTAATGATGAAGGGAATGATGATGATGAGTCAAGATTTGACTGTTTTGAGTTTGTCTTTCCTGTTGGTGTTACATTACCTGATGGTATGGTATTTAGAATCAGAGACCAAGAGTCATTAGATGCACTATACGATAGATGGGAAGCTGCAAATCCAGATTCTGAAGAAGAACCTACATTAATATTCCCAGTTCAAATCATTTTTGGAGATAACGATACTCCTATTGATATTGACTCAGAAGCTACACTGGATAGAGCTTACAATCGGTGTGATCTGGATGAGAATAGAGAAGATTGTTTTGAGTTAGTTTACCCTGTTGGTGTTTTGTTGCCTGATGGGACTGAAGTCAGAGCTGCAGATGAAGAGTCTTTAGACAATATATATGATAGATGGTTTATGGCCTATCCAGATTCAGAAGAAGAGCCTAGTCTTATCTTCCCTATCCAAATTATAATAGAAGGAGTAGATAGCCCTGTCGTTGTATTGTCTGGGGGAGACTTAGATACGATCTATGAAAGATGTGAAAACAATGGTTCTGGAGGAAATGAAGTTGATTGTCCAGAATTAGGGGGTAACATAGGAGATCGTTGCAGACTAGATAATGGAACGGCAGGTACAATTACAAGGGTATGTACTTGTGAGTAAGTACCAAATAATTAGATGACAAATATAACAGCAGCCAATTCGAACGAATTGGCTGCTGTCTTTTTATAGCATAATCAAAAACATGGGATTCTACTAGATATGTCATTTCATTTTTGATATTTTGGACAAGCTAAAATTTATGTCTATTGATATCATACAAATCTTATCCAAAGAATCATAAGCTTACCCTAGCATTTCTTGGTTGCGGAAATATTGTCCACTCTCATGTCAAATCTATAAGATGGGCTGACAAACAAACAGGTCTGTGTTTTGCTAGTAGACAGAAAGACAAGGCTAATCAATATCTTTCCAAATATAAAGGCAGTCTCGCTTTCGGCTCCTATGAGAAAGCTATCGCTCATCCCGATGTAGATATAATTTTTATCACTACCCCACCTAAGTATCACTACGATCTTGCTCTAAAGGCAATCTCAAACAATAAGCATGTCATTGTAGAAAAGCCTCCATTCTTTTCATCAGCACATATAGAAGAACTGGGAACTCTCGCAGATAGTAAAGGGTTACAACTCCTTATATCTGAAAATTACTTTTATAAGCCGATGCGGTATAGAGTTAAGGAGTTACTAGAAAATGGCATAATTGGGAAACCCCTATTTGTTAATCTAGCTGCAACAAAACTCCAAAAAAGTAATGATGATTGGAGAGAAAACAAAGAACTCACTGGATTTGGTGCTCTCTTTGAAGGCGGCATTCACTGGATTAATTTCATGAATAACCTTGGACTAGATATAACTGATGTACGTGGATTTAGACCTATAGATAATGGAGAATTAGAAAGGAGTATGCAAGTCACAGCAAACACCAAACAAGGTGCCATCATCAATCTGCAATATTCCTGGGAGGTAAATACAATGTTTTATGGCTTAAGACTTTCCAAGATTCTTGGCACTGAAGGATCTATTACTTTCGAATCCAATGGAATCCTATTGATAGCTAGAGGTAATAAGAAGAAAATCAACTTTCCAAGCCTCACCAAGATTACTGGATTCAAACCGATGTTCAGAGATTTTTTTGTTTCTTTGCGGGCTGGCAAACAACCAGAATTAACGTACCAAATGGCTCAAAAAGACTTGGAAATAATAGAAGCGGCCTACCGTTCGATAGAAAAATAACAAGAGAAAAGTATGGAATTACTCATAGCAATAATTACGGGATTGGCTGTCGGATTACATAATGCCACTTGGGGGATGTATAAGGATGCACCTCATGAGGGATTCACCTGGTCGACTTACTTTAGATCAGTAATTGCCGGTGCCATTTTCGCACCGCTAGTTGCTAACTACTTCAATCTTGACCTTAGCAATCTCGCTAATATCATTGCATTGTTTGGAAGTACTTATGCGCTAGAGCGGGTGACTATGGAAGTCTATAAGACGTTTATTAGAAAACAAGACCAGAGCAAATACTTCATACCAATGCAGCTATCTGTTTTCGGCAAGCCAGTGAAAAGCTATGGTGCTAGGTTACTTGTGGGCGCAGCATACGTAGGCATCATCCTGGCCCTAACTGTAGGACTCATGAAACTCAATACCAGTTATCACGCAGGTACTTTAGGCTGGTCCAAATGGCTTATACTTCTACCTTGTTCTGTATTTGGCTGGGTATCCGCATTCGGCGGTGCATGGAAAGATGCACCAGTAGAAGGCTTCGAAACTTTTAAATTTTTCAGATCGCCAGGAGTTGCTTACTTCTTTGCTTTTGTGGCTAGCTTGTTTACAAACCATCTAGTGCTCATCA
>CAZPUF010000022.1:0-22257 GCA_964589705.1 uncultured Saprospiraceae bacterium | reverse complement strand
GATGGTTCGATTTTTGGACTGTATACCTAGATTTTTGGAATGCAGCACAATTCCTGGTTTTTAACATATTGACAGTAGTGGCAAAGCAAGTGCACAAGCTCTGATACTGCTGGATATCTTGGTACGGTATAGTTGGACAAGATTAGACAATACTATCTGCTGTCGATATTGATAGCAATTCTATTCCATGGTACTCTATTGAGTTTCACCGTAAGTGATACCTATGATGCATTTGTCCACATGTTTTTTGGTAGTCATTATGCTGAAGGTTGGTTAGAAACATGGAATTACAAGTGGTATACAGGCTTTACCATGACCAGCTACCCTCCCCTTGTACATCAAATAATTGCTCTTGGTTCTTTTATTCTCGGCCTTAAAGGTGCTTATATCTTATGGGCACTAATTGTAATTGGGCTCTTTATCAGAGGCATCTACCACTTTTCCAAAATCTGGGTGTCCAAAACTGCTGCTGCCTACGCTTGTACTATAGCTGTACTTTCCTCTTCCCTTACCGAAGCGCTGCATCTATTCGGACAACTTCCTAGCCTTACAGGTATTGCCTTGCTGCTCAATGCCTGTCCAGAAATCTACAAGTGGATTAGATTCAATCAATGGTCTTATTTTCTGACTGGCATGAGTATTATCGCCTGTCTGACGGGTGCCCATCATGTGACCACTATCTTCGGGATGGTCTTTTTTATTGCGCCAGTTGCTGGTGTAGCTGTCATTGATCTTTGTGCTGAAGATCAAGGGGACATCAAGAGTGTACGTTTTGTCCATGTTATCAAAAAAGTATGGCTAGAATTGCCAAAAGCAATAACGCTAGTGATTACTATTATTCTCATTACTATCCTAATTATCCTACCCTATTGGATATGGAGTAAATCAGACCCAATCAGCCAAGTGAGTATACCGCATGGTAGCAGGGCTTCATTTATAGCAGAGCCATCCCTAGGACTCATGTTTTTTATCATTCCATGGGGACTATTTCTGCTCTTTATTCCTGGCGTAATACGTCAAGTGATATTACCCAGAAATATCTTTCTGGGCATTGCCTTTATACTTGCTTTAGTGCTAGGAACTGGAGGCACGACACCTATTCCAAAAATGCTACTAGGTGAGACGGCATTCAATATACTAACGCTGGACAGATTTACTTTCTGGGCTACCATATTAGCAATCCCATTTGTAGGTCAATTAACAGAAAGTCTTATATCTGGTAGACTTAAGAGTAAGATTATACAAAAACTCGGCAACTCTGCTCATAGTACTATTGTATTCTCTTTGGTTATGGCTTATGTGGCTGTTGCCGGGGCCGTTATTAATTTTTCAAATTTTAAATCAATACAACCTAATCCCATAGAAATAGATCCTATTGTCAACTTCATTGAAAGAGATGGTCACGAAGAATGGCGTTACCTCACTTTAGGATTTGGTGATCAGATGGCATGGTTATCTGCTAATACAGATGCCTTGTCAGTAGACGGCAATTATCATTCAGCAAGACGGTTACCAGAATTGACAACAAGAGCTGTGGAGAGAATTGAAAATGCAAAGTACCTCGGAGAAGATGGATTAATTGCGTTAAGGAATTTTCTAAAATTGCCAAATAAGTATCATCTCAAATATATTTTCTCCAATGATAAATTTTACGAGCCACTACTATTCTTTTACGGGTGGGAAAAACTAAAACCTCTGGAAAATAATATTGATGTATGGGAGAGAAAAGATGTGCTGCCTTTACCCAAAATACTCCCAAAAAAAGAGATACCTGCATACCAAAAAATAATGTGGGGTACGCTGCCCTTATCAGCTTTGATTTTTGCGATTTACATCAATTTATTTTATTGGATGGCTCGTAAGAGAACCAAACGTACACCCTTGCAAACAATTATCAGAAATAAACCAAGCCGACCGTGGAGAATATTGTACTTAATATGGTTCCTCGCCATTTTATTTGCTTTGTTAGTCATGGCCTTTCGAATGTATAAAAATGCCAACCCTCAGCATGATTACAAAGAGTTAGTAGAGGCTTACTTTCATGCCATTGATTATAAAAAATACGATAAGGCATACAACTATCTGGATCAATCAGAGGGCTTGAGTTATGAGCAATTCTTGTTAGAAAATTCATTGAAAGATGGCATACTTGCCTCTTATGCAAGATTGGATACTGTAAAGATCATATCTGAGAGAGCGGTAAATAAAAACAAACTGGAATTGGAAGTAGAAGCATCATGGTTTACTTCTGTACAGAAGTACTCGTCGCTGCATAACATAACTGCCCAAAAGAAAGAACAAAAATGGGTACTCACTAGAGCACCACTCCAAGCTGCAATCCCATCCGAACAAATGCTACAAATTTTGGATGTGAATTTTCTTGATCATGGCAGACGAAAAGCAACTATAAATAATACTGCTCGAGAAGACATTCTAGACAGACCTGACATCTATATTAATTCCGCAAAGCTTATCCGAAAGGACGGACAATATCACATTATAGGGGAGATTACCAATATAGATAATGTACCAGCTTATATATCCATTGAAGGCATATTATTAGACCAAAATGAAAAGGAGTTAAGCAGAAATAACGCTGACAAGGTTTTAATACATAATTTGCTCCCTAAGGAAAAATCTCCTTTTAGAATAGATTTTAGCGAGTGGGACAGATTAGACAAAAACGTTGACTTGAAGGATGTGGTTAATTTCCATATCAATGCACAAGCCCTGGTAACAGATGAAAAAATATATCGCTTCTATGGTCTCAAGGATTTAGTAATCGATAAGGAAAAAATAGAAGGCTGGTATGACAACTATGGCAATAAGGAGATAAGTATACCACAAATTATTGTAGAAAAAAGAATCAATGGTGAGCTCATATGGGTAGATGATTTGTATTTAGATACAGGAATCAGACCTCAAAGGCAAAGAACATTCACCTATGATATTGAGAGTGACAGTGATGTCCTTATCAAATCTAGGTCTGAAGAAGACAAAACGCTAGCGAATAGCTCATTTAATTCAGCGCTACAAATTTACTTACCATCGTCCAAACAAAATGAAGGTGTCATGTTAGAACTAGACGATGCTGAATATAATTTATTCATAAATGGATTGACTCAAGAATGATACTAAGACTATCCATATTAATGACTCTAGCTTTCTTACTTATATCCTGTAATGAAAATTTGACACCTGACAAGGTAGAATTAGTTGGTGAGGTAAAGCTACTTTTCAAGCACACTGAAGCACCTACAGTTGGTGAAGATTTATTGGTACTGACGATTTGCGATATTAAGAAAAATATTCCAATGATACTTGTGATGACCTCAGGCCTTGCAGTGAGAAAATATGACATTTTTACTCACGTAAAATTGGTCATACCAGGTAATCATGTAACCGAATCAGGGCGATATACCTTTACAGTATTATATGGCGATGAAATACAGGCAGAGCAACACGTAAATATCAGTGCCGGATCAATTATCAATCCTTTGGATTTGTATACAGGACCAAGATCAATACTAGTCGGTGGAAAACAAAATTCGATGATTACCACAATCCCAACTGATCAATATGATAATGGTATCACCAAAAATACTTCCATACAAATAAGTACTGACAGAGCCAATAAAGATTCTAAAAACGTAAACATTAAAAATTTAGTAGCTGTATATAAATTAACCTCAGATAATGAATCCAAAATAATAACAGCTGGTGTATCTAAAAATGTAAAATCTTCTAAAGCACAAGCCATCATCCAGGAACCAGACTGGGCAACAGATTTTACTATTGAGGTATCAGAACAATATCCATATGCAGATAACAATCACTACACCAAACTTAGGACGAATAGATTGACAGACAGATATGGCAATCAGGTAGCAAATGGCACCTTAGTAACTTTTGATATTACAGCTAAAGATGGTGCTAAATCCAAATACAATGGCATCGTCATAGACGGGTATGCCAACGTAAATATGAGAAATCCAAGTCGACCTACATCATTACAAATAGTAGCTTATATAGGACCATACAGTCAGAGTAATACAATGAATTTGGAATATACTTCTATAATTAAAAGTATTCCATTTAGGTTTAATCACGCTAACAAGGTATTGGAAATAGGACCAATAGTGGCTCACGAAGGACAATTTATCCCAGATGGAACCAAAGCAATATTAAGCACTGATACGGACGAGACAATCATTGAAGTTATCGATGGAGAAGGCAAATTTAACCTTATTGAATTAGGATATACAAACAAAGAGATTCTGTATTTAAATATTAGCGGACTAGAGCAGAAGATCGTCATTAAATGAAAACTTCACTGAGATATAGACTTTTCTACATTACAATTACGGTCATGACCTTATTGCTGGCTATTATATTGGTGTCAAGAATACTTGGATATGTCCATTCTGGAGCTATCACAGAAAGTACTTATGAATTGGGTATAGCTCAACTTAAGAATCACAATCCATCGATGAAATGGCTGGAAGATGATTCAAATATAGAAGGTACTATGACCAAATTTCTCAGAAAAGAAATAGCTGAAGCTTATAGTGACGCTTGGGGTTTGCTTAACCTTAGCATCGTAGAAAATAAAGATTTGGGACTAGCTGGTTACTATACTAAGCCAAAGATAGATGCTATCAACAGTATAAGCTACGAGGAAGGTTTGATTACAAAGCGTACAGATCTAAGTCATCAAATGAAATTGCATTTTATCTCTTTGGATAATCAAGTTATTAGCTTTACAGACTATGATGTTGTATTAGAAACAACTTACACTGGTACAAATAAGCCTATAACTGTAAGAGATACTTCCGATTACAGAATCATCATGACAAGAAATGATGGACGATGGTTAGTCAATAAATTAGTAAGGGAGTAATTGCTATTACCCCCTACTAAATTATTCTGTCTGTTTTCAATTATCCCCAATCCAAAAGAAGCATTAACTCTTTGCACCCACAACAATAACAGGTTGATAGACAGGTCTATTAGGTGAAGACTCCTTCTTCTTGGTTATATATTTTTCGAAGTGCATTAAATACCACTCTACTATATCACTCATTGGTAAGGACGCTGCCGCGGCATAATTAGCTTCACCCATCTGTCGACGATATTCCGAATCCAAGATCAAGGATTCTATTGCATCTGCCATACTCTCCACACTTGATGGTTTGAAGAAAGCGCCTTGATATCCTTCCTCTTCTATCAATTCCTTAAGGTCACCTATATTTGGCAATACAACGGCTTTGGCAAAACTACCTGCCTGATGCAAAACCCCCGAGCTTCCTGTAGTAGATGTATATGGAAAGACAACTACTGTACTATTTATGAAAAGATCCGGCACATCTTCTTCCTCCACATATCCCCAATAAGTAACATTCGAAACATGAGCATATTTTTTCTTGACATTTTCTAGATAGCCCAGCGCATTAGGATTATCACTTCCTGCGATGACGATCTCAATTTGCTGTCCAGTCCGTTCCCTTACAAGCTCTATCGCTTCTATCATTTCTTCCACTTTCTTATATGTACCAAACTTCCCGAAAGTCATGACACTTGTAGTTTCAGACTCGACTTCGGGCGCGGGTGGCACTACATCGAAAGTCCCATGTGGAATTAATGCCACATTCTTAGCTCCATACTTTTTCTCTAATATTCTTACATATTTTGGCATAGTTACCACAAGCAAATTGGAGAACAGAAGAAGCTTAGTAAGTACAGTACCTATTACTCCATATGCCTTTTGTAATAACTTGCTATCAGTAATTTTTGCAGACTTATAATCTACAGTTTCTGTGATATTGTGTAGCAGTGTGATAGCAGGTATTCCCATCATACGCGAGAGTAAAGGCAACAATAGACCAAGAGCAGCAACCACTTTATTATCTCCAAAAGATAAAAACTGGATATTATATAATACCACATCAGGCTTTTCTTGCCTCAGTGTAGTCAAAATTGAACTCACTGTACCAAAACCATTAAATGTCCAGCACGGTATTATTTTAAACGACGTACCATTCTCTTCAGTAGTATCAGGGTATTTCTCTTCTATCCGGTCAGTCAGAATAACTATTTCGGTAACATCCTCCTTTCTAACAAAATTCTTTACAAGGTGGTATGCATATTCATTAAGGGTACCCTTACTCGGTGGATATGGGCTAACAATTGCTATTTTCATGATAAGTGTTGTAATTCGAAATTTTTAATATTCTCAGCCATTTCAACTTCAGACTTAGACTTTGTTTTAATCATAATTAATTTATAGATCGTCATTGCTACAAGCATAGCAGACAATAATCCTATTTGAATCCAGATTACTTGTATCATAGATTCGTGAAGCAAGGTTATAGCAGCTATTTGCGCAATACCAAATATCAAGGCAATGACGACAGGAATATATTTTTCTAATGAGAGATAGTAATAAACAAATACATTGGCACAGGCAAAGATACTTGTAGCTAATGTGTATAGATAAAGATAACTGGATATGGAGAGGTACTCAGCACCAAAAGCTTGCATGATTATCCAGTCTCCAAACAAGTACATAGTAATTATTGCACATCCGCAAAGTCCTGCCACAATGAGCATGGCTCTCCAGAAATACATAATATGCGGCTTCCCTTCTTTTTCCAATTTAATCACTTTTGGAAACAATACCATTACCACTGACCAAGTCAGAAAAAAAATGGCCTTCCCAAGTGTAGCTAATGAGGCATATAGACCAGCTTCATTTGCTTCAAAATAATGTTTCACCAGGATTATGTCTCCATTATTGATAAGTACTTGGCTGAGTTCGTACAAGATTGTCATCCACACAAAGGCAAATATTTGTTCTTCACTTAATCGACTCTTATCGCCTTGAGGTATACTTATTCGGAATACAGCAGCAACAGCGATAAAGGATGTCAAAAACCCTATACCAACAAGTACTGAAAAACTATGACCTACCATAAATATCAAACCAATAGTGCCGCCAACTCGAACGACCATCTCCATCACATAAGTCATCGCTAGCCGTCCAAATCGCTCACGACCTTGTATAACGCCGCGCTGTACACACAAACCCAAATAGAATGGTAATCCTACAAATACAATTATTAAAGAGTAAGGAGAATTAAACTGTAAATAATTCTGGATATAAGCAGATGCAAAAACTAGTATTATCGCTGTTATAGTTGCATAAATCCAAACTTTCGACCTCAAATGAGACAACCAACTATATTCTTGTTCTGCCTCCAACTTAGCAGCAATCATCTGCACACCAAGGCCTAGAAAAGAAAATATCATGACCATGA
Source organism: uncultured Saprospiraceae bacterium (assembly GCA_964589705.1). GTDB lineage: Bacteria > Bacteroidota > Bacteroidia > Chitinophagales > Saprospiraceae > RFSX01. Next base: position 14,941 of record CAZPUF010000022.1, on the reverse strand, counting down.
CCGCCAAGATATTGGCTTCAGAAAATCCCTCTGGTCCAAGCCATCTGGCAAGAACTACATTAAGACCATAATTGAAAATATTGACAATGATTGTTGCCAATAAAAGTGTGACTTCACTATTCTCTCTTAGCCAATATGATAACTTCTTCTGCACGCTAATCCTATGCTATAATCTATCCTAGACCAGTTCTACATTAAAGTAGTCTTGCAACTTGGTTAAATACATAAACTCCTTTGCAGGATGATTAGCTTTGCTTAAGAGCACAAGTCGCTCACCAATGGCATTAGCCTTACGGTGTGCCATAGTCAACGTATTGACACCGGTAATATCTATACTATTTAGATTGCGGATATCTATATAGCATTCTTGTTGGCGTTCTTCTAATAGGTGAAAGAGATCTCTTTTCAAATCCATAGCACCTTTGCCAGTCAGATCTCCAGATAAGATCACTGTAAGTCTATCTGTTGTGTTATCTATCTTTTTGTTTAGTTTCATAGTTTCTCACTTTATTAAAAACCATCTTCAAATAGTCTGCTAAATAAGGATGGTCACTTTTACATTAATAGATAGATAATAAAGTAGTCAACGATGTCATCGACTAGAATCGGTAATGCAATCTTAATTTTATTTCGTTATAGGAAAATAGACCTAGAATGTTAGTCGATGCAGCATTGGCCGCTAAGTAACTGCCTTCCACACTCAAACCTCCTTTGAAATTGTATCCTAACTTTCCTTCTATTCTTGTCGTTGCCCTTGGGCCTGATCCATTAATTCTCTCGCTTCCAAAAGATGCCTGAAAAGCATACTTAATAGTTGATTGTGTAGTATCATTATCTATTCGCATAAATCCTTCTAATAGATGATAGGATTCTGGACTGAAGTAAAAAATATTTCTCTCAAGAAATGATATATAACTATGGCTGACTCCAATCTTCACTGTCGGATTTTGTGTCACCATAAAGTACAAAGAATTATAACTGAGTCGACGAATATTCCCATCTGATTGGGTTGTGATTATACCATTAGAATATAGCCCCAACTTTGGCGTGATCAATAAATTAAATGCACCTGATATGTGATTGGCAAGCACTTCTTGATTAATTAAGTCAACACCGTAATTAAACAATTCTGAAGAGTAACTCAGCTTTGCATACACCCTCTGAGAAGGAAATAATTCTACAGCAGCATTTGTGAAGAAAAGACTCGATTGAACTTCATTAGATCGTATTGTAAGATAATCAGCGCCAAAATGTAGATAGATTTTCTCACTCATAATAAATCGGTCTGATATCCCTAGTTTTTGTATATCAGCTACATTATTTTCTAGTACATAACTTTCTTGTATCGATCCCCTGAGAGAAAACCTATGTCTGTTGGCTACTGGAATATCTACACCTACCGAATACAATTTAGTTTTGTTATCATCTGCATCATAGGCATACTTATATTCGCCAAAAACATGTTTCTTACCAGCGGCAATAACCTGTTGGTTTAGTTCATTCACTTTTGTGGCACCTTCTTCCCATTCGGATATACTGCCCAGAAGTTCTTTGGCCTCACTGTATTGGCCTTGCTTGTATAATTCGAATGCTCGGGCTAGGCTAATGTGATTTTTAGAGTTAAGTGCAGTGTGATCATTTTCATTTATGGCGAGTGCTTTATTGATGTATTCTAGTGCCACCTCGTTCTTTTGCATGGAAGCATGGGCATGGGCATATCCTAAGGTAGCTACAAAGTTATCAGGTTCTTTGTCTAAGACAGACTCATAGACTTCTAATGCCAATTGAGGTTCTTTATTCCACATATAAGCCTCTCCTATGTTCAGCTCTATTTCAGTATCATTTGGATACTTTTTGTCTAATGCTTTAAGGTAATCAAGTGCTTCTACTGATCTTCCACCCAAGCCAACTGCTCTTGCATGACATATTCTTGCTGTCTTATCGTGCACCTCAAAGTAGTTTTCAAAAAACAATTCTGCTTCAGTGTACTTTTGAGCATCCAGTAGATCAAATCCATCTTGTAATGGATTCTGAGCTAGGATGTTGTTAGGCGTAAAACCACCAATGACAAATAATATCAATACAACAGACCTTAGCCCACTGGCACTATAGGCCTTTAAAATGTTTTCTTCTTTATGCTTTATCATACTCTTGTCACAACAGTTAGCACTTATTCTTTGGCGTTATATGAGTTTTGGCTATGTGTGAGGTAAATTAAATTGGCATTAATTATATGATATTTATACTATTCATAAGGATAGGCTTATGGGCTCGACTTATTGGAATTACCTTTTCTCCTATCACCAATGAGTTATCTTCTATATCCACAATTTTATCCATATTGACGATAAATGATCTGTGTACTTTTAGAAATCTGGAATACTGCAATCGTTCTGCCAAAGCTTTAAGTGCACCATATATAACATGCATCCGCTGTGTAGTGATTACTTTAATATAATCCCCTACATTTTCGAAGTAAAGAATCTGATCATAAGGAAGACGTATATACTTTCCATCGCTTTTGATGTAGAATTCCTTTGCTGCTGAACCCAACTTTGCATTATTGCGTTGTTCAAAGTTTTTTTGAATTTTTTCTACAGTTTTTCCAAATCTGTTGATACCTATTGGCTTAGCCAAGAAGTCTGTGACATCGTAATCATAGGCATCTACTGCATACTTTTTATTAGAGGTTGTGATGACAACTTGAGGCATATACGTCAAGGTTTCCATGACTTCTAATCCACTCATATCTGGCATCTCCATATCTAAGAACATCAAATCTATCTTCTCATTTGTCATAAACTCTAAAGCGGGAAGTCCTTGAGAAAATGAATTGATAACATTGATGCATTCTGTAGAAGAACAATATTGTTCTAAAACAGCAGCCTCCATTGGGTTATCTTCGACCACAATAGTTCTTATACTCATCTAAGGGAATTTAAGTGTGTGTTAATTCGCTTTAGCTCTTCTTTTATGGTGCTATGGTTGGCATCTAGAAGGGCTTTGAGTTTGGTATATTGAGTGGTAACTTCTTCTGAGTGATTATTTGCCGAGAGTTCTAACTGGCAGGTAAGCTTACTTAAAAGCGGCAATCCTACCCAACTAAAATTATTTTTGATCTTGTGTGTTACTTTCTGAATAGCCTCATAATCCATACGATTAATGCCTGATTCCAATTCCTGGATATCCGTATCGATAGTATCAATGAAGGTCTTAAACATCTTTTGGCCAAAATTGAGGTTGTTACCAAAGTTTTGGCATAGGAGAATTGTGTCCAATTCGGGATTAAAGTGGAATTTGACGTCAATAGTTGACGTAGGCTCAGGCTTATCAGCAAGGGCAAATTGGGATTTCATAACAACACCTCATAGCGGACACTTAGGGCATCCTAATTCTCAAAAATATTCTACACAAGTAAGACACCTCTTACATACACTACCCTTAGATATAGATTAATATTTAGCTCAATAATGGCTTTAGAAACCCCCTAATACCTTGAATGACAATTAGATGACATTTTTGTGGGGACAAAAAAATAGGGACAGATCAAAATGACCCATCCCTACAGGATATAGTTAAATCTTCTTTTCTTAATCGATTACTATGGCTACTTTACCATCTCCGTCTCCCATTCCTTTGGCAGAGATTTGCTTATCAGCAACACCTAAGGTAACTAACATATCGTGAACCACTTGTGCTCTGGCTTTAGTAACAGCCTTCTTCGCACCATCTGCAGAGCTCACTTGCACTGTTATTTTTGAATCAGGCATGCTCTTAAGTGCTGCAGCAAGACCTTCAACTTCGTTCTTAGAAAATGATGTGATTCTGTTAGATTCAGGATCAAAAACTATGTCATGAAGTGCATAACTACCAACTGCTGTCCCTTCCGCTTTTTTCTTGAACATTCCTCCGAATAGATCTTTGAATGCATCTGCTGTTTGTCCAGCAGCACCAACAACTGCACCGCCAACTGCTTTACCAGCATCGCCGATTGCTTTTCCAACTTTACTCAAAAATCCCAGACTCTTGCCATCTGCATCAAAGTACTCACCATCTTTTACTGAGAATTCTCCTTTACTGAGATACATTTTACCATCCTTAAGAAGGTTACCATCAGCATCCAGGGTTAATCCAGCAACCATTGCCATCTTGTCCTTGGCCATATCTCCAGCTTTATCCATTCCATCTTTTGCCATGTCTCCAGCTTTATCCATTCCCTTTTTCGCCATACCATCTCCATCCTTGTGATTGGCACCTTTGTGGACTGTGCCATCTGCATGTGTATGTGTCTCACCTTTCTTATGCTCATGATTGTGCTTCTTATCATGCTTTTTCTCCATGGCCACACCTTCAGCTTTATCACCACCGTCTTTACCACCACCCATTTGCTGCATTAAGAACCATCCACCTCCTACAAGAAGTAAAAGAGGTATTAACCATTTTAAGAATCCACCTCCACTTTTAGCAGTTTCAGTCACCGCAGCCGTTGATCTGGTAGCAGCACTCGTAGCAGCGCCAACTACATTACCTATATTCTGATTAGATAAGTATGATTGCAAACCTGATGCATCAAGATTATTGGCCTTGACAACCTTCCCAAGTGACCCCAACAAAATTGGAGAAGCAAGATTCATAAGCTTAGAAGAGGCCCCAGCATTCAATCCTGGTGCTTTTGCCATGTCACCAACTTTGTTGCCAAAAAGAGATTCATTGAGCTTAGAGCCCATATCCATGAATGAAGAGGAATTACCTCCTTCAAGAGAAGATGATAGGTTATTAAGCGTTCCTTCACCTAAGTTGTTGCTCTTTATCATGTCTAACAACTGTCCTGCACCTTCTTTTGTAGAGCCCTTTGAAATAAGACCCTTCATCATAGAAGGTAACATGCTGCCAAGAGCAGTTTGCGCTACAGATGAATTAGAACCTATAAGAGAAGCAATTTTTCCAACAATATTGCCAGAAAGAACGCCTTTTGCGACGTTAAATAAATTGGTCATTTTGTATTATTTGTGATAATAAGATTACAATTAGAAATAATCTTTTCGGAATTGGGCCAATCTTCACAAATGAGCATTTGGGTATTACTCCAAACTTAAGACATCAATCTTTCGGTAAAGTCACATTAAAGACTAAAATAACAAAATCCAATAAATTTGATTACCAATCAGCTATAAAGAACCTTGCTATACTCTGATATCCTTAGCAATGGACAGGCAAGTCAGCGCTACCCAGGAGCTATCTAACACAAAGGCTGTTCTCTGTACGATGGGTAAGTAATCTTCCCAAAGTCGAAATTGATAGAGCAAAAAGAATACAATACTCAGCATTAAACAAAATATAGCAAAGCCACTCTTCTGTATAGTAAACTGGAAATAATATTCTTTGATAAGGAGATATACCAATACAGTGCCTAAGATGCCAGATATGAGCACAACTGTATCATGATGCACGGAGAATAGAAATAAGAATATACTCATGGAGGTAACCCCTAATATCTGCACTGTCTTCAATCTCCAGTTATAAGATTTGAATTTGGATGGTAAAATGTAAAAAAATACAGCCATCCCTATAAAGAGAAAGGTATTACCTATGATAGCGATTGTCCGCGCACCATTCTCAAATCCACTAGACGAAAATTGCTTCATCAAATCACAAAAAAGATGCTCTGTCCAAGTATATACATCTTGACTGCCCCCATATTTTCCAGCTGCTACGACAAATAGCAACACATATGCTACTAATCCTATGATTGGAACAAAGGGCAGAAACTTCCACTGACTTCCTCTTATTTTTGAAAAATTGCTCTGCAATGGCATTAGATTTATAGGATGTATTTTCGCTACAAAACTAACAATTATGTAATCATCCATAGCAATCATCCGACGCTATTGATGTCTTCCTAATTACGATGAGAAATGAGTGCCTGATTACAACTACAATTTTCCCAGAAGGCCAAGTAAATGAACACACTTAATAAATTCACGATTGGTGCCTTCTATCTCGGTTTGTCCTGCTGATGAATAGAATACTTTTCTCAATGATCTCAGACAAGATTCAATATGTCCAATACAGAGGATAAGAACTTTGAGATGTTCGTACATCGTATTATCCCTAGTTTTCATTGTAAGAAATCGTCTGGTTCTCAGGATTTCATCATTTATAAAATGATCATATAGATCATAAAACTCTTTAGGTTTTAATCCTTGAAAATCCTTAAGTCTTTTTAGAGAGACCTTGACCGCTTCTTCCGGACTAATTGCTGCATCCTCTTTTGTTATATCATTGGCAAAATATTCATTGATATGATTGGCTAGATTGATGCGCTTAATTCGTTCATCAGCCTTTGGGAGAAGTATGAATTCTATAAACTGTTGGGCAAAATACTTCGCCTTGTTACCAGGGTCTTTTGGAGCAAGATCATACATAAAATGCTTACGGGCTAAATCCTGAACCGTCAATATCTTTTCAACCTTGGGTTTAAAGATGGCATCATAATATTCTCTACTAACATGCATAGGTGCATAATCATATTCTATCACTTCTATGCGAGACCAAAAATCAGCGGTAAATGGCTCATCATCTTGTCTGTAAATGGCGCCAAGATTGGTAGCAGCACAGAGTAAGATATTCTCTGCAATATCATATCTGGTGCCATCAGGAGAATAGAACACCTCACTGCCTGCAAAAAATGGATTTAGAGATTTACGTAAGGCTTCTGGCCATTCCTTGATCTCTTCAATATTAATGAGTGAATTAGGCGTGGTTATAGCTTTTGTAAATCCAGCAGGCACACTATAAGGGCCAAACTCTCCAAATCTGATTGCAGTTACCAGACTGTTTTTTGTTTGCCATTTGTCAGAGGCATGTTCAAAATACTCTCTATTCATTATAGATGCTGCGTATCTAAGAAAGGCACTCTTACCCGTGCTCGGTGGCCCAGTCAATAGTAATATCCCCGAACCGCTCTCTAATTGCAATTTGGCCTTAAGCACAAACTCATGAAGCTTATGATTGAAATAAGGAGTATAGTCTATAAATTCTGGTGGAATTACAGGCACATTTCTCGTTCTTGTGCTTTCCAGGTTATCCCTACTTTTCTTTTCCAGTGCACAGCGTAAGGCTTTCTTATCTATCTCTTCCTTAGGAAGTAAGGCATTGATTGTTGTTTTGGCATACTGCGGATAATTGACCTCTGTCATCTCACCAATAGTAATTCTCCACAAGGCATCCAACAAACCGTATGGATATTCTTCCTTCACATACAAATCATACTTGACAAAGAATTCTGCATATTCTGAGCTTGCCAACTCAAATGCTTTGCCACTTCTCAGATTATCCGAGGTGCTGGGTCTATATACTTCTTTATCAGTTTCTCTTTCAAACATTACCAGGTACCTATCATGGCTACCTTGCTTTTCCTTAAGATGCAAGTGCCACTTTGGAAAACGCTGCACCATAGAATCCATATCTACATAGAGCTGCGGATCATTTTTGACAAAAGCATACTTACCTTCAAAGCTCAAACTCTTCTCAAGATTAGTTCGATTGCGCTCAAGAATGCGTCTTTGGAGTAGGCGTCGAAGATCTACAGCCATCCTTACATCATTATAGACACCTTCTAGTTTTGATATGTCAGTCAGAATGCCTTGATAACTTGGATTGGTAGATAATTCCAAATCTGAAAACCCTGAACTATGATTACTGACAAAGAAATCGATATTCTTACGAATCATCTCAATAAGCTGCTGCTTTGCCGCATTACGTTGTGCCTCTAATCTTTCTTCTTCCCCAATAAGTGCAAGCTTTCTATTCGCTACCGCTTTGTGCAATCTACTCTGTATCGCAGCAGGAGATAATTGTTTTTCCTTAGCAATACTTTGCAACAGAAATGGTTGCTTGAGTAGGGTCAATAATTCCATTGCTGCAGGATGGGTGCTTAGTAAATTTTCGAGCACCTTAATATCATGTGTTTTCTTTATCTGATTTTCTATCTCTTCTATTTCACTGGCAATAAATTCTTGAAGTGTTGTACCTTCCTTAGCAATTTGCTCTGAGAAACTACTATCAAGATCTTCCTTAATGGCCTTAAACTCATCTAAGATCTCACTAAAATTATCCGGATGCATACTTAATAGCTCATCTTGGAATCCTCTGATCTTATTGAGAACTTCCCTGTAAGCATAGGGGTCATCTAGTCCTTGTGCCTGAGCTTGGTAGCTTTTGGATGTAACAAGTATGCTTTTTGCCCTTAATCCTTCCACCAAATTTCTGACACGCTTCTCCGATGGTAAGATGATACTATTAATCGTGGTCTTCAATCTCTGTCCAACCAAGAAGATATTCTCTTTGTCTGCTTCTGCCATAAGTTCCTCGGTAATATTCTGGCGAGCAATGGCCATTTTATTCTGGATACTAAGAAGGTCTTCATAGCTATTATCAGATTGTACTAACATGTTTTCTATGTTAGTCTCAAAATCGTAACGAGCCTTCTGAATCACTGAAGGCAATTTACTTGGTGTCTCTTCTGATTCTGAAATTGGTTTTGCAAACTCAGTCTTAACAAAGAGGCGCTCACCTCTAAACAGATGAGACAGATTATTGAATACCGTATTAAAATTTTTCTTATCGGAAGGTAATTCTATATCGGATAGATTTGTCTCTATTTTAATAAGATTGGAAGAATCAGATTCGCGACAAATCAAGTGTCCATTTTGGTCAAGCTCAAACCGCGGTGCATACACGCCTATTTCAGATATTTTTTCTACAACAGAGCCTGTAATATCATAACAACTAATCATACCAGTGCTGTCCTGACAAAAAACTACAGTCATATTCTCATCTATCCTCACCCACTCTGCCGTAACAGGCAAGCTGATAGTCTTAGGCCATTTGTGAGGTACAACAGAACTATGGGTATTAATAATCGTAAGCTCATTGACTTTGCTGAGTACAAAAATTAAATTATAATCACTGGCCATTACTTTGTAACAATCATTAATGACCTTTACTTTTAAGAGATTATCTGTGTTATCTAGATAACTATCTATACTTAGTTCCTTATCGTCATATTTCAATACATATCTCTCCGTCTCAAACGTATCTGTATATGTTGAGGCTAAAAAGTAATTTTTTACATCCAGTGTCCTAAAGACTAATACTTGATCAAGCTGAACTGCAGATTGAGTTCTGACAACATTCCACTTTGACGGATGAGACAATTGGCCTTTAGCATCTTGCGTCTCAATAATGACCGACAGCCCACTGCGTTTATTTAGTGGTGTTATGATAATATTGCCCACAGGTGTGATATGCACATAACCTGCTGATCGTTGTTGACTTATTATGACATCACTTACAAAATCATAATAAGAACTATAAGCATTACGAATGATATTAAAGATGTCCTCTTGCTCAGCATCCCTAAGGTTTGGAATTATAGAATACACAACTTCCTCAAAAGTCAGAATCCCAAACTGTTGCTGTAGGCCTTTGACAATATCATTATCTGCCGCAGCAAGCGTTTGTTCCAGAAGGCTATCGAAATCTTTTGATGACTTCAATGCCGCGATATCACTACTCTTCAAGTTGGAAATAATGGACTCTACATTTATATTATCATAGTCTCGATAAGTCTCCGGCAAATAATGATCTATATCCAATATTTGCCCATGCACATTATAAAAACTAAGATTAGGGCTACCCTTATATTCTACGACTAATATATCTTCATCAGGTGTATTTCCTGCCAAGACCTTAAATCGTTGTATAGCAAGATTCTGAACTTCTGTATGTGTATCGAATTCAAAATGAGAATTAATTGGATGAAATCTGAATTGTTCTTTTATAGTTGGCATTGATTCTAATTAAAATGGCTGTTCATGTCCAAAGTAATATAATTTCCACGCAGAAGTATCATTATCTCTTATAATCTTGGTAACTTCCAATTTCGCAATGGTTATTTTTCAAATCTCCTACTTACATTAAATGACAACTGACATTACCAATAATTCCAAAGACTCAGAAGACGACGTTGGTTATGTCCCTGAGTTTCAGAAGGATTGGAATATGCTGGTCAGGTCATTTAGAGAGAAGAACATTGAGCTCATTGAGTTCGACGCCAGGGCTTTGGGTATAAATAATTGGCATCTATTTATTGCCGAAAACTTAGGTAATAAAAAATCCAAGAAAAGTCTTCCAACATTCAACAGAGCCTTAAACAATTATGTTATCAAAGGCCTGCAGGGTCCGAGAGGGATGAAACAAGACTATTGGTCAAAATTAAGTCATAAAGGCATAATATCTGGCTTGTATATCCCGCTCAATGATATCCGAAATATTAAGATTGAGACTTTGAAATCTCATCTTAATTATTATCAGCTTAAGATGGGTCTCTTTCCTTATGAATCTTACTTCTATTCGCTTAAGCGCTGTCTGTCGAGTGCTGACCTTAAGAAGCTTGAAGCATCATATGCCATCTGGATTTATATTTACTATTATGGACAATTTTTAAATAAGTTGAAACAATCTTCTATCGAATTATATGCCATGTGTGCTGATTGGTTTACTGAGTTAATAGATGATAAGAACTTTTATCAGCGCTTACCCTCAGAGCAAGTCACCATTCTTATGCTACAAAGTTGCGAATCGATCATCGCTAATGACAATAATGAATGGACAGAAAACCCTCTTTTGGAAAAAGCTACTGAAGATGTACGACTAATCTTTAATTCATATAGAGATACAATAGTTCAAATGTTTCAAATAGCAGAATCGCCTCTAGGGCAGTTGGACCAATCTAGTGCTCAAATGGTAGAGGATATGAAAAAAATCTTCTTATTGGATGAGCGACTATTTCTCATACAAGATATATTAGACAACAGATCATCTGCTGACATATACAGAGCGCTTCCTGTAAAGTTGATATTTAAGTATGGTCCTATGAGCCTAAGAAATATATCTGATGTAATTGTAGATGTATTTCAAGGTAGAAGTCGAATAGCAGGCGACTTCAAAGAGAATAGTTATCGAGTGCCTCACACAAGACCCGACCAAGAAAGAGTATACGAAAAAGATGTGCAATATTGGTATGATATTATTCCAGAAGACCAAGATCGGATACTCGAACTAGTCAGGAGCAGGGCACCAGAAAGTGACCTTGAAAGAAGTCTCGAAAAATCCAAAGTCAGATGCCAAGGCCAATGGCTCAATCTACTTAATCTTATTACCTCACCTATTCTTACTTGGATTATAGATGAAGAAAATAATTTACTCCCCTTGTGGAATCTATTTGGAGATCAGACAGCCAAAGAGATTAGAGACCTTCATAAGCAAAGAAAAAAGACGATAGAGAAAGAAAAAATAGATCTAGAAAAACATCTAAAAGCAATTGCCAAAATAAAAACAAAAGAAGCGTTACTTAAGTACCAAGAATTACACAATCCCATATTCTCAGAAAACAATTTCCAAAAGAAATGGGACTACGAATTATTAAGAAAAGAAAATCTTCTGGATCAACGAGAAAAATATCTTCACAGCAGGATGGAAGAATTTGGCTTGTCTATAGATGGAGATGCATTCTTTACCCAGGCATGGTTGGACGAATTACTCAATATTGAAGAAGAAATAAAACCATATATCAATTTTGTAAAGCAGGCATTTCAGACTGCTTTGCCTGTTAGGAGAACCGTCATATTTAGCAAAGATCGCCATGTTATCGATGGCGTAGAATTCGATCCGGATACCATATTTGATCAAGAAAAATGGATTAGGGCTGATGTTATGAAATCCATGCAGACAAAAGTAGATCTAGGAGAAGCTGTACAAGTAAATACTTTTTGTCTAGACTATTCTGGATCCATGAGACATGACAGGATGCGAAACCTGTTCAAGATTCTATATTTATTAGTTCTGGGATTAGAGGACAGAAAAACATTTGATGCATTCCATTTTTTCAGCAATAGATTTATTGAGGTTGCTGACTTCACCAATGAGTATACCAATAGAAAGGTATTATTGAAAATATTAAAACAAATTGCAGTCATCAACAATAATGATATCAAATATGGAGGTAGTGGTGGAACTAATATTTCAGATGGTGTCGGGAAGTCTTATAGTAAGATGCAATCCTTCCTAAAAGGTTACACTAAAGCAAATCCAAGAACCAATATTGTCAGCTCGATTTTTGTTATTACAGATGGAGAACCATCTATGGGTATAATAGATATCCCAGAACTCAATGACTACTTAAATCAACTGAGAAAAGAGGGTGATGTCGAAATAAAAGGTATATTCATAGATTCTGAAAATGAAATACAAATCGAAATAATGGAAGAAATCTTTGGTGCTGATAATTATGTCGAAACAACAGACTTCAAAGAAGGAGTTAATAAGTTTGTACGGATAATGACTCAAACTTATAAGAAACAGAGAAGAGATTATAAATGGAAAAAGAAAAAACAAAAAATCGGATTAGATAAATAACATGACAATCATAAAGGCAGATACACTTCATAAGCAAATCATAGGCAAAACAATTGTTGGCATACTTGTAGAGAGATATGATGTACTCGCGGATGTCATCATAATATATGACAAAAATGAAAACGCCAAAGTATTGGAACTCGCTCCATTTCCTGATCATCAAGTCGAGTATAAAATAGAAAACAGAAACATATCACATGTGCTTTCGACTAATGACAAGAAAGTATATCTACTTATCACTTCTTCAAAACAATATCTGATTAATGATCAGAACCAAATCATAGAAAACTCAGACCAGTGGGTAGATCATTATTTGGAACCAATATCAAATAGCTTTTACCGTAAAAACGAGCAAGGCCATTGGTATGATATTGAAGGATTTAAACTCGAAGAAAAAATCTTTCTTAAAGACCATGTCCTTACCTCTTTGGATTCTAAGAAAAGTAAGTCCTCCTTATTATTCAGCGGCCAAAGTGTCTTTGTAAGCAAACACAAACAGTTAATTCAAATTGGAAAAATAGTTTTCAATCTAGATTTAGAAGTGGTAAATTATTTTGGAGAAAGGATTACAGGACTTGGCGCTTGCAATGTACATGTAGGTATGGGCAAAGTTGTTCAGCAAGTATACCTTGGCATCAGAGATTTTGCATTTATAGATGAACACACACATGAGCCATTTCTCTTTGGAGAAATCAGGATAACAAAACACCAAGGCAGTCATCAATATGGAAACAGACAAGTAGCACTTTTTGAAACCGCCACACAAACAATTGGTATAGACGAAGAAACTGGTGCTATAATAAGTCTAGGGGATCAACCTTTACACATCGAATCCTCCGAATACATTAACTTTAACAACGCGGCCATTATTAAAGTAAGCAATAGTGGTCATCACTTCTATTTTAATCTCCATACTAATGAAGCTTTTCAGCCCAGCAACAATCAAGCAATTAGTATATCTGAGATCGATAGCCAATATATAAGAATTGGGCAACGAAAGGTATTTAATGTCTGTAGTCCGAATGAAGAATTTGTGATCTATGAAAGTGACGGTCGTATATTGACACTGAATGAAGGTGCTATCACACCGCAAAGAATTGATGACGCAAATATCTACAAACAACACTTTGGCATAGCCACTATTGATGGCCAAACAAAGTTATTCTCTAAGTCTAAAAACAGTGTTTTAAAATTTGGCAAAGATGCGCTTGAGGTAGCTGAATTATTACATGGTAACTCTGATAAATTTATCAATGCCATCGATACTCATGGCAATAAACTTGTATTAGATATCAGACATGGATTCGATAACATACAGCTCGCAGAATCAGATAATCTAAAAATAATAGAAACGCTTGGGGATATTATGGCAATCGGTAACAAAAGATTACTGAGAGTAAGTCTTGAAACACTGGGTGGAAAAACCGAGAGGATTATAGATATTAATAATAAAGATCTACCATTATTCACACTTCCTTATGACTTGATGATTGGCTCGGATCAAGAAATTAATTCCGTCTTTGCAGGTAATCCCATATCTCAATTATATTATAACGAAGAAACTGTCATAGAAGGGAGAACCTTTATAAGTGCTGAATTCATTTCGTTTACTGGCAAGAGTTACCCTGTTATTCTGGATAAGGAAACTGGACAACCACTTCACCTTCAAGGGTTGGGATACAAAAACGAGCTGGCAACCAATTGGAATACGCATACCCTTAGAGGTAACTATAATATCGGCGAGAACAGAATGATTGGCGTCAATACCCTAAGTGAAAGCCTTGCTGAAAATCAGTTGTTATTTTCTATTCAAAAATCATCAAGCTGGCTTGCTTTTGGCGATGGATATCTTCCCATTTTTCGTCAATATATAGATGTAGAGGACACACTGACAGACACCTGGGATTATTATCTATTAGAATTGAGAGAAACAGCCAAAGAGAAAGAATATATTGCTGTAGAGAAAGCCGCTCCTTTTCGGATATTAGCCCAAAAAAAAGGGACTGGGTATATCCCTAAATTAATTACCACAAAGGAGAAGACCATAAAATCTCCCGAAGGCATGAATGCTATCCAAAAGTTCTTCCTCCTTGGCAAAGGCACTTTAGTGGCTGTAGAATAATTGATCTCAGTACAATTAAAATGGTTTCAATTTCTTGTCCAACCTGCGGGCAGATTCCACCTCTAGGTTGGAGGTAGCTGAGCCTTCTCTACCCTCTAACTCCCTGAAGGAGCCTACACTGAGCGACCAAAGTGAGTCGAATGTGAGAACCGCCTTACTCAAAGAAACTCTTGGCTCCTAGAATAGAAAAAGTAAACCAGAAAGGAAGTAAGTCCGTTGCAACCTTGCATCGTGAATCTTTGCACCGCGACCATAGACCGTGAACCATAGACCGCGAACCATTCTTTGACCGCCAAGAATTTCTACGATTCACAAAATAAGCATGCAATATTTTTTCTA
>CAZPUF010000021.1:0-22721 GCA_964589705.1 uncultured Saprospiraceae bacterium | reverse complement strand
CCAAGCTAATCGCATCTTTATTTAGATGTAATTATTTTATCATATATTAAAAAAAATTATTCATGGCAGACATAAAGTCACTTGCAGACCAGCTTGTCGGATTGACAGTAAAAGAAGTCAATGAGCTTGCTGAAATTCTAAAGGAAGAACATGGTATTGAACCTGCTGCTGCAGCTGTTGCAGTTGCTGCTGGCCCTGCTGGTGGTGGCGATGGTGGTGGTGCAGAACAAACTGACTTCACAGTAATGTTGAACTCAGCTGGATCGGCAAAACTAGCAGTCGTTAAGGAAGTTAAAAATCTATTGGGATTAGGACTTAAAGATGCTAAAGCACTTGTAGATGGAGCTCCTACCGCAATTAAGGAAGGTGTCCCTAAAGAAGAGGCAGAATCAATCAAAGCTGCATTGGAAGGTGCAGGTGCTGACGTCGAATTAAAGTAATCGTCAGCTGCAGATTATAGTATCTCACTATAACACATAGTAATGCTTAGTCATTGATTACAATGGCTAAGCTTTACTTGTTTCTATTATTGAGTAAAGTCTTATTGTTTTTTTATCATTCATAAGAATCAATTATTTAGATGGCAAGAGCAAACGCAATAGCATCCGCACCAAGGCATAACTTTGGCAAGATAAAAGCTGCAGAGTATCCAGATTTATTGGGTATCCAAATAAAATCATTCCAAGAGTTTTTTCAACTTGAGACCACTCCAGAGAATAGAGTTAATGAAGGACTGTTTAACGTGTTTCAAGATAATTTTCCAATCACTGATGCAAGAAATATTTTCGTTCTTGAGTTTTTGGATTATTTCATAGACCCTCCAAGATACAGTATAGCAGAGTGTATGGAAAGAGGATTGACGTATAGCGTTCCTCTGAAGGCTAAATTGAGATTATCTTGTAATGATGAAGAACACGTAGATTTTCAAACAATTGTCCAAGACGTATTTTTCGGAAACATACCATATATGACTCCTAAGGGTACCTTTTGTATTAATGGTGCAGAAAGAGTAGTCGTGTCTCAATTGCACAGATCTCCTGGAGTATTCTTCAGTCTCAATTTCCACCCCAACGGTACCAAGATTTATTCTGCTCGTGTTATCCCATTCAAGGGCGCATGGATGGAATTCACAACGGATATCAACAATGTTATGTTCGCATACATTGACAGAAAGAAAAAATTCCCAGTAACGACTTTGCTTAGGGCAATTGGTTACGATTCTGATAAGGATATACTAGAGATATTTGGATTATCAGAGGAAATAAAAGCAGACAAAAAGAGTCTTAAAAAAGCAATCGGAAGAAAGTTAGCGGCCAGGGTGCTTAAGAAGTGGAATGAGGATTTTGTGGATGAGGATACTGGTGAGGTTGTAACTATAGAAAGAAATGAAATCATTCTTGAAAGAGATGATACCTTGGATGAAGAGAATATTCTTTTAATCCAAGAATCAGATATAGAAACAATTATTCTTCAAAAGGAAAGAACTGGAGAAGACGCTAAGGATTTCTCAATTATTTATCAAACACTTCAGAAGGATCCATCTAGTTCCGAATTAGAGGCGGTTACTCAAATTTACAGACAACTAAGAGGTACTGATCCACCAGATGAAGAAACGGCAAGAGGTATTATAGATAAGTTGTTCTTTTCAGATAAGAGATATAATCTTGGAGAAGTTGGTAGATATAAAATCAATAGAAAGTTAAATCTTGATATTGAATTAAACACTTTGGTTTTGACCAAAGATGATATTATATCAATTATCAAATACATCGTTGATCTTATTAATCAGCAAGCTGAGCTTGATGATATTGATCACTTAAGTAATAGAAGGGTAAAGACAGTAGGGGAACAACTATATGGACAATTTGGCGTAGGATTGGCTAGAATGGCTAGGACCATTAGAGAGAGAATGAATGTTCGTGACAATGAGGTTTTTACGCCAATAGATTTGATCAATGCGAGAACCCTGTCTTCAGTTATTAATTCATTCTTTGGAACCAGTCAATTATCTCAGTTTTTAGATCAGACTAATCCATTGTCTGAGATTACACACAAGAGAAGAATATCAGCCCTAGGACCAGGAGGACTTTCAAGAGAGAGAGCAGGGTTCGAGGTGAGAGATGTTCACTATTCACATTATGGTAGACTGTGTACGATAGAAACACCTGAAGGTCCAAACATTGGACTTATATCCACTCTTTGTGTATTTGCAAAGGTCAATAAGATGGGGTTCTTAGAAACGCCGTATAGAAAAGTAAAAGGTGGAGTAGTTGATCTAAGATCTAGTATAGAGTATCTGAGTGCAGAGGGAGAAGATTACAAGAAGATAGCTCAAGCCAATGCACCAATTACAGAAAAGGGTGCATTTGAAAGTGATAGAATTAAGTGTAGAGAGCATGGAGATTTCCCGGTATTAGAACCAGACTCAATAGAATATATTGATGTTGCACCAAATCAGATTGTAGGTGTTTCTGCATCACTAATTCCATTCTTGGAAAATGATGATGCCAATAGAGCCCTGATGGGATCTAACATGCAGCGTCAGGCTGTACCATTATTGAAACCTAGATCACCAATTGTAGGAACAGGTATCGAACAGAAAGTGGCACAAGATTCCAGAATTCTGATAAATGCAGAAGGTAAAGGTGTTGTGCAGTATGTTGATGCAGAGAAGATCGTGATTGAATATGATAGATCAGATGAAGATGAGTTGGTCTCTTTCGAAAGCAACGTAAAAACCTATCCTCTTACTAAGTTCAGAAGAACGAATCAGGGTACAACAATTAACCTCAAACCAATAGTCAACAAAGGTGACAGAGTATCTTTGGGTACGTTATTGTCTGATGGTTATGCCACTGAGAAAGGTGAGTTAGCTCTAGGACAAAACTTACTTGTTTCTTTCATGCCTTGGAAAGGTTACAACTTTGAAGATGCTATTGTATTATCAGAGCGGGTTGTAAGAGATGATATTTTCACCTCATTACATATATCAAGTTTTGAGCTTGAAGTGAGAGATACAAAATTAGGTGAGGAAGAATTGACAAATGACATTCCCAATGTGAGTGAGGATGCGACTAAAGATTTGGATGAGAATGGTATCATTCGAACTGGCGCATGGATCAAAGAGGGTGATATAATCATAGGTAAAATAACACCAAAGGGTGAGTCAGATCCTACACCAGAAGAGAAATTACTTAGAGCCATCTTCGGTGATAAAGCAGGTGACGTAAAAGATGCCTCTATGAAAGCGCCTCCATCTACAAGAGGTATCATCATAAACAAAAAATTATTTGCAAGAGCTAAGAAAGATAAGTTTCAGAAAGTTCAAGAGAAGGAGCTTCTTGCCAAGTTGGAGGATACGCATGCAGTAGCACATAATGAGTTAAGGACAACCCTGATAGATAAGATGATGTCTTTGGTGAAAGGTAAGTCATCTGCTGGTGTTAAGAGTATCTATAATGAGGAGATTATACCTAGGAGTACGAAGTTTACTCAAAAGGTTTTAAAAGATGTAGATTATACACAAGTAGATTATTCTAACTGGACAAATGATGATGCAACTAACAAATTGATTGCAAGATTGATACATAACTATAGTATCAAAGTCAATGAAGAAGTTGGTAGATATAAAAGAGAGAAATTCAATATTAGTATTGGAGATGAACTTCCAGCAGGTGTATTGAAATTGGCCAAGGTTTATCTAGCAAAGAAGAGAAAACTTAAGGTAGGAGATAAGTTAGCAGGTCGTCATGGTAATAAAGGAATCGTATCGAAAATTGTTCGTCAAGAAGATATGCCATTCTTGGCAGATGGTACGCCTGTAGATATAGTACTTAACCCATTAGGTGTACCTTCTCGTATGAATCTGGGACAGATTTTCGAAACGGTACTTGGATGGGCAGGTCAAAAGCTTGGTGTCAAATTCGCTACACCGATATTCGATGGAGCAAGTCTAGATGAAATAGATGAGTTTGTACAAAAAGCGGGACTACCTAATCTAGGTCAAACCTTCTTATATGACGGAGAGACAGGAGATAGATTCCACCAAGAAGCAACAGTGGGGATCATATATATGCTTAAGCTGTCTCACATGGTCGATGATAAGATGCACGCAAGATCTATTGGACCTTACTCTCTTATAACACAACAACCGTTGGGTGGTAAAGCGCAGTTTGGTGGTCAGAGATTTGGTGAGATGGAAGTTTGGGCGCTGGAAGCATTTGGAGCAGCTAACATTCTCCAAGAATTATTGACTATCAAGTCAGATGATATACAAGGAAGGGCGAAAGCATATGAAGCTATTGTCAAAGGTGAAAATCTTCCAAAACCAAGTATTCCTGAATCATTCAATGTATTGATTCACGAATTGAGAGGATTGACATTAGATATCAAATTTGATTAATCTTGAAACTTTGAGATAAATGCCATTTAAACGTAATAACAACACTACTCAGAAGCAATTTGATACGATTGCTATTTGTCTGACATCTCCTGATGATATCCTTGATAGATCATATGGAGAAGTTCTTAAGCCTGAGACTATAAATTATAGAACCTATAAGCCAGAGAGAGATGGGTTGTTCTGTGAGAGAATCTTTGGACCAGTTAAGGATTATGAGTGCTATTGTGGTAAGTATAAGAGAATTAGATATAAAGGCATCGTATGTGATAGATGTGGAGTTGAGGTAACTGAAAAGAAAGTAAGAAGAGAGAGAATGGGACACATCAAATTGGTGGTGCCAGTAGTGCATATTTGGTTCTTCAAATCTTTGCCTAATAAAATTGGATATCTACTAGGTATCTCTTCTAAGAAATTAGAATCAATTATCTACTACGAGAGATATGCAGTCATCCAACCTGGTGTAAAATCCGAAGAGATAGAGATTAAGGACTTATATACTGAAGAAGAATATTTTGAAATTCTAGATACGCTTCCTGAAGGTAATCAGATGCTAGACGATACTGATCCTCAAAAATTCATCGCTAAGATGGGGGCAGAAGCGGTTAAGGAATTATTGGAGAGATTAGACCTTGATGAATTGTCTTATCAGTTACGTCATCAAGCAGCAAATGAAACTTCTCAGCAAAGAAAGTCGGAAGCACTTAAGAGATTAAGAGTTGTGGAATCTTTTAGAGAAGGTCAGACAAGAATAGAAAATAAGCCAGAGTGGGCAATTATTCAGTATCTGCCAATTATTCCACCAGAGCTTAGACCATTAGTTCCATTAGATGGTGGTCGTTTTGCGAGTTCGGATTTAAATGATCTCTACAGAAGAGTTATCATTCGAAATAACAGATTGAAAAGACTTTTGGAAATAAAGGCTCCAGAAGTTATCCTCAGAAATGAAAAGAGAATGTTACAAGAGGCGGTAGATTCCCTCTTTGATAATTCTAGGAAATCAAATGCAGTTAAAGCAGAGGGAGGCCGTTCATTGAAATCTCTCAGTGATATATTAAAGGGTAAGCAAGGTCGATTCAGACAAAATTTACTTGGAAAAAGGGTTGATTACTCAGGTCGTTCTGTTATCGTAGTAGGTCCGGAATTAAAACTGCATGAGTGCGGGTTGCCAAAAGGAATGGCTGCTGAGCTTTTCAAGCCTTTCGTCATCCGAAAACTTATTGAAAGAGGTATTGTCAAAACTGTAAAGTCAGCTAAAAAACTTGTTGACAGAAAGGACCCAGTTATATGGGAAATATTAGAGAATGTATTGAAAGGGCATCCAGTTTTACTTAACCGGGCACCTACACTACACAGACTATCAATCCAGGCCTTCCAGCCTAAGTTGGTTGAAGGAAAAGCAATTCAGTTGCATCCATTAGTAACTGGTGCATTCAACGCCGATTTTGATGGTGACCAAATGGCTGTACACGTGCCGTTAAGTCATGCTGCTATACTCGAAGCGCAAGTGCTCATGTTGTCATCGCACAATATGCTTAACCCTCAGAATGGTACACCTATAACGTTACCTTCTCAGGATATGGTACTTGGCTTATACTACTTGACTAAGGAGAACTTGGATATGAAGTATGGGCAAGACGGCGTCGAAAGAAAGTTTTATTCTCCTGAGGAAGTAGTGATTGCATATAACGAGGATAAAATATCACTACACACTGGAATAAAAGTTAGAGCGCTTACGGAAAATGAAGATGGAGAGATGGTACACTCATTAGTAGAGACTACTGTGGGTAGAGTCCTTTTTAATGAAATGAGACCCGAAGGAGTGCCATTTATAAATAGCCTCTTGACTAAGAAGAATTTGAAGCTGGTTATATCTGATATAATTAGTAGAACCAATTTTCCTACAACAGCTGTCTTCTTGGATAAGATCAAGACGATGGGTTTCTATTGGTCATTCAAAGGTGGATTGTCTTTTAACTTAGGAGATTTAATTAATCCAACTCAAAGAGAGCAGACATTATTAGAAGCGCAGTCCGATGTTGATGAAGTATGGGATAACTATAATATGGGTCTGATTACGCCTAACGAACGATATAATCAGGTTATCGATAAATGGACCTTTGCAGATAATAAGATTACTGAAAATCTTATGACTGAGTTGAAAGAGCATAAAGGCGGATTTAACTCAGTGTATATGATGCTTGACTCAGGAGCAAGGGGTTCTAAGCAACAGATTAAGCAATTATGTGGATTGAGAGGATTGATGGCAAAACCAAAGAAATCTGGTGATGCAGGTCCTGCGATCATTGAGAATCCAATCTTATCTAATTTCTTAGAAGGTCTTTCTGTTCAGGATTACTTTATCTCTACCCACGGTGCAAGAAAGGGTTTGGCCGATACAGCACTTAAAACCGCTGATGCAGGTTACCTAACAAGAAGATTGGTGGATGTATCTCAAGATGTAATAATCACAGATAGAGATTGCGATACGTTGAGAGGTATTTCAATAACGGCCTTCATAGAAAATGATAAAGTAGTGCTTAGCTTGGCTTCAAGAATAGAAGGAAGATTCGTCCTCAATGATGTTCATCATCCAGAAACGGATGAGGTGATCTTGGAGGCTGGTTCTTATATAGACCACAAGATAGCGGAGAAGATTGAAGCTTCAGGTATAGAAAAACTTAAGATAAGATCAGTGCTTACTTGTGAGACAAAGAGAGGGGTATGTGCAAAGTGCTATGGTAAGAACTTAGCTACTAATAGAATAGCCGAGGAAGGTGATGCAGTAGGAATTATAGCTGCACAAAGTATTGGAGAGCCAGGAACGCAACTTACACTAAGAACCTTCCACGTAGGGGGTATCGCTTCTGTAAGTAAAGCCGAGTCTGAGATTGTCTCTAAGAAAAATGGAGTAGCTCAATTCGATAATATTGAATTTGTGCCTTACGAAGAAAATGGTGTCAAAAACAATGTAGTGCTTTCAAGATCTGGAGAAATTAGATTAATAGAACCAGAATCTAATAAGCTGATTACTACTTTCTATATTCAATATGGATCTACCTTACATATTAAGGATAAGCAAAAAGTGAAAGAAGGTGATCTTATAAGTCAGTGGGATCCATTTAATGCCGTTATTCTGTCAGAAGTCAAAGGACTAATAAAGTTTGATGGATTAGAAGAGATGGTAACTTTCAGAAAGGAGAGAGATGACTTGACTGGAAATGAGGAGATTGTTATCGTAGAATCAAAGAATAAGAAGGTGATTCCTATGATTAAGATCGTTTCGCCATCAGGGGAGGAGCTTAAGTCATATACAATGCCAGTAGGCGCATACTTAACAGCGCAGAATGGTCAAGAGGTAAAGGCCGGTGAAAAATTGGCTAAGATTCCAAGAAAGACTGGTCAGATATCTGATATTACAGGTGGTCTTCCAAGAGTTACAGAGCTCTTTGAAGCTAGAAATCCTTCTAATCCAGCTGTTACTTCTGAGATAGATGGTATAGTGAGTTTTGGTAAAGTAAAGAGAGGAAACCAAGAGGTATTTGTATCAGATGACAAAACAAATCAAAAGAGAAAATATCTTATTAAGAAAGGAAAGTTAATGTTAGTACAAGATGGAGATTTTGTAAGAGCAGGAACAAAACTTTCGGAAGGAGCAACATCACCATTCGATATTCTTAATATCATGGGACCATTTGCAGTACAACAGTACTTGGTTAATGGAATCCAGGAAGTATATCGTTCTCAAGGTATTGCCATCAATGATAAACACATTGAGGTAATAGCACGTCAAATGATGAGAAGGGTAGAGATAGAAGATCCAGGTGATACGACCTTCCTTGAATCAGAAGCAGTAGATCGATTCAAGTTCTTGGAAATGAATGACTGGATCTATGATAAGAAAGTTGTAGACGATGCAGGTGAATCGAGCAAGTTAAAGCCAGGACAATTAGTTTCAGTAAGACAGCTTAGAGAGGAAAATTCTTATTTGAAGAGAAATGATAAGAAGCTGGTAGTCTTTAGAGATGCAATTTCAGCAACATCTAAACCTTTACTTCAGGGTATCACTAAATCCTCATTAGGGGTTGAGAGTTGGATATCTGCAGCATCTTTCCAAGAAACAACTAAAGTACTTAGTACAGCAGCTATAGGAGCGAAAGTAGATAAGCTTGATGGCCTCAAAGAAAATGTGATTTCAGGTAAACTGATTCCAGCAGGAACAGGGTTAAGGAAGTTCAGAGAGTTACTTGTAAAACCGAAAGAGTTGGTAGCTATTCCTGAAGAGGAAATGGAAGAAGAAGTTGAGCCTGGAGAATAATCCAGTTGAGCTTTATTGCTAAGTAAAAGATTATAAAGGCCTGATTAACAATATTTGTTAGTCAGGCTTTTATTTTATCAATATAATTCGCAATATATTTCCCAATGGTGTCAAATTCAATATTAATAGAATCTCCAATCTTTAGATATTGAAGATTAGTGTGCTCATACGTATAAGGTATAATAGCTACTTTCAACTCATGATCTGTAACATCTATAATTGTCAGACTGATACCGTTAAGTGTAACACTTCCTTTATGGATTAACAGAGCTCTGTGTTCTGATGGGTAAGATATGGTGAACTCCCAACTTCCATCTTCATCTTTAATGTTTGTTACCTTACCAGTGCAATCTACATGGCCTTGGACCATATGACCATCTAAACGGGTTTCCATTTTTACACTCCGTTCAAGATTAACTTGATCGCCAGTCATTAATGAACCCAAGTTTGTAACCCTGAGAGATTCGAGAATGGCTACAACCTTATATGTATCTGCCTTAATACTTACAACAGTCAAGCAAGCACCATTATGACAAATACTCTGATCTATATACAATGCCTCTTCGTAGGGATGTTTGATAGTCAATGCTTTACCACTTCCATGATCCTCAATTTTTACGACCTTCCCTAATTCTTCTATTATTCCTGAAAACATTTATCTATCTAAGTAATTGTATATATCCTTGAAGCTGTAATGCTTCTACTAATCCGTCATTTCCACGTTCTAGCACACTGCAAGTATAATAATATGTACCCGCTTCTAAGGATCTTCCATTGTTAGTATTACCATCCCAATTGATTTCAGGATCGGTTGTTTCGAACATCAAATTGCCCCATCTATTGAATAATTTGAAATCTATTTGAGCAACGAATAAATTTTGCCTAGGATGAAAAATATCATTTGCGCCATCACCATTTGGCGTGAAAGTATTAGGCAGAATATATATTGGGCAATTGTCTATACAGGTATGATTCCCTATGGGACCTTCATTGCCGGAAGCATCAATGGATGAGATAGCATAGCATCCATTAATTCCTAAGTCTGGCAGATGTTGGAATTCAAGTGGTTCCTGTTCACTTACATTGCCTATCAATTCATAGTCAAGTAATATACTATCTTCAGCAAAGTATATATTGTAAGAAGAGACATCATTACTACCCTCACATTCATTTCTTACTGAATCCCAGAAAATCAGATTGAAAAAATCTTCTGGATCTATATTCAATTCATCTGCACCAGAAAAATCGCTACAAGGATTTTGAGCCATAGCTACGGGTGGGCAAGGGCCAACACTGTCTATAGGACTGCCACAAATAATCTGCGATAGGTTGGTAAGACTATCAGTATTATCTCCAATGCCATATCTTCCTAACGTTCTAATCCTATAACAAAAGGTAGTATCATTCATAAGACCTCTGTCTTCAAAATCGCAGGTGCCAGATTCATCTATAGTATCAAATGACAATTGACCACTATTCATATTTTGCCTCTCTAAAAAGTAGGTTGTATTCACCCAAGGCACACTTTCCTCGCAAGAAATTATATTTTCCATATCGGTAGAAATGATACTTGAAAATACAGAGCTCGCTGTAGAAGAGTTATTGAAAAATTGGTTGTTAGCTGAGAAGATTAATCTATAGAAATATTGAATATTTTCTGTATTGAGATTACCGTCTGTAAACGACAAATTGTTACTTGGGAAAAAGCTGGGAGTAGTAATGGTGACCACCTCCGAAAAATTAACGCCATCTGATGATCTCTCTAGTCGGTAATTGTATGGTCCAGGATTTAATATGGTGTCTACTGCTTCAGGAATCGGTTTATTCCACGAAACCCTAATCTCACCATTTGTTACTGATGTCTCCACAACTGAAACTTCTGTTATTAAGGGTTCATCTTGATTGACTTGAATACAGACTTCCTCTGACGCAATTGACTCTACAATATTAAATGGTTGGTTAGTTGAAGTTCTTTGAGCGAAATTTGCAGTTATTCTATAGCAAAAAATGGCGCCATCTGGTAATGAGGTATCAGTGAAGGTATATCTTCCGTTATTAGTTTCTGTGGTCAGCATTTCAAAGGACTCATAACCTCGTCCTTCTAATCCATTTTCACATTCGTCTAAAGGTCGAGGATCTGGACCTTCTCTTCTATAGACTTCAAAGCCTAGGAAGTAGTCGTTACTCGTCACTTCACATGCATAAGGCAGATCCCATGAGAGTACAATATCTTCATCGTTTTCCAGATCTGCAATTACATTTTCCGGAGGAGGACCAAGGACTTTTATTCTTAGACTTTTAAGAGAGGCATTACCGGAGCCCATTCTGGAATCATCCTGACCTCGAAAAACAACTTGATAATATGCGTCAGAAATATGCTCACATCTTGTTTCCCATACAAAGAACTCTACTAATGGGGAGTCTTGAAATATATTCTGATTGTCCATAAACGCTGGAGAAAATTCTTGTACGAAAGGACCACCTCTAGCAGAAATTCTAACTTGCTGTCCTGTATCTATATCTGTTACTCTTATTGGAATTCGAAGTGTTTCGCCAGCAATAACACAGATTTCTAACGGCGCTTCTACAACAGGTGGATTGTCCTCACAATTCAATACAAGTATTTGCATATCTCTGATGACAGTATTAAGAAGAACCCCATCTCTGAACTCTTTAATAAGTATAGCCACATTGTATTCTCCTGGTGCATGTGGAGAATCCCAAATTAGATCTCCAGTTATTGAGTTTATAGATAATACGCCAAAGGAACCGGGTAAGTCATCTGGTAAAATGTATCTGGGCACCTCTACGCCTTCTTCTTGCAACGGTGTGGTGAGTTCAAAACTCAGACTATCGCCATCAGGGTCGAACGCATTTGGATTATGTATAAATCGCTTTCCAACACAACCAAAATCAATAGGTGGCTGTAACAGAATGACAGAATTATTTGGACCTTGAAATTGCGAAGTGGTTAGAGTAAATCTGGTTTCTATATAAAATGGTATATCTACTGAGTTAGGGAAATTAACGTTTTGAATATTGCTAACTCTGTTGGGATCTTGGAATGATAAGGTGTAGGTAGCTATGCTAGGATAAGTATGTTCCATTACATAGATATTCACTTTAATATCCTCGCCAGGAATTGGCTCACCATTTCCATTTGCTCTTGGAATAGCATCCATCAGGCCATCACCCCAGAAAAGTACAATTGTATCTCTGTCCGCCCCTTGAGAGGTAGTCTTGGTATAAGTCGTAACGGTAGCTCTAATGGTCAGTGGACCTATCTGAGAATAGGTGATTTCTCCTGCTCGATTATGAGTTGCACCAGCATCTGAGGATACAATGAACAACAGCAACAAAACTAAACTTGACTTAATCAGATTCAAATTCCACTTATTAATATTCCAAGTTATAAAGATTAAGATTCAATAACTACTTATAACCTAGTTCTAAGAGACATTTTCTCAAACTTTGCTGCCACTGAGGTATATTTAAGTGAAATGCTTGCTGGATTTTGACCTTTGACATCATACTCCAAAGTGGACGAGGAGCAGGAGCGCCATAGGCTGCAGTTGTTGTTTCTCCTACAGAGCATTTGATCTTGGCTTGCTTAAAGATTTCTCTGGCGAAATCAGCCCAGTTGGTAAGACCAAGATTGCTATAATTGAATATACCATTATGCGGAATGCTACTTATCGTTTCAAGATCTCTGTTCTTAATGATAGTCATCAGTGTATTGGCGATGTCTCTAGCATAAGTTGGCGTCCCATATTGATCAGCAACTATATTAAGAGAATCCATTTTTTTGCCTAGCCTAAGCATGGTCTTTACAAAGTTATTACCATAGCTCGAATACACCCAAGATGTTCTCATAATTAGTGAATCTGGTCTTCGTTCTAGGAGCTTCTGTTCACCTTCAAGTTTAGTCTGGGCATAGATACCTTTAGGCATAACTTTATCGGTCTCCTTTAAAGGGCGATTCGGGTCATTGTGATAGACATAATCAGTAGAGATATGGACTATTTTGGTTCGTTTAGACGCATATTGAGATATATAATTGAGCGCAGTTGAATTAACTTGTCTCGCTGTTCTGACATTAGTTTCTGCATTGTCCACAGCCGTATAAGCTGCGGCATTGATAAGGAAGTCATATGGATGATTTTCTAATGCCGACCTTATTGAATCCTTAGAAGTAAGGTCCATTCCCTTCCTATCTTTGAAGGTCAATTTGAAGTCAGGATATTGTGCCGCAATATGTCTTATTTCTGAGCCGACCTGCCCGGTAGATCCTGTGACTAAAACTGTCTTTTTGTTCATATTCCCAAATATAGGGATATGCCTATTTTATGTGTCCGATCAAATATCTCTTTTCTGAAATAAGTACCAAAAACAAACTATAAAAAGTAAGGAATAGATGATTGTTAAGAATGTAGCCTCCTTGTAGGAAAGCAGAAATTGATAATCTATATCGGTAGGAAGCTTTTCTACAATCTTGAATAATGGGGAAGGCATAAGGTCTTCAATAGAATTTAGAGGAAAGTAGTTGAGATATTTATTGCTGAATAAATATTGTCTCGTTAGTACTTTGAGCAATGGCTCCATTATAATGACATAAGCCAAGTAAAAAAATACAGCAATACCTGACTTTCTAAACAGAAAGGCTAGTAGTAATGCAAAAAACATATATCCAAGACACATGAGGAAAAATCTTAGAATTGCATAATCATTGTCCATCATCACAGATGCACTGACACCCTCTGTATTGATCCAGCCAAATGTTACACATAGAAGTGCATAGACCAATGTGGCGACTATAGATAAAACAACGACATTGAGGCATTTAGCCAATAGAAAAGTATTGCGAGACATCCCATTGATAACTGATTGTCTCATTGTCTTATTAGACACCTCTATAGTCACTGTATATATAATAAGAACGCCTAAGAAGAAAAAGACCATCCAGTTACCAGCATAACCAAGATAGTCCCAGATATTTGGAAAGGTGAAGATGTTTACTTTGCCAGGGACAAGGTCAGGAATGTTATCCAGAAAGCGTCCAAAATAAAGACAGCAAGGAAAAAAGAGTAGGAAGAAGCAAAGCAACAGTGTGATGACTGTATTTTTTCTAAACTTAAACCATTCAATTTTAAGTAAATCTATTACTGGCATGGAACTAGGATTTAGTGATTTCTAAAAACTCTTCTTCCAGCTTCCTTTTTCGGTTTTCCAGATGCTGAATATCAATACCGTTATTGACTGCTTGTCGATTAATATCTGAGATTGATACTTCTTCAACGGCAATGCATTCCAATCTTCCATCCACTTCGCTGATAGACTTTATTTCAGGTATAGACTTGAGAATAGTCATTAGCTTGTAATTATCAGATGATGAGATAATTACTGTTCTATCATTACTTAGAATAGAACCCACTGGGCCTGAAGCCAGTAACTTTCCTTTCTTGATTATAGTGACATGGGTACATACTTTTTCTACCTCAGCAAGGATATGACTTGCCATGAATACCGTCTTTCCTCTCTCTGCAATTTTTGTTAAGGTATTTCTCACTTCTGCTATGCCTTCTGGATCTAACCCATTAGTTGGTTCATCAAAAATGACAACTTGAGGGTCTCCAATCAACGTAGCTGCTATTGCTAACCGTTGTTTCATTCCTAGAGAGTATGTGTTAAATTTGGACTTTCTTCGACCTACCAACCTCACTAGTTTAAGTAATTCAGTGAAGTCTTGTTTTGGTGCTCTCTTGATCCTTCTAACTATATCTAGGTTCTCGTCTGCATTTAGATATGGAAAGAAATTAGGAGTCTCCAATATAGAACCTATATGCCTTCTGTGATCCTTTCCATACTGTCCACCGAACCACTCATAAGTGCCACTGGATGCACTCAGTACAGAAAGAATAATTCCAAGAGTTGTTGTTTTTCCACTTCCATTTGGTCCAAGTAAGCCCATAATTTGACCAGTTTCAACTGTCATATTTAGTTTGTCAAGGGCCTTGATAGATCCATATGATTTGGAAAGATCTTGAGTTTGTAGTGTTATCATGATAGTTATTCGCCATTAAAGATATATTTTTCTACACAGCTATTTTTCTATTTAGATGAAGGGCAGAAAATAATCTATGGATGCTTTTTATTACAACATCATAAACGAAATTGTAATTACAGAATGTGATCAAGATTAAGTGCTTGTTGGTTGAATGCTAGATATCTTAATTCAATTTCAATTTGTTTTTCTTGAAATATTGTCTCATTCTCTAGAATCAACACAAGTTGTGTTATCAATGTATCAACGTTAGTCTTTTCAAAGTAAAGTGCCGCATCTGCACAGATTTCTCTTGAGGTTGGAATATCTGAACAAACGATAGGTAAGTTGCGAGACATCGCTTCTAATAGCGGTAATCCAAATCCTTCATAAAGTGAAGGAAATACAAATGCAGTGGCATGGTGGTACAAACTGGTTAATCTTTCTTTACTCGTATATCCTTCCACAATAATTCGATCCTGAAAACTAGATTGTCTTAATAGTTTGAAAAATGGCTCAGCTTTCCATCCTTTATATCCAACAATTCTTAGTTTGATTTCATTGTTTCTTGTACATAATTTATCAAAGGCTCTCAATAGAGTTACATAGTTTTTTCTGGGTTCAATTGTTCCAACTGTCAGGAGATATTTTTCATTTTTTAAAATAGTATTTTCATATAGAACACCTTTTGATGCCTGGCTTACAATTGATGGATATGACACAGTTATCTTGTCTTTTGCATCCTCACTGTATTCAATCAAATCTGCCTGAGTTTTTTGCGAATTGACTATAATGTAATCTGCTTTTTTAAGGATGTTTGGCAGTAAAATTTTGTGCATGACAGTGCTCATTCTATCATGCCACTCAGGAAATAGTATTGGCGTAATATCATGTATAACAGTTACTCTTGAGGCAGATTCTGGAATATTAAATGGACCGAAGTGGGCCATTTCAATGACGACATCCGGAGATAATTTTTTGACTGCTCTTGGTATTTCAAGGAATGATCTCAACCTAAAATGATAAGGAATGTACTTTCTTATAGGAACAATTATTTCCTCTGCTTTGAGCTCTCCATAGGGGTGGGGGAGGAGTATAAAGTACTGATTGTCAGCATATTGACTAATGCACCTTTCTATAAATTGTCTGGCGAAAAAATGAATACCTGCCTTCTGTGTCACAAGGCAGTCAGCTAAAAAAAGTATTTTCTTAGGCGTATTCATTTAGGTCTATTCTAAGAGGTACTTTTATAGTTAAAGATATCATTATACATCGACATATATTTTTCGATGGAGATGGATAGAGGAAATTTTTTAAGAGAGATTTCGTCCCAGTTATCTTCTAAAGCTTGACTCATTGCCTTATATAATCCTTCAGAATCATGCGTCGCCATAGTGATATGTTTTCCACTGATTACTTCCTTGAGTGCACCATTTCCAGAACTGATAATTGGTGTCCCTATTGCCATACTTTCTACGGCTGTGAAGCAAAATCCTTCGCTGTAGGATGGAATGACAACGGCATCACTTTCTATAATTCGCTTGACGAGGACCTTCCACGGTAAATCACTTTCAACTTCCACTACGTCTTCGATATCATATGATGTGAGCCCATCTAATATTGTTCTGTGAAAATCCGCAGGCAAACTCGGAATGATAAGTCTGAATTTGAATTTCTTTGATTTGCTTCCTTTTAATTTTTTTATCCCTTCGAGAATAATATCCAATCCTTTTGATATGCCAAGCCTGCCAAAATATATAAATGTAAAATCTTTATTTACTTCTAAAGTTGATTCTCGTTTAACTTCTTTTTTCAAAGAAATAATTTCTTCATATCGAATACCATTATGGATTAAAGAAATTTTCTGTTCAGGCACACCAGCTTTGATAAGACTATTTTTAGTGTAGGTAGACACAGCAACAAACCTATAGAAAGGCAATTTCAATAAGAACTTTTCGAAGATATAGTGGAGCCATAAAAAGACCTTATTCATATATGGAAGGTCAAACCATAACTTTGACCAAACCTCATGAAATGTTATGATTACTTTTTTACGAGCAAGAACACCTGCAAAGAAAGCAGGAACACCTGCATTGTAGGAAGTGGTATGTATTATATCATGCTTGAGCGCTTGTCTCCAACTTGGAAAGATCCCTAATATGGTAAAGACGTATCTATTACGAAAAGGTACTCTAATAATACTTACGCCATTTAACTTCTCTCTTTTTTCTAGTCTAGGTGAGAATTGGTTGGTAAGAACAGTAATTTGATGACCTTCTTTAACAAGAGATTCTGTAAGATTCTTAAAGAGAGTTTCTACACCTCCAATATTTGGATAGTGGTTTTCAAGGACGAATAGAATTTTCATTCACTTGTAACTGTCTTGACCTTTTTGGCTTTAGAAGACTTTGTATCTTTTTTTACTTCAGCTCTGATTCTTTCCTCTAGCTCTTTTTCCAAATCCTGTTTGCCTTGCTTTTCTAATGCCACCTTCCTAACTAATTCCGTTACCTGTCTTTCTAATCTTTCAATAGTAGAAGATTGATAGTATGTCATAATGAACAAGAAGCCCAACCAAACAAAAATTACTGCATTGATATTACTCTTTAGACCAAGAGACTCAGCAATAGAAAATGAGATTGGATCTGGTAACATAGCCAACAATCCCAATATGACCCAAAAGGAGACCCAAATAACAGTACCAATGAGCAACCTTCTATTTGCTCTAAACTGACTAATAATTCTCCAGATGAAGAATATAGCAATTAAAGGCACCAGCCACTGATAGATTTCTATTTGAAATTTAAGAAACAACTATGATGATATTATAGGTCAAAAATACAGTTTATATTAAGATGAAATCATAATTAGTTACTTATGATTCTATGATATGAGTATATCCAAGAGAGATTTTGTGCCAATGGTTGCTTTCTCGGCGATTACTTCATGATTTATACTTTCTAATTCTCTAGATATAAAAGGCTTAGAATCTATGTAGTACACGGTTGCACCTTTAGGGACATAGGAAATAAGACCTGCTGCGGGGTAAACTTGTAATGATGTGCCGACAACTATACAAATATTGCAGTTCATAACCTCTTCAGCTGCTTGCTCTATCATAGGTACAGATTCTCCAAACCAAACAATATGTGGTCTTAATTGGCTGCCTAGCTCACATTTATCGCCCACATTGATATCCTCCGACCAGTCATATATCAAATTTGGGTTCTTAGTTGACCGAGCTTGGTCAAGTTGACCATGCAAATGTAGAACCGTGCTGCTACCTGCTTTTTCATGTAAGTTATCCACATTCTGTGTTACGATTACAACATCATATTGTGCTTCCAATGCAGCTATATTTTTATGAGCTGAATTGAAGCTTACCTCCTTTAGTTGTCTCCTTCTTTGATTGTAGAATTCAAGAACTAATTCCATATTCCTATGCCATCCTTGCGGTGAAGCTACTTCCATAACATCATGTCCTTCCCACAGACCATCATGATCCCTGAAGGTTTTAATACCACTTTCGGCA
Source organism: uncultured Saprospiraceae bacterium (assembly GCA_964589705.1). Lineage (GTDB taxonomy): Bacteria > Bacteroidota > Bacteroidia > Chitinophagales > Saprospiraceae > RFSX01. The sequence continues at coordinate 4,432 of CAZPUF010000021.1, read as the reverse complement.
CTAATACCTGCTCCAGACAAAACAACAATTTTTTGTCTGCTCATACTCGATTACAAGAATTTGGATTAGATAAGGCGTCTATAAGTATGTTACCATTAACTGGGGCACTTCTAGAGTTAAATGCCTCAATAATGATGTATTCCATATTTTTTGTTGGCGTAAAGTCAATTTTCTGTAATCGCCATTCCTCTCCCTTGATGAGCGCTGATTCGAACACTTTCTGTTGCCTATCAGATTTTTTATCTCCAATCCAAATCCTGATTTTCAAGGGAGCACTATACCCTGCATAATTATCAGAATGTGATAGAGCAAAAGTTAAGCTATAGCAAGTTCCTTTCTGAAGGCCATTTTCCATCCTTTGCGTAATACTTTCAAATGAACCATCTTGTCTGGTAATCAAACCTATGTAGGTATCTCCTTCCAACGGTTCGTTATATACTCCCCAATAGCCTGGAAGAATATCTGGAGTTGTCCCTTCACTAGCCATAAACCAACCTGAAGGCATAGTTGCATCAGCAGGTTTTCCTTCAAAGGACCTATTTGTGATTAGAATCTGAGCTGTCAAATTGCTAACAAATAGTAGAAATCCTGATATATAAAAAAGTTTAATATAAATGTTCATATGTTTGCCCTATGAGTCTTATACTCAAAAATAGCTCTTCTCGCTCATCGAATGTAGTTTCTGAGGGTATCCTTCAATATTTATTGATGGTATTAATAGTCTTATGGTGGGTTGGCCCAGAACTTTTCACCTCCACAAAACCTAGTAGAGGGATTGTCCTTATTGAACTTGAAGATTATATGGGTCCAAATGATATAGAAGGATTGCTTAATCAGTTTAAGTCTGATGTAAACATCGTAAAATCCTCTGTCGAGTATATTTCTAAGGATAAAGCCATCTCGATGATGGAAGATGAAATCAATTCAGAACTATTAAAGGAATCTGGTATTGGTAATCCATTCAGAGATGTTGTCAGGTTTGAAATGTCAAACAAAATCAACAGAGAAGATATCATCACCAAAGCAGGTATTCACGAAGTGTTTATGGATCAATCAACAAGCTCGTCACCTGCGATTAAGGGTTTATCACTCAGCGCAATGGTTCCACTAACCATAATCAGCCTAATTATTTTGGTTTTATATCTTAAAAGGAGCATAGCTGAAATTGCAAGTAGCAATAAGGAGATATTAGACTCATTTAGCACCTATGGAGCAGAAAGTCAATACATTAAGCAATCATTAATTCAATCTGTCACTCAGGTTAGCTTAAGAGCATGGTTTATTGCCATACTTCTATTTGTTTGTACCATTTATCTATTGTTAGGTATCTTAGACATAAAAATTGTCAATATTAGTGTTCTAAAACTTGTTGCCTGCAGTCTAATCACTTTTATAGTAGTCTTAATATTAAAGAGATGGATGATAGGTAGAACCTTAAAAAGTATTGATTTATAATTCGAAAACCATGGCTAAAAAGGGAAAGAAAATAGTAAAGGTATCCGATAATAAAAAGGAGAAAAGTACTCAAGGCAAGGCACCACAGAAAAAACGAGTACTTGTTAAAACCAAATCATCAGCTGCTTCAACCACGATACCAAAAGCTAATTATAACCAAAGCCTGGTCTTTGGAAAAGAGAACTACAAGTGGATTGGTATAGGCTTAGCCCTCATTGCATTGGGCATGATATTGATGATGGGTGGTTTTAATGAAGATCCTAATGTTTTTGATGAAGGACTTATATATAGCTTTAGAAGAATAACTTTAGCACCAATCTTAATTCTTGCTGGACTAGGCGTTCAGATTTACGCAATATTTAGATAAAGGATTTAGCAATAACTGTAGGGTATGGGGGAAATTGTAGAAGCTGTCCTTTTAGGCATTGTGCAGGGATTGACTGAATTTCTACCAGTGAGTAGTAGTGGGCATATTGAGATTATGAAGTATATTCTCAATGATGACGCTATAGCTGAACAAAGTATGATGACGACAGTCTTTCTACATTTTGCGACAGCCATTTCCACCATTATTGTATTTAGAAAAGACATCGTGTCTCTCATCTCTAGATTCTTGAGACCTCAAAAAAGCTCAGATAGACTTTTTATTTGGTACATTCTTATCAGCATGATTCCAGCGGTCTGCATTGGCTTGGGTTTTGAAAGTTTAATTGAGACCTTTTTTCATCGCAAGATTATGCTGGTTGGGTCGATGTTAATTGTAACTGGCATTATACTTTACTTATCCCAGCGAGTAGTGGACACGACTAAGCCAATTGATTCTCGCAGCGCATTCATTATTGGGATTGCACAAGCTATTGCAATTCTGCCTGGTATTTCAAGGTCAGGGGCTACTATAGGTACAGCACTTTTACTTAATACAAATAGAGAGGCAGCAGCAAGATTTTCCTTTCTAATGGTCGTACCTCTCATTTTTGGCAAAATAGCTAAAGATTTGATTAGTGGTGATATGATGTTACATATGCCTTCATCCACTTACTTAGTAGCTGGGTTTCTATCTGCATTGATTACAGGTATTTTGGCATGTTCATTTATGATTCGAATTGTCAAAAGAGCTAAGCTGGATTGGTTTGCAGGATATTGTCTTTTAGCCGGATTTAGTATTATTGTTTTTACGCTTATCAAATGATTATTGTAAAAAAAGGAGTTGATTTCTCCAAGGTGGACTTCAAGGAAGGAGCGGTCATACTCATAGACAAACCATTGGATTGGACTTCTTTTGATGTTGTGAATAAGCTTCGATTTGCACTAAGGAAAAAATATGGCCAAAAGAAATTTAAGGTTGGACACAATGGTACGCTTGATCCATTAGCTACTGGTCTATTAATGGTATTTACTGGCAAGTATACAAAGCGTATCCCTCAAGAAGAGAATCATGATAAGCGGTATATTGGCGAAGTTAAGTTTGGAGCCACAACGGAGACCTTGGATAGAGAAAAACCTGAAGTAAATATCTTACCGACTTCCCATCTCAGTAAGACGCTAGTTGAAGAAAAGATTGCAAGATTTAAGGGCGAGATGCAGCAAGAGATACCTGCGTATTCTGCCACAAAGGTTGGCGGAGTGCCTATGTATAAGCTGGCACGACAAAAGAAAGATTTTAAGCCTAAAACAAAATTGGTCAATTTTCACCATGTACATCTCTTAAAATATGACTCACCTTTTATCACCGTTGACATTTTGTGTGGAAAGGGTACTTATATTAGAGCATTTGCTCGAGACTTAGGTAGGGATTTAAGCACTTCGGCTTATCTTTACAGCCTGAGGAGAACAGACATAAGCAGTTATTCCGTTAAGGATGCGCTTGATGTTCATGAAGTATTTAACGCGATATATCCAGATAGAAATTGAGTATAGAAGTAAAAGGATTGACAAAAATTTACGGTTCACAGAGAGCCTTGGATGATGTTAGCTTTAGTGCAAAGCCAGGTGAGATTTTGGGTTTACTTGGTCCTAATGGCGCTGGTAAAACCACGACCATGAAAATTCTAACCTGCTTTATGCCAGCTTCGGCTGGAACGGCTTCTATATGCGGACTCACAACTGGAACAGATGATTTAGAAATCAGAAGCAAGATAGGGTACTTGCCAGAACACAATCCCTTGTACACTAATATGTACATTAAAGAGTACTTGAGTTTTGTAGCAGGTATTCATAAAGTGAAGAATAAAAAAGAACGTATCTCAGAGTTAATTGAATTAGTTGGGCTGGAAAGAGAACAAAGCAAGTTAATTTCTTCTCTGTCCAAAGGTTATAAACAAAGAGTTGGGCTAGCACAAGCAATGATTCATGACCCAGAAGTGCTTATTCTGGACGAGCCTATCTCTGGATTAGACCCCAACCAGCTTATAGAAATTAGAAATCTCATCTCTAGTCTTAAAAAGGATAAGACGATTATCTTTTCAAGCCATATACTGCAAGAAGTAGAATCCATTTCCGATAAAATTATCATTCTCGATAAAGGGAAAATTGTAGTAGATGATAGTTTAATAAGACTGCAGAAAAACCAAGAACAGACCATAACAATTAAACTAGAGGTACTTAATAATCTTTCTAAAGAGATATTGGCGAGTTTACCAGGTGTGGAATCTGTTGATGTTGTAAATTCTCGTCAGTATGAAATCCAAACATATTCTGATGATGATATTAGAGAAAGCATTTTTGATGCAGTCGTAGATTCAGGAAACAAAGTATTAGGCATGAGTATGGCTAGAACATCCTTGGAGTCTGTTTTTAAGTCTGCAACTAACGAGACTCCAGCAAAAAAATGAGGAGTATATATTTCAAAGAATTAAGTAGCGTTTTTAGCTCATTGATGGGATAGATTGTCCTGGTTATTTTCTTACTCATAACTGGTTTATGTATGTGTGTATTTTCGGGTACTAGTATCATCAACTATAACTATGCCAGTATTCGC
>CAZPUF010000020.1:0-23127 GCA_964589705.1 uncultured Saprospiraceae bacterium | reverse complement strand
CAAATGTATTTTTCTTATTACAACTACCACTAGAACAGTGGCCTTTATTTCCGCAGCCTGTAGGGACTCCCTTTGAGGACACAGCACACGTAGAACAGCCCATCTTTTACATTTTTTATGTTGATTTTCAGATAGTTATAACGCAGAAGCAGTAAATCTGAAAAGTGATTTTTGTTACTCAATAACAATGAAGTATACCTTCATCCAATTAATCTACTAAGGTATTGACTTCTGACCTCAAAATCACATTTATTTCTAAGGTCATCTGCATAACCAGCGATTTAAGTGCTAAGTTTCGACCCATATAACCTATCATCTTCTCTAATAGCCTGTGAACAGCCTCAGTTTTGTTATGATCTATTATTTTCTGCATTTTCTGAGCGACTTCCTTTTCTGACTGTGTCAGTCTGAGGCGAGTGATATCATTTGTATTGATAAAGAGCAGATATTCTCTAAAAAAATGACATCCATATTGAAGAAAGTGCAGTAATTCTTGTTTTCCGTTTGCTACTAATTCATTAACAAAGTCTACCACTTTTTCTGGATCACAAGCATAGGCTGTTCTTAGCCACTCCATCAAGTCTTCTGAGTAATTGAGCTCGTTGTTTCTGCCAAGTATACTGGCTTTTCTGATGTTGCCTGCAGATAAGAAAGTCAGTTCGTCAGTATCTTCTTCGGATAATTCGTGATTTTGTTGGATAAAAACCCGCAGTTCTTCGTCACTTATAGGAGGCACATTTACTATTTGGCACCTTGATCTTATAGTATTGAGAACTTGATTTCTGTTGTTAGTTATTAGAATGATAATCGTATCATCAGATGGTTCCTCTATTAACTTTAGTAATCTATTGCCTTCTTTTCCTAGTAATTCAGCATACCAAATGATTTGTACTTTGTAAGGTCCCTCGAAAGTCATGAGACTGAGATTCTTGATAATCTGGTTGCATTCAGCCACATTAATATTAGGACTTTTGTCTACGGCACTAAGATGAAGTAGCCAATCATTGATGTCTCCATATGGCTGTTCTGAGATAAATGTTCTCCATTCGTCCAAAAAATGTTGGCTGGTAGTATCAGACCTTAATAATTTATCTTTTTTGATAACAGGAAATGCAAAATGGACATCAGGATGGATATGGGTCATGACCCTTCTACAGCTAGAGCATTCACCGCAAGGTCCGCTATCCTGGCGATCTTTGCATTGCAAAAACATAGTCAATCCTAATGCTAATGCCAGCTTGCCATGTCCTTCACCGCCTGCGAATAGTAAGGCATGAGGTACACGTTCGTCAGCTATCATCTTGGAGAAAAACGATTTCAACGAAGCTTGACCGGGTATATCCTGAAATTTCATCTACGCAGCGAAGATAGGAACTTCATATTAAGCGTAATATCCTGCGTCATTGAGGATAAGGTAGTATTATGATTCTTCCTCCAAATGATCACTAGCTAAAAATGTCAACGGCGCCTCCAATGCTCATAATTCTATTATACCTTTGCATCAATTTTAATAAGAGAATCAGGATAATGAGAGTAGCTGTTTTTAGAAAAGCACATTTCAATGCAGCCCATCGCCTTCATAACGAGCATTGGAGTGATGAGAAGAATAAGAAGATATTTGGTAAATGTAATAATCCACACTACCACGGACACAACTATGAACTCGAAGTTAGGCTCACTGGCGAAATAGATCCTGAGACTGGCTATTTATTTGATTTGGCCGACCTCAAACATCTTATCAAGGTCCACATTGAGGATAGGTATGATCACAAGAATTTAAATCTTGAATGTCCTGAATTTACAAATCAAAATCCCAGCGCGGAACTCATTTGCTATAATATCCACAAAATCCTGAGAGAGCATATAGATGAAAAGTATGACTTAGGTGTTAAGCTTTGGGAAACACCACGTAATTATGTGATGTATCCCGCCTAGCTTATTTCTTCTTCCAGTGATTGCTGGAATCCATGACTGCCTTTTTCTTTTTTCTAGAATATTTCTTTTGAGTAGCTTTTCCAGCAGACTGCTGTTTCTTCTTTTTAATGGCCTCTTTTAGCACAATCGTAGACTTCTTAGGCGTACTTTTTGCAGATTTTTTGCTTTTGGCGCTGGCTTTTTTGTCTGTCTTTTTCTTAGTCTGTTTTTCAAGATTACTTATTCTGTTTTTGGTTTTAGCTGGATAGTCTTTTTTCTTTCTTGGCGTAGGCGTCTTAGGCTTATTCTTGGATTTCTTCTTTTGTGTTTTGGTGACCTTGCCGCCGTTCACATCATATTCTTCTCCCAAATCCGGGATAACAACTTCCTTTATCCCTTCTTTAGTCAGATACTTTTTGAAAGCTTTTTGTACATCGTACTCTCCATGTACCAAATATATTTTCTTCAGTTTTTTCTGATTATCAAGGAAGTCAACCATTTCTTTCCTATCCGCATGCGCCGAAAAGGAATCCATAGTTTTGATTGTTGCTTTGACCTTTTTGGTCTCACCAAAGATTTTGAGTTCTTTGATTCCAGCTTTGAGCATCCCGCCTGCTGTGTCAGGAGAACAATAACCCACAATTAAGAAAGTAGACTTAGGGTTTTCAATATTGTTGTATAAGTGATGTCTGATACGTCCAGCATTCATCATGCCACTAGAGCTGATAATGATGGCTGGCTTTTTCATCGAATTGAGTTGCTTGGACTCGTTAACAGAACGAATATATTTTAGGCTATTAAAGCCAAATGGATTAGGGTCTTCCAGCATATACTCATGCAACTTGTTGTCATAACACTCTGGATGAGTCCCATATATGTGGGTGGCATTCACTGCTAAGGGACTATCTACAAATACTGGGATCTTAGGCAGAAGGCCAGCTGTCTCCAACTTATCCATCATATATACCAACTCTTGAGTTCTTCCGATGCTGAATGCAGGAATTATCAATTTGCCTTTCTTTTTACAGCAAGCTTCTTTTACTATACTGAGAAATGAATCTGATTGTTCTGGTGGTGTTTCATGCTCTTTATCGCCATAGGTAGATTCACAAATCATGTAATCTACCTCAGGCATACGGACTGGATCTCTAAGTATAGGACGGTCAGGTCTTCCAATATCCCCAGTAAATCCAACCATTGTTGTTTTGCGACCTTGCTTAATTCTAAGTGTAACACTGGCACTACCAAGTATGTGGCCTTGATCTCTAAAGAGGACTTCTACACCTTTTCTGATTTGAAACCAATTATTATAACCATGTCCAACAAACTTTTCCATAGCTGGACCAACATCTTCAGAGGTATATAGAGATACTCTGAAATCTTGATTTTTTTTCTTTCTTTTCTTCCTTAGTTTTTGGTTGTACCAAGATACATCTCGTTCTTGAATCTTTGCACTATCTAATAGCATGATGGAGCATAAGCTTCTGGTAGCATGCGTGCTGTGAATGGAGCCTCGGAAACCATCTTTTACCAGTTGGGGAACTCGGCCGCTATGGTCTATATGAGCATGAGAAAGAATCATGCAATCTATCTCCTTGACATCAAAATGCCATTGGTTATTCAGTTCCCAGATATGAGCACCTTTACCCTGCGCCAACCCACAGTCAAGTAAAATTTTGTAACCATCATCTAATGTCAATAGATGTGAACTACCTGTTACCATTCTGGCTGCGCCTCCAAACTTAATTTCCATACTAACTTATGTCGGTTATGATTTTTAATGCAATAAATATGCTAGCCTGCAAATTACTCATTTCAGAGTGAAATAATTATTTGTTCCACAGGTCGTTAGAGTATTGTACCAGTTATATTATATGGTTAACTTGTCTCTAACAAGTTGTAAGACCCTCATATTGTATCTATTGATATATCTTCGTACTAGAACACTATCATAAGTAATTACATGATTAAGAATACTTTACTTTTATTCATTGGTGCTACTTTGTTACTCTTTTCGACTATTCAGGCACAAGAATACACAATAAGTGGATATGTAAGTGATGATAGCTCATTGGAGAAGTTGATATCTGCTAATGTCTTTGATGGAGATACATATGTTGGCACGACAACTAACAACTTTGGCTTTTATAGTTTGACATTGCCAGCAGGAAAAATCAAACTCCAAGTCTCTTATATTGGGTATGAAGATTTTATTATAGACATTGATTTAAATGGTAATGTCACTCAGAATATTACGCTGAAGGTTACGAACCAACTTGATGAGGTTCAAATTGTGGCTACGACTCAGAAGAACATCGCAGAAGAAAGCAATATGAGTACTATTGAGGTGCCAATAAAGCAAATCAAGAAAGTGCCGGCGTTGCTCGGAGAAGTAGATATCATTAAGGCACTGCAGTTATTGCCAGGTGTACAATCCGGTAGTGAAGGGCAGACGGGATTATATGTAAGAGGAGGTAGTCCTGATCAGAATTTGATTCTGCTTGATGGAGTGCCAGTGTATAATGTTAATCATTTGTTTGGTTTTTTTTCTGTGTTTAATGCAGACGCCATCAAAGATGTCAAATTAATTAAAGGTGGCTTTCCCGCTAGGTATGGAGGAAGATTATCCTCAGTACTTGAGATTAATATGAAGGAAGGGAATATGAAAGAATTTCATGGAGCTGGATCGATAGGATTGGTTGCTTCAAAATTGACACTTGAAGGCCCGATTAAGACAGACAAGACCTCCTTTATCGTGTCTGGGAGGAGAACATATATCGACGTCTTGGCAAGGCCAATTATAAGGCAATCTTTTGGAGAAGGCACTGAAGGTGACGCTGGATATTTTTTTTATGATTTGAATGCCAAAATAAATCACAAATTTTCTGACAGAGACAGGTTGTTTTTTAGTGTGTACGGAGGTCGAGACAGATTCTTTTTTAATATTAATGAAGACAATTTGAATTTTCGTGATTTTGGTGAATCATCTTTGGGGTGGGGCAATATTACTTCTGCATTAAGGTGGAATCATTTGTGGACACCCAAACTCTTTAGCAATACAAGTTTGACATATACACGATATGAGTTAGGTGTCGGTTTCCTAGCGGGAACGGAGGATTTAGAGCTCCAACAAACAGAAGAATTTGGACTTAACTATAATTCAGGAGTAGCAGATATTTCCGCCAAAATTGATTTTGATTATTACTTATCTCCAAATCATTTTATTAAAACTGGTCTTGCGCTGATTCATCATAGCTTTGTGCCTGGAGAATTTGATGTTACTCTGAGAATACCTGATGGTTTCACAGATATCGATACGACTATTGGACAAGATAATATTTTTTCACAAGAAATAAATGTATATATAGAGGATGATGCGACTTTGACCGATCAATTAAAAGTCAATGCTGGACTACATTTTTCTTCGTTTTTTGTCAATGAAGTAACCTATACTTCTCTCCAGCCAAGGATAAGTGCTCGCTATTTATTGAACGAGAATCAGTCTATTAAAGCCTCTTTTGCAACGATGACACAATTCATCAATTTGTTGTCTAATGAGGGTATCGGCTTGCCTACAGATATATGGGTGCCTTCCACAGAAAACATATTACCTCAGCAAGCATGGCAAGCTGCGGCAGGATATGCTTTCAAGTTAACTAAGGATTTGGATATGACCATTGAAGGGTTCTATAAGCAATCGCGGAATCTTGTAAGTTTTGCAGAAGGAGAAGGGTTCTTCGACAACTCATTTAGAGATTTTGACGAACGCGTCATTCAGGGCGATGGAGAGGCATTTGGATTAGAATTATTTGTACAGAAGAAGACAGGTAGATTTACGGGGTGGATAGGCTATACTTGGTCCAAGGCGTTTAGGCAATTTGAGGAATTGAATAAAGGAGAAAAATTCCCTTTCACTTTTGACAGGCGTCATGATATCTCCCTTGTCGGTCTATATGAAATAAGTGATAGGGTAAATGTCAGCGCTACTTGGGTGTATGGTACCGGTAATGCGGTTACTTTACCATCGAACACATTTAGAACTTTTGTAAGAGATGGTAATTCTCAGATTCCAATAGAGGTCAATAATTTTGAAGAAAGAAATGGATTTCGAATGGCGCCATTTCATCGTCTGGATGTGGGCATTAATTTTTCCAAGCAAAAAAGAAAGCACAGACGAACATGGAGTTTTGGTGCCTATAATACTTACAATAGAAAGAATCCTTTTTTTATAGATATAGATAGGGTCAGAACCGTTGATGATCAAGGTAATGTTTTTACTGAAAGACAATTGAGACAAAGGAGCCTCATTCCCATCATTCCTTATTTCAATTATAGTTTTACATTTTAAAAGAATAGAAATTTGATTATGAAAATGATAAAGCTGCAATACATAATTTTTTCTTGTTTGATTATTCAAGGATGTGGTGATAGTTTCTCTACGATTATTGAAATTGATCCCCCTGAGTTTGAGTCACAATTATCAGTAACAGGATTTGTCAACTCTGGAGAGCCATTAATTAACTTAGAAGTAGGAAGAAATCTGAGTATACTTACTGATTCGGATGCTGCTGATTTTGCAGTCGATGGTGCATTTGTGTCTATAACAAAGATGAGTAGTGGTATAGAGGTAAACTCTGTATCGAATATCGACCCAAGTGTCACGCGAGAGGGTCGTTTTATATTGGTATTTCCAGATACAAACTTTATAGAGGAAGGAGAAAGTTATACCTTCTTAGTTGAACATCCTGATTTCGAAAATTCTGAAACAACCTTACTCTGTCCCGAGGAAGGTGCAGTGCTTTCTAATTTAAGATACAATAGAGAAGGAGGCTTGCTTAGTGATTTTGAAGAAGCCAGTAGTATTAGTTTTGACATCACAGATTTTGGTGAAAATTCAGGATATTATCAGTTATCTGGAAGGGTAATGCGTCAAGGTGTTCTTTCTTCTACATTCAATATGGAGAGTACCGATCCAATAGCACAAAAGGCATTTCCGCGTGATGACATTTTCATAAGTGATGATACTTTTGATGGAGAGACAAGAACACTTACAATAAGATTTCGAAGATTTTTTTTCATTCCAGAAGTAGATGATTACATTGAGTTGACACTTGCATCTATAAGTGAAGGTACTTTCAATTTCTCCAGAAGTTTAGAAAGATTTGATGCGACCAATGGGGTCCCGTTTGCCTCACCAGTACAGGTCACGTCCAATGTCAATAATGCACAAGGAAATATAGGTCTTGCAACACAGACAAGATATATTGTAGAATAGAAATGGATTTGTATTAATATAGTGAACCAAATATTTCGATTACTATTTTTAGCCATCACTTTTTCAAGTGGTGTGTTGCATTCACAGGTGACAGGTATTGTGACTGATAGTGAAGGTACTCCATTGGTGTATGTAAATGTCTACCTTAAAGGTACATCAACAGGAACAACAACAAATAGTGATGGCATTTATCGATTTCAAATTCAGTCTGGTGAGCATACTTTAGTCTTTCAGTATTTGGGCTATGATATACTGGAAGAAGCAATTAGTTATGATGGTATTAGCTTGTCTAAGGATGTGATACTTACAGAAAAAGTATTCGAATTAGAGGATATTGTTATTTCTGCAAACGCAGAAGATCCTGCCTATGCAATAATCAGAAAGGCTCAGGCTAAAAGAAAATTCCACCTCAGTCAGTTTGACAATTTCGAGTGTGATGCCTATGTCAAAGGATTTACAAAATTAACTGAGAGTCCTGATAAAGTTCTCGGTATAGATGTTGGCGATGCTGGGGGTGCTATAGATTCTACTGGAGCGGGTGTCGTTTATCTTTCTGAATCTATTTCTAAAGTTTACTTCAAGGATGGTAAGTCTAAGGAGATATTGTATTCATCTAAGATAAGTGGTGATGATCTAGGCTACAGTTTTAATAGTGCACAGGAGATGGACTTTAATTTCTATAGAAATCTAGTCGAATTAAATACTGGGATTATATCTCCTATTGCCACGAATGCACTGACTTATTACAAATATAGGTTAGAAGGTGCTAGTTTGGATAACACTGGACAATTGGTCAATAAAATTAAAGTGACGCCTAAGAATCCGTATGAAAAATGTTTCTCAGGATACATCTATATCAATGAAAATAGTTGGAGTATAAATGCTGTTAACCTATTGGCATCCAAAGACGCGACTGATCTTCCATTTGTGGATACATTGAGAGTGGTCCAGACGTTGGCGCCGCTAGATCAGAATGTGTGGGTCCCGTTGTCTAATGTAGTCAGTTTTGATATAGGACTTTTAGGATTTAAAGCTCATGGCAGTTTCGGAGGGATATATTCAGATTACAAATTTGGGCAGGTAGATGCGGCTATTTTTGATAATGTAATTTATGAGGTGCTGGAAGAAGCCAACAAAAAACAAGACAGTTACTGGGAAGACATCAGACCCATCCCACTCACAGATGAAGAACGTGTAGATTATCATAAGAAAGATAGTATACAAATAGTTAGAAAAAGTCCTGAATATCTCGACTCTATAGATCGTGTAGCCAATAAGTTCACTCTTTTAAAATTACTGAGTGGATACAAGCATCAAAATTCTCAACTGAAATCTTCAATTGAATTTAAATCTCCCTTCAACCAATTTCATTTAAATACAATACAAGGTTGGAATACTACTATCGATGTTAGATATACAAAATTCTATGATGAGCAAAAGACAAATCGCCTACGAATATTTGGAAGTCTAAATGGAGGATTTTCTGAACGAATATTGAGACCTATAATAGGCGCTAATTATCTTTTTGATAGGATAAATAATCTAAATATAACATTTGAACTTGGAGAAGATGTCACGCAGTTTAGTAGGATTAATACAATATCAGAAAGACTTAATTCAGCAACAACTTGGTGGTTTGGTGAAAACTACTTAAAAGCTTACGAAAAGCGTTTTGCGCATCTGGGCGCAACCAGACAACTAGGAATGGGGTTAAGAGGAAGCGCCTCATTGGATGTAGAAAGACGATCTCCCCTGGTCAATAATTATTTATCACCTCAGGAAAGGATTGAACGAGGATTTTCTTCTAATAATCCTGAGCGATTATATATAGACGATCCTTCATTTAGACAACATAGCGCTGTAATTTTTAGAGCACACATTGAATTTAATTTTAAGCAGGAAATTTGGAAGTATCCTTATAGAGTGTGGAGACAGAATTCCGATTGGCCAACCGTTGGACTTTACTATAAGACTGCATTGTCAGTGTTTGGTGCTGATGTCGACTATCATTTATTATATGCTAGAATTGATAAGCGTTGGCGTATAGGGCTATATGGAAATTTAGAATTGTCTTTGATTGGAGGATCATTTTTGGGTAAAGAGAGGCCTAATTATTTTATGGACTATTTTCACTTCTCAGCTGATCAGAATTATGTGGGGCATAAGTCGACTTATATTAGTCGATATTTAAAATTAGAACCTTATCGATTTAGTACAGCAGATTCTTTTTTTAGTGGACATTTCCAGCATAATTTTGACGGATATTTACTTGATAAGATTCCTCTTGTTCGACGGTTAGGTTTCTCCTTGGCAGGAGGGTATAAGTACTTAATAACTACAGATAATCCATACTATCAGGAATTACACATTGGTATAGATAAGATTGGGTTTGGGGCATTTAGATTTTTTCGGATAGATATGGTATGGAACAAGGAAACTTGTAGCACTTGTTTTCAAGGATGGGACTTTGGCCTTTTCTTTGGATCCCAGTTTAGGATCTAAGTTCGATTACTTTTGTAGAATTTTCACTTCAGTTCTTCGGTTGTAGATATGTTCTGCCTCACTACACTGCACCCCATCAGCACAATGATTTCTTAATTGGTTTTCTCCATAACCAACGGCGACAATCTGGTTGGAAGGAATACCTTTAGAGACAAGGTATGACTTTGCGTTTAGAGCCCTCCGCTCAGACAGTTCAATGTTATATTCTGCTTGCCCTCTGGAGTCAGTATGAGCACTCAATTGAATTTTTATATTCGGATTGTTCTTCATGACATCAAGTAGCACATCCAATTCTCGTTTGGCTCCTGTAGTAAGTACATCACTATTATAATCGTAGTATATGTTATCGAAAACAATTACAGCGCCAACATCCACTTTTACATTTCTGATGACTTCTGTAGCCGGCACCTCTTTTTCTATATACACTATTTGAGGTTCAGCTGGTAATTCTATCACTACATCTTTGAGTAAAATATCTATATTTTTTTCATTTCCATGATTGGAAAGAATAATTTGCCATGGATCTTTTCCTTTATGATTTATATCTACTAAAGTAAATCCTTCAAAGAGAGTTAGTGAGGCATGGCCTTTGTCGTCACTTTGAGTTTTTTTAGTTTGTTGATTGCTTGGCGAACTGAATATATCTCTGTCAAATTGTGTAATCTGTTCATCAGAAATAGGACTATAGTTAATGACTACGTTAGACATAGGATTGCCACTTATAGCATCCTTGATGTTAAGTGTGACATCGTTGTAATCCTGAGAAGATAAGGTATAAAGAGATACAAGTGAGTTGAATCCGAAAATATCATCTTTTCCTAATCCTCCAGGTCTGTTGCTGCTAAAGTATCCAGAAGTAGCTTTCTTATCTATTATCAATGAAAAGTCATCATATCTTGTGTTGATAGGGTAAGGTAGTCTTGTAGGTGTGATCCACTCTTCTTCAATAATACTAGAGATATAAATATCAATGCCTTTACTGTCAGACTTACCATCAGAAGCATAGATTAAGTGACCTGTACTTGCAATAAATGGAAACCAATCATTCCCGGCAGAATTAATTTTAGGTCCTAAGTTAGATGGTAGGGACCACTGGCCATTTATATTAAAGGAGACATACAAGTCCATCTTACCATAACCTTCCGGGCGATCGCTTGCAAAAATAATGTATGACGCATCAGCGCTTATTGATGGATGAGCGCTGGCTATTTGGTCTGCATTGAATGACGATCTTTGGGGTTTGACCCAGCTGCCATTTTCAAATTTGGATTCAAATATTTTCAATTGAACTTCCTTTTCCTTGGATAGGTTAAATTGCCCTTGAACATAGTCAACTCTTGTGAAATAAATTGTATTGCCGTCTGAGGTAAAGGTGGCTGGACCTTCGTGATATTCAGAATTGATTGTAGTTGAAATAGGTTTACTGTTTACTAAAGCACTTATTTTATTGACGTCAGCTACGTAGAGGTCATAATAGGTTTCCTTAGTTTTTTTATCTAGAATCTTTTGGCGTGGTCTGCTTTTGAGGTAAACGACATTATTATTCCAATAGGTTGTTCCAAATTCTGTGCCTGCCGAATTGATGGCTTTCTGATTATAGATTTCTATGTATTCAGACCAATCTTCAAGTTGCTGGGAGAAAGAAACAAGACTTAATGTCATACCATATATGAAGATGAATATTCGCATGACTAATAGTATCTTGGATTTTGAATCGACTTTGGAGACTTGTCTTTAAAGGCAGTATATCTTAATAGAAGTTCGAAGCTGCCATTTTCATATTCTCTTATCGGTGTGGCAGTAAAATCGTAAGAGAGAGAAGCAAAAATGGATGGCGTAAATTCAAAACCAATTAAAAAACTGATAGATTCGAATAGTGAATTTTGTGTGCCACCCGTTCGCAAGTTGAGACCTAGATGCACTTGATTATCATAGATAAAATTATTCTGTACGTCTAAATCAAAAGGAACCCCTTCTGCATATTTGATTAGTACTCCTGGTCGCATATCCCAGAATGGACTTAAGTTTAATTTAAGACCAGCCATACCATATATTTGTCTGATTTCTTGAGAACCAATAACCTGATCTGACAAGCCAATATCTGATCTTACAGTTCTTGGTGCACTTAATCCAACAAAGTATTTATCTCCTCTAAGAGATAAACCAAATCCAACATTAAATATCCCAGTATTATATCTAATTCTGTCTATGGATGGATCCAAGTCAAAACCATCTATAGCAATTAATCCTTCCTTGGTAAAATCATTGACAAATTGTCTAAATGAAAACTGTAGGCCTAAACTTAACTCAGCCTTACTTAATTGTAAGTGATATGCATAGACACCAGCAATGTCATTTCTTTCCTGTATGCCAATTGTTTCTCGATTAAGAATAATTCCAAATCCAAGAGATTGTTTGACTCTTGGAAGCTCCACTATGATGGTCTGGGCCGCTGGTCCACCAACTAGATTGGACCATTGGTCTCTTATTCTCCCAGTGACTGTAGTGACCTTATCGGCACTAATATCTGCTGGATTGTAGAAGGCTTTAGCATGTTGAAACTGCGTAAACTGAGTAGCTTGTTGACCAGAAATCTGGCTCGCTATTCCAAGAACAAATACTATGATATATCGACATCCCATCATAATTCTAAAACTATAAATCCTTGAATTGGTCGAGAGCCATCACCTAAATCCAATATGTAATAATAAGTGGAAGCAGGTAATTGATCTCCATTATGGGTCCCTTCCCAATTATTGTTATAAGGTGCCGCACTAAAAAGTTCATCACCCCACTGATTGAATATAGTCAGAGAATTTTGCGGAAAATTATTACTCTCTAAGCAAGGGACCGTGAGTATGTCATTATATCCATCGCCGTTAGGAGTAAAAACATTGCCTACAAAACATTCTGCGTTTTGACCAATATCAAGAAAGAGTGTTGCTCTACTGCAAATCTGTTCACATTCAGTATAACATATTTCATAGTCTAGCTGAATTTCTCCTATGAAATTAGTAGGCGGACTAAAAATTAACTGTTTACTTACTACCTCTACCACTCCTATCTCAGGACTTGAAATCAAGCTAATTATAATACCTTCACTAAATAGGTCATTTTCAAGTATGTCTACAGTGATAGATGTCCCAAAATCAACATTGAAAATATCATCATTGGCTTCAATTTCTGTAAGCATAATGACCTCGATAGTATCTGTAGCAAAGTTTGCACATTGCCCGTTACTGCTACTCAGAAAAACAAGATTACTGCCTATATTAAGATTACTTAGTGAGACTTCCGCTGAGGTAGATCCAAATATATTTATATCAGGATCAGCCGTTCTCCATTCTATCATTACATCAGGTGGAATTATATCCGCAGTAATAGAAATGAAATCACTATTACACACAAAAATTTGATCATCAAACACTTCTGCTGGTGAATCGGGAATGTCAAAGATCTCTATGCTCAGTGTATCACTTATTTGAGAAGGACATCCATCAATTTCTATAATAGGACTTAGTTGAAAATTTCTGTTACCTGCATCAAGTAAGAATGAAATATCAAAACAGGTATCATTGCTTTCTTGTATGATTGTTCCAGTATTTACATCAATTAATTGTATTAGGTCTGCATTTGGATTTGACTCAGAAATGCAGACTATCAAATCTGATCTTTCATCAGCACATATTAACATGTCTTCAGTCTGAAGGCTTATAGGGTTAGGTGTCGCAATGATATTTAGCGATACTGTCTCTGAGGTATCAGAGACACAATTTCCTTCTATAATGCTAAGACTATAAGATCCTGCATCTAATTGAGAGGCTTCTAAAATTTCTAATTCAGGGAGGTCGGTTACCCTTGTTCCTCTAGGTGTAAACCAAATAAATTGTTCTCCATCAGTATTGACAGAATTTATAATAAGATCTTCGCCTTCACATATATCTTCTATGGATTGAATTATTGGTACAATCTGTTCTGTTCTTATTTCAATGGTTACCGTCTCAGATTGTTGGGAATTACATTCATTTCTGGATTGGATAACAGCATAGTCTCCTGTATTATCCGAATTAAATGATGGTATGACGAATTGGGGTTCAGAAGTTGTAATTATCCCTTGAGGAGTTGACCATTGCCAAGTGACATTTGTACCTGTTTGCGGATTGGTAATGACAAGGATCACTTCGTCGTTGGTGCAAAAATCTGTATCGCTATCTATTATAGGTTGGTCTGGTATGTCAGTAATATTTATAGTGGTGCTTAGGGGCTCTGATTCACAATTTCCAAGGGAAACGGTGAGTGTATATATCCCATTGTCTGATTCGTTCACATTATTGATGACAGGCATCTCTATCGCAGAATTGTAATTGTTAGGCCCTGTCCATGCATATGTGTAGTTTCCAGGAGGGAAAACAGTTGGTACTAAAGTAACTGGCATTTGTCCATTCATACATGGAAGTGAAGTATTACTAACTGCAGTTATAGTTGGTCGTTGGCCAACAGATACATTGGTATTAGTTATTGCCTGGCAAGTAGAAAGAGTTGTAACTGTAACGGAGTAGGTGCCTTCTATTGCTAAGGTGGTGATGATTCTCCCTTCTATGAGTTCGCCATTCGGGTCTTCCCACCGGTAAGTAGCATCTGGTATAAATGAAGCGGTAAGTAATACGCTATCTCCTTCACAATGTGGACCATCATTAGTGGCACCTATATTGAGATTGGCATCCACATTGACTACAAATACATCAGAGGTATCTGAAGTACAGATGCCAACTTCTGTCACCACAGTCCAATTTCCCGATTGATTGACATTGATAGATGGTATGAGTAAAGTATTGGTGCCCACCGAACTAAAAAACTCGCCATTATTAAACCACAAATACCTGTTGCCATTTGTAATATTTGGGACGGTCAGTACAGCACTTTGTCCTTCACAGAAAACAGCCTCTCCGCTAATAAATGGTCGCTCAGGCTTGCTAATGATAATTACTTCAGCTGTAGCTGTATTGGATATGCATTCTCCATCTGCCACACTAAGAGAATAAGTGCCTTGATTATCTCTGGTTATACTTTCTATAATCGGTGGATTTGCCTCAGTCGAAAAATAATTATCAGGTCCAATCCACTCATATGATAAGTTAGGATTTGAATTAATAGCATTTAATTCTAAATCGTCACCTTCGCATAGTGTGATGAATGGGTTTTCAAAGGCAGCAACAGGTGGGTCTGCTACAAATATTTCAAGCGTGTTTGATGGATTAGAGTTACAATCGTTACCACTTACTTCGACATAGTAAAAATGATTTCCTGCAATTGGCGTCAAGGCAAAACTTGGACCTGCAGTTTGACCTATAAGTGTGCCGTTTGGTGAAATGCCTTCAAACCAGAAGTATTCTACTATTTCTGTGAAACTATTAGTATTGAGTAAAATTTCTGTTCCTAGACAGGTGGACGGAGTAGTTGTAAATATATCAGGGCTGTCAAATTCGCTAACATCAATATTGATTGCACCAACAAATTCACATCCTCTTTGTGTCCTAGCTGTGAGTATATAGTCACCACTAAAGTTAGCGTTTATATTGGGAATGATAGGGTCCAATTGATTTGAGCTAAATCCGTTAGGCCCTTGCCATTCTACCAAAAGTCCAAGATTTGAATCCAGATTGGAAAACAGTTTAAGCGTATCAGCAAAACAGAGTCCACTTTGAAAGGTGGGTGATAAGGTTTCTTGTTCTATAAATATATTCTGCTGACAAGATGTATTATTTCCATGGACGTCAGAAACAGAGACTTGATATATGACTGTGTTTCCAGTTTCACTGCAACTTATTTCACTAGGAGAGAAGTCTATTGAATCTACTTCGCAATTATCGTTGGTTTGAAATCCGAGCATCGATTCTGAGACAGATATATTTTCATGATTATCGATTCTGGCATTTATCGTTATATCCTGACAAATTAAACTTGGTAAGAGTGTGTCTTGTATGCTAATATTTTGAATGCAAGTACCTTCGTTTGAAGAATCATCAGTTAGTGTATAATGCAAGGTGTAGTCACCAGGTTCTAGGACAGTGGTGCCTGCAATATTAAAAGAGGAATCCAATTGCTCATCAGTCAAAACTATCTCCGGTGTAATATCACTGTAGCTAAGACTTAATCGCAAGAATGAAGTACCATCAGTTCCTTGGGTTGACATGAGGTTGGATGGTTCACAAGGTTGAGTCCCTGTTCCGTTATTAGATCGATTGATAATAATAAATGATATTGTCCCATCTTGAGCCCAGTTTTGGAGGTCCTCAGCTGCTATGTTTAAGGTGGAATTTCTTACTGTACAGTTGCCTTGGGTCAGAGTCTCAATGATATTTCCTTGTTCATCTCTAATAAAGATTTCACTACCAACATCCAGTTCCAGAAAGTATTCAATAAATAATTCAATGTTAGCGGCATTGTTCGGCAAGAATATATTTTCAAAATTGATAATGAAGTCTGATGCTTGGTATATTTCTTCGACAGAGTTAAAGGTAAAGTTTAATAATCCTAAACCATTAGGTCTTGTCTGTTGGAATGTAGATGGAATGGGACAATTGTCACTAAAATTAGCGACACTAGCTGGAGAGAATTCTAGGTCACATTCATTTTCAGCGACATAGAAAATTTGGTCTTCAGGACAGTCAAAAGATGGGGGGCTGCTATCCTGTACGGATACGTCATAAGCACATGTTGCACTATTGGCGCCACAATCTGATATGGTGAATTCTAATCTGTTTGTCCCAACGTCTAGCAATAGAGGCAGACCTTCTTGAGCAACATTTGTCACCAAATTATTATTGACAGTCAATCGCCATCTTGCATCTGATTCTGACAAACAATTGTCTGAAAATTGAGGTAAGACGACACTAAAAGAAGTGAGACATTGGTCGTTGTCTAGGTTAATTTCCACATTAGTTGGACAGTCAGTAATAATAGGTGGACTAGGGTCAGTAATAGAAAAAAGTGCTTCTCTTTGGGTGATGTTATTACACCCATCAAAGGCTACAAAACTTACCTGCTGAGTAAAAATTGCGCCAATCATGTTACTGCAGTCTATCATATCCAATACCGGTACAGGGACGTTCAATATCTCTGAAGTATCACGATAGGCACTTGGCGGCAAACCTTTTATTTGAAATTCACTACAGTTATCTTCAACGACTGCACCGCCAAAGTTGGATACCCAGTTATCAAATAAATCAGAGATATTAGAATTTTCACATGTCAGAATAGTATCCCGTGGAAAGACTATAAAATCTGGCCCCGTGAAATCTTGTATTTGTATAATCTGTACAAATGAATCTATATTTCCACAAACATCTTCAGCTATCCATTGACGTTGGATTTGATTTTGACAAGAAGAATTAAATATTATAGAATCACGGGCACTTGTTGATACTACAGCACAATTGTCTGAAGGTGATATAAATAAATCGAGATTATTAAGGTTGTCATCACAATCCACTGCAATTGTTGGAGATCCCTGAATAATTGGTGCCAAAGTATCTCTTATCGCAATAACCTGTGTGGTGTCTAACGTATTTCCACACCTGTCAGATGCTGAGAACTTTCTATATATCTCATAATTGTAGTATTCACATGTTAGGGTATCTGTAGATCTATTAGTGCTATCTATTTGTACAACAGAAGCAATAATGCCATCGCATTCATCCAAAAATGTGGGTATAGTATCAGGAATAATCTGATTGCAGAGTATGGTAGTATCAGGAGGAAAGAAACTGACAATAGGAGGGACGATATCATCAGTGATAGCGAAGACACCTTCGGTACTATTAATGTTTCCACAACCATCCTCAATTACGAAATTGACAGTAACAGACCATGCACATTCAGAACGAGATACCATAATGTTTGTCAGTAGGCTATCATTGCCTATGCCTTGGTTACCCGCACTGTCTTCCCAAGTGTAATTGATTAGGGATATAGAGTCACTGCAGTTATCTTCTATGATTGCAGCCCCTCTTTGATCGAGCCAGGCTTGTAAGTTTTGGATAGTAGAAGAATCACAAGACACTGTCAAATTCTGGACCTCAGATATAATAGTTGGAGGGATATTATCTGTCAGAATGAAGTTTGCTGACTCATTTTCCACCGTTCTGTTACCACAACTATCTATTGCAAAAAAAGCTAAAGTCAATTGCATTGGGCCAGAACAACCTTCATCTTGGATAGAAGCCAAGCTATCCAAAGCAGCATTCAGAGGAATAGTTGTAAAAATATTGGCCTCTCCATTATCGGCCTCAGCTCCAGCCATCGTTGTAAACCAATCAGTAAATGGATCCGTAACCTCGTCCATACAAGAAATAGAAACATCGTTTGGAAGTGTAGTAAATACAGGAGGGATAGTATCTTGACCACTTGCAATGAGCAAATGGGGCAGGAATGCGCTTATATTCAGCACTAATACCAGATATGTGCAGTATCGGTTCACAGATTAGATAACGAAAATGTAGATTTAAATGTGCTAAAACTATACCATTAACTGGTTATTTCGTCATTATTCTTCTTCTGTGACATCAGTCTTGTTGACCAGCTTTTTATCTTCTACATTATCATTAAGGAATTCATTGATGGTATCGACCTCAAAATTGGTCTGCATTTCACCAAATGCGTTCACTTTTATATCAAATCCTTTGAGATCTTCATGTACTGAAGGTTCTCCTTTTTTCTTCATTTTTTTAGGCATATCCTGTCATTGTTTTATAGTCTACTTGACTATAACATCTAAGATAAGTTATAGAATTCCACTTTAACACTTTAATATCTCTATATAGGGCAAAAAAAGGACCAGTCACTTTTGACCGGTCTTTGGGACGAAAAAAAAGTACTCAGAAGTATTTAAACTCAATCTCGCTAGTGATCTGAGTACTATTCTAGTTCTTTATCTTATCTAGTCTTAATCATCTTATGAATGCTTTGATGACCATTAAAGTCTAATGTGTAATACAGAATGCCTTCAGGTAATTCATGGTTATCAATGATCACATTATTTAAACCTGCCTCTCCATTAAGAATTCTGCGCTCCATTAACCGACCATCAATTGTCATAATATTGAACTTCACAACCCCTGCGGTTGGCAATGTATAATTGATTCTAGTGATATTTTTGAATGGATTTGGTTCATTTTGAGACACTTCAAAACCATTATTATCTGAATTGAATACGATTTCTCTGGAGTCTAAAGTCTCGCCTATATAAGCTTCGTTTTCTATACTTTCAGATTTAAGTGCGATTTTATCTGATACAAGTCCAGGGGTATTCGGTAAGATTACAAGCTCAAAACTAAAGTCAGTCGATTTAATTTCATTGATACTTGCTCTGATCTCATTACCTTCAATATTGAAGTTTAGAGGCGTGATATCTCTACCTGTTATCCCTACGATAGTTGCATCCTCCACAGTCATGGCAAATTGAATACCTTCTAATGCTTCACCAATGTTCATTTCTATAGTCGCTTCTTGACCAACCTCCATCAATACATCATCGAAATTTAATGATATAGGTTGCTTCTTACTAGTTGATGAAGATTTTGAATTGGCAACGGCTGTATTGTCTACATCTCCAATTTTGACAGCAAGAAAATCCTGATCCATCATATTCTCAGTCATATTGAAAATATTAATGACTTCGCTATAAGACCATGGATTCTCCAGAATCATGTCTGACTTGGCATCAAGGATAGTCCAACTATCACTTTGAGGTAATTCCGTATATATACCTAATATCAGCTTTCTAAGCTCTATAAGATCCACCCCATTGATTTTATTATCTACATTGACGTCAGCTGCAATCAGTTTTGCTGGAGAATCAAGAGGTTCTAATCCAAGGATATGTCTTTGGATTTTGATAATATCGACCGTATTTATCCCATTGGTATGGTCGTCATCTTTACGAGCTTCAATAGTATAATCTATCTCTAGTAGATTATTATTGAATGCATAAGTGCCGGATTTATCAGTCAATTGTGATCTTGGATAATCTGGTAAGTCGCTAACTATTTGTGTCGATACATTTTCGACAGTTTCTCCTTCTTCAGTCATTATGACACCTGCGACTAGCCCTGATGTCCCTCCACCATTGTCTAGAACTCTTATAACCACCAAGCAGAAATCGGTATTTCCGCATTCGTCCCAAGCATATATTGGTATCTCAAGAAATCCTTCAGCGTCTACATCATTAGTGGTAAATACTCGTCCTGATGTTCTGGCTTCTGGTCTCCATATATGGATATCCCCTCCATACTCTTCAAATATGCCCGAGTTGCTGCTAAAGCCTCCGTCACTATACTTCCCTTCTCCATTGAGTGGACAATCGTTATTAACATCTACAAAGGGTTGGCTTGAGTCAAAAAACCAAAAACTACCATCATACCACATCCTATCTGTTCTGGAATCAAACTCCGCATCGCATCTTGGTGGTGGCGGTACATCTGTAAATGTGAAGAACAAGTTCTCATCTTCACTACATTGGTCAAAACTGCCGACATTAAAGTCAATAGCCCATAATTCAACCTCCCCATTTTCCATTACTGTTGTACCGAGATTCAGACAATATGGTGTAGGTGGAGAATTATCTTCTACAGTAAAATAAGTCTCTGTAGTCGTCTGGTTATTACATCCGTCACGCAGAATCCAGTCTACTTTATGTCTCCTTTTACTGGCTGCTATGCCGTCTGGAAGGATAAATGAGACAGGTTCTCCATTGATAGTTCTTGCCAGGTAAAACGGATTTGGGTCTCCATTAGCTGTGAATATTGGTGCTAGTGTACTGTACTCGTAATCAATGACTCCATCATTTTCTAAGTCTACATTGGCAGTCCATCCGAGAAGTGGCGTAGGGCATCTACCTTCATCTAGGCCGACTGCAGTGAAAGTGAGTCCTTTACTTAGGCAAGTACCATCCACACTAAAGACGATGTCAGTATCGGTCGTAAGAGCTGGATGTGTATTGTCATCTACACTGATCACTTGTGTATGAGTATATCTTCCTTCTACTTCTCCTGTATCAGATGGCTCTGCTATGTTATTCAGATCAGAATCAGTCGGATCATACACACACCAGTCTATGATGGACCATTCATTAAGGATTTTAACACAGGCGTCTGGAAGGAAAGTCAATGTATCGCTATCCAAACTCAGAGCTATCAAATTACAGGTTGCTGATTGCCACGTAGGTTCCGTTGATTTAAAATCAGGGCATTCCACGCGGACATCTTCAGGAAATACTATCGTAGAGGGATCAAACGCTTCTCCAGATGGCTCGATGACGAACCATTGTTCGCAGATGGTATTTCCACCTACTCTCCATTGCCTTCTTATCGCACCAAAACCACAACCACGGTCAAAGGCTGGGACTTCTACTCCTATGTACCCTGGTACATTTCCTTCATTGGCTCTTTTTCTTCTTGGTTCAGTTCTTTCATTGGTATCCAATGTATCTATTGCCAATGGAAGGTTCTCACAACTGGTCAATAATTGAGGTATACCAGTTAGGTCATAATTAAATAGATCCTGATCACATCCGAGAGCCATGTCTGGAGCACAGACTGTACCAACACCTTTATCTTCCAAGGTAACTGTCGCTAGACCAAAGTTCTGGTTTCCTTTTAAATCTGTGGCTCTGAATTCAATATCTATCACTTTTGCATTGACATCCACTAAGTCGTTACAACAGAACTCTACAGCTTCTCCCCAGATAGTATCTTGTGGAGTACAAGAAAATGGCCTTCTAATAGCTATCTCCACTGTAGAACATCCATCGAAACTACCATTATCTATGTCACGTGCATGTACTCTTGCGATACCTCTGTCTGGTTCGTTGATTATGCCTGATGGAACTAGGTCTACTACAAGATTCCTGGTTAGGACGACAATTGGTGGTGTTAGATCTGATACCTCCAACTTGACGCCTGTCTCATTTATATTGCCACAGCAATCCTCTGCTATATAAAGTAGGTTATATATACCAACAGGCAATCCCTTCACAACAAAACCAGATTCTGCACTGCCCTCAATTGCATATATACTTGCAGGGATAACTACTCGGTAGCTGGCATTTGGATCACAATCGTCTATTAAATGTTCAGGTTGTGGAACAAGTACATCTGCAGTGCAATTACCAGCTACAACACTTGCATTGATATCCTTGACAGTATACGTGGGTCCGTTATTATCTATTGCATCTATTACCTGATTATATTCTAAGAACTCATTTTTCGCCCAGTCAATGATACTCCAGCTACGAGAAATTTTGCTATTTCCAACACAATCCATAGCACATGCATCAAAGACGACATCTGAATAAAGTGCTCTCAAAGAACATACTTCATCTAAGAGTGGTTGAGCATGTAATCCGGATGGTCTAATGCCATGTAGGTAGTAATGAGGGTAGGCTCTCCAGATCCCTTCATTACTTTCTATTACGCAGTCTATATCAAACTCATCTGGATCCAATCCGTCATCATCCGAATCTCTATCTACTGTCATCGGATCATCATAGAATGCAGCAATCTCAGCTGGTGAAGCACCTGAATTACATAGTGGAATCAATATATTTTTCTGAGGCATGATGATAACATCCTCTATAGGTGTACCATCTCCTTCAATTAAGATAGGATTACCCTCGTCGTCAGTTATCCCAATTGGATCAAATCTGTAATACTGAGAACATTGAACTTGTGAAGGTCCACCAGCACCATCGTACTGGATTGTCCATCTTCTAGTAAATAATACACTACGACTACCCGGAATTGGGTTACTTCCGTCCACAAATGTTACTGAAACAGGTTGACCACAATTAAGTGACACATTATCACTAATAAAAGTGTTGGGGTCAGAAGGAATAATTTGATCTAACAAATTGATATCGTATCCTCTCTTGCCAGTAATAGGATCGAATTGTGTAAATAGAGGTAATTGTGCACAATTGAGAATACAATCTGGGTCTGTAACCTCGGGATCATTACAAGTTGCGCAAGCCACCTCCGGTGCTACTTTGTTCTCTATAATGATGTGACCCCAACAGGTAACCCCTGAGGAGAGGTCAGTTACATTATAAGTTAGTTGCCTACCAATGTAATTACTTACATCACTTTGGTCTATTGGAAAACCAGGAGTAGAAAATATTTCTAACTCATAAGTGCCTAAAGGATCTTCTCCTTCTAACAAATCTGTAGGATCAAGTTCTATTCCGCAGGTAGCGTTAGCAGATACATTGACTAAGTCATTACAAGCAAGCGTCTCTTCACTTAAGTTAAGAGAGTCATGCCCGGCTAAATCTGCTATGGGAAACAGAAGACTAGCCACAACTAGGATATCCCTAGTTAGGGTCATAAATCGGTTCATGTTCAGATTATTGTTTAAAAAATCTAGTGCAACTTATGTTATTT